>NZ_AWXD01000007.1:0-266376 GCF_000478945.1 Peptoniphilus sp. BV3AC2 | reverse complement strand
AATTAAATTTTATTTTTTTTGTTAGTTTTATAAATTTTATGGAAAATTTTTATTTGGACATAAAAAAAGACAGGTAAGACCTGTCTTTAAAATCATTATTTTACTGTTACAGTTGCTCCAGCTTCTTCAAGTTTAGCTTTTAGTTCTTCTGCTTGGTCTGCTGGGATTCCTTCTTTGATAGCTTTTGGAGCTTCGTCTACAAGAGCTTTAGCTTCTTTTAGTCCTAGTCCAGTGATATCTTTAACAACTTTGATAACCTTAACTTTTTCTCCACCTGCTGATTCAAGAATTACGTCAACGTCTGTTTTTGCTTCTTCTGCTGCTGGACCTGCTGCTGCTGGACCTGCTACTGCAACTGCTGCTGGAGCTGCTGCTGATACTCCGAATTCTTCTTCAAGAGCTTTAACTACTTCTGAAAGCTCGATAACTGTAAGTGTTTTGATTTCTTCAATAAGTGCTTGTACTTTTTCTGACATTATATTTCCTCCTAAATGTTTTTAAAATATTTTTTAATCTTTTTTATTTGAAGCATTAAGCTGCTTCTTGTTCTTTCTTTTCAGCAATAGCATTTAATACCACTGCTAGTCCTCTTATTGTACCGCTTAGTACATTTGCTAATCCTTGGATTGGTGCGTTTAATCCACCAAGTACTTGTGCAATAAGAACTTCTCTTGATGGAAGTTTTGCTAGAGATTCAATCATATCAGTTGATATAACTTTACCATCTAGTATACCTGATTTAATTTCTAAAGCTTCATGGTCTTTTGCAAATTCAGATGCGATCTTAGCAGCTGGTACTGCGTCTGCCATTGAGAATGCAATAGAAGATGGTCCTTTTAAAATTTCGTCTAATCCTTCGTATCCAAGCTCAGTAAATGCTCTCTTCATCAAAGTATTCTTGTATACTTTGTAATCAACTTGTTCTGCTCTGAATTTATCTCTTAACTCAGTAACTTCTCCTACGTTAAGTCCGTGGTAGTTCATAAGAACGATACTCTTAGCAGCTTCAATTTTTTCTTTAATTTCATCTACTTGGGCTTGTTTTTGGCTTAGTACTTGTTCTCTCACTCTTTCACCCCCAAAATAAAAAAATCTCACTAAAGCCGTGAGACGTAAATCCGATCATTAAAAAAATAATGTTTTTCGAACCTCGGCAGGATATTTAAGCTGTTGCACCTGCTGTCTTTGGCTTTAACATAGATATTATATATTGTGAAAATAGTAATGTCAAGATATTTTTTGAGTTTTATGTAAAAAGACCCTAGTTTTTAAAACTTAGGGTCTAAAATTTTATTTTTATTTATTATGTTTTTGTTTGATTAAATATTCTGCAGCAATACCTGGTTTAGTCATTGCTTGTGGATCGAATATTTCATTTATTTCTTCTTCTGTCAAAAGCTTTCTATCTAAAATAAGCTTTCTAATTGGAGTTCCAGTTCTTAGAGATTCTTTTGCAATATCTGCTGATACTTGGTATCCGATATGTGGAACGAATGCTGTTATTGTTCCTACAGAAGTTTCAAGATCCTTCTTAAGCACTTCTAGGTTTGGTTTTATATCTACTATACAATTATCAACTAGAGTTTCTACTCCGTGAGTTATAAATTCTATAGATTCATATAGTGAATAGAAAAGCACTGGTTCAAATGCGTTTAGTTCAAGTTGTCCACCTTCAGCACACATTGAAATAGTAACGTCGTTTCCGATTACTTTGAATGCTACTTGGTTTACAACTTCTGGGATTACAGGGTTTACCTTACCAGGCATGATGGAAGATCCATTTTGCTTTGGAGGTAGAATAATATCTGCAATCATGGTCTTTGGACCAGATCCCATAAGTCTTAAGTCGTTTGAAATTTTTGAAAGGTTCACTGCACAGGTCTTAAGGGCTGAAGAAAGTTCTACTAGTCCATCTAGGTTGTGAGTTCCGTCGATTAGGTCTGGAGCTTGTTCTAGATCGTATCCTGTAAGTTTTGAAATTTCTGGTACGATCATATCGAAGTAGTTTCTATCTACGTTTATACCAGTACCTATTGCAGATCCACCCATGTTAAGTACTTTGATTGCGTGTGAAGCGTGTTCAATTCTATTGATGTCACGTCTTATTACTGATGCGTAAGCGTGGAATTCTTGTCCAAGAGTCATAGGAACTGCGTCTTGAAGTTGAGTTCTACCCATTTTTAGGATGGTTGAGAATTCATCAGATTTATTCATAAGTGCATTATAAAGTCTATTTAGTTCCTTTATTGCATCTTGAATTAAATCTAGAGCTCCTAGTTTACCTGCTGATGGATATACGTCGTTTGTACTTTGTCCCATGTTTACATGGTCGTTTGGATGTACATGTTCGTAAGTTCCTAGTCCGCCGCCAAGGTGTTCGTTAGCGATATTTGCGATAACTTCGTTTGCATTCATGTTTGCAGAAGTTCCTGCACCACCTTGAACCATATCTGTTAAGAATTCTTCTAAATATTTACCAGCTAGGATTTCGTCGCATGCATAAACTATTGCCTTGCAAACATCATCGCTTAGGATTCCACATTTATTATTTACAATTGCACAGGCTTTCTTAACTAGAGCAAGGTTTTTAACCATTGCTGGATGTAGAGTTTTACCAGATATTTGAAAGTTTTCAGCTCCTCTTAGAGATTGAACTCCGTAGTAAGCCTCAACTGGTACTTGTTTGTCTCCGACACTATCATGTTCGATTCTATATTTCATTTTTTTCACCTCAAGTAAATTATAGCACAATATTTTTTTAGGGATAAAGTTTTCATAAATATAAAAAAAATATTTTTGATATTTTAATTGACAAAATTTCATTAACTGGTATCATTGAATTAGAACTAAATATATTTTATGTCTTCAGGGCGGGGCGCAATTCCCCACCGGCGGTAAAGTCCGCGAGCGCAAGCTGAATTGGTGAAATTCCAATACCGACAGTATAGTCTGGATGAAAGAAGAGATTTTTTTGTGTACTAGAACCCTGAAATGGGTTCTTTTTTTATTTTAGGAGAAGAAATGAAAAACTTAGACGATAGATATTTCATGAGTAGGGCGATAGAGCTTGCAAAAAATGGTATCGGTGCCACAAAGACAAACCCCCTTGTCGGATGTGTCATCGTAAGCAATGGAAAAATAATTGGTGTGGGTTATCACAAAGTATTCGGATCTTGCCACGCAGAGGTAAATGCGATAAATGATGCAAAGACAAAAGGAGAAAATTTAGATGGTGCCACCCTATATGTAAATCTAGAGCCCTGCTCCCACTATGGAAAGACTCCTCCCTGTGCAGATAGAATCATAGAGGAGAGGATCACAAGAGTTGTCATTGGAAACTGTGATCCATTTGAAAAAGTATCTGGAAGAGGAATAGAAAGATTAAGAAATGCAGGTATCGAAGTTGAAGTAGGAATTCTAAAAGAGGAATGCGAAAAACTAAACGAAAGATACTTTACCTATATAAAAAATAATAGACCATTTGTAGTTTTAAAATCTGGGATGACAATTGATGGAAAGATTGCGACGAGAACTTATGAATCCCAGTGGATAACTTCAGAAGAATCTAGAAAATTCTCCCACGAGCTAAGGGGAATGTGCGACGCGATTATGGTTGGAATAAACACTGTTTTAAAGGATGATCCCACATTAAATGTAAGAGCTGGAAGGTATCCACATAGTCCAGCTAGAATAATCGTTGATTCAAGACTTAGAATCTCACCATCGGCAAAAGTTTTGTCTAAGGATCTTGAAAATATAGCAATAATTGCCACAACAGAAAATTGCAACAGAGAAAAATTTGAAATCCTATCCAAGATGGAAAATGTAAATGTAGTAATCGTAAAAGAAAAAAATAAAATGGTTGATCTAAGAGATCTTATGGATAAATTAAAAATATTTAACATCTCTTCCATACTTTTGGAAGGTGGAGGAAGCTTAAATGCATCGATGCTAAGAGAAAAATTGGTAGATAAATTTTATTTCTTCATCGCTCCCAAGATCATCGGATCAGACGGAATCTCGGCAATTGGAAGTATGGGAATCGAAAAATTAGACGAAGCAATAGATTTAAAAGATGTAGAAGTTACTAAAATTGCAACTGACATACTCATAAAAGGAAGGATGTGATCGTATTTTTACAGGAATAATTGAAGAGCAAGGAAGATTAAATAGCATAAGAAAAGAAAAAGATCTCTATACTTTAAATATTTCGGCGAAGGTTGTACTTGAAGGAACAAAACTTGGGGATTCAATAGCAACTGATGGGGTTTGCCTCACCGTTACAAAACTTGGAGGAGATTATTTTGAAGCAGAAGCCATGCTTGAAACTATAAATAATACCACTTTTAAAGAATTAAAAGGCGGAGAGATTTTGAATTTGGAAAGGGCGTTAAGTCCAACTAAAAGGCTCGACGGTCACATAGTTCAAGGCCATGTGGACGGAGTGGGAAAAATTATAAATACTACCCACAACTCAAACGAAATAGTCTATAAAATTTCTGCCGAGGAGGATGTACTTAAGTACGTGGTCAACAAAGGTTCGATAGCCTTAGACGGAATAAGTCTCACAGTTTCAAAGGTAGATAGGAACTCTTTAGAAGTTTCCATAATCCCAACCACAATAAGAGAGACCAATCTAAAGGATAAAAAACTTGGAGACAGTATAAATATCGAAACGGATATCATCGGAAGGTATGTCTATAAATTTTTAAATAAAGAAGAAAAAAATAGCATTGATTTGGAATTTTTAAGAGAAAACGGATTTTAAGGAGAAGAAAATGAAAGTTAACACCATCGAAGAAATCGTAGAAGCGCTAAAGAATAAGGAAATCATCATCGTTACAGATGATCCTTCAAGAGAAAACGAAGGGGACATGATTATGGCTGCACAGTTTGCCACAGGAGAAGCGATAAACACCATGGCATCTCTTGCAAAGGGTTTAATTTGCATGCCAATGTCAAAAGAATACGCAATGAAACTTGACTTACCTCAAATGGTTGTGGAAAACACAGACAATCACGAAACAGCATTTACAGTTTCAGTGGACCATGTGGACACCACCACGGGAATCTCCGCCTACGAAAGAGCCCTAACTGCAGTTAAACTTACCGAAGAAGATGCAAAACCGGAAGATTTTAGACGCCCAGGTCATATGTTTCCATTAGTTGCAAAGGAAAATGGAATGTTCGTAAGAGAGGGACACACAGAAGCTACAGTGGATCTTTTAAAGATTGCTGGACTTAAAGAAGTGGGAATCTGCTGCGAAATCATGGCTGACGATGGACACATGATGCGAGGAGAAGAAATATTTGCCCTTGCAAAAAAATTAAACATGAAGATAACCACCACAGAAGAACTTATAAAATATAGAAAGAGACATGAAAAGATAGTTAAAGAGATTGCAGTGGCAGATCTTCCTACCAAGTTTGGAAAGTTTAGAGCCCACGCATATATAGATACTGTAACAGGAGAACATCACATAGCTTTAGTAAAAGGCGAAATCGGAGATGGAATGGATGTGCTCTGCAGAGTCCATTCAGAATGTTTGACTGGAGACTGCTTCGGATCATCTCGTTGCGACTGTGGAAACCAACTTCACATGGCAATGAAGAGAATCGACGAAGAGGGAAGAGGAATCCTTCTTTACATGAGACAGGAAGGAAGAGGAATCGGTCTTGTAAATAAGATTCGTGCCTACGCCCTTCAAGATCAAGGAATGGATACTGTGGAAGCGAACCTTGCCCTAGGATTTCCAGAAGATGCGAGGGACTATGCAACTGGAGCACAAATCCTAGAAGATTTAGGAGTAAAAGAGCTAAGACTTCTAACCAATAACCCGGACAAAATCTATTCACTAAAAGAATTTGGAATGAAGATAAAGGAAAGAGTGCCAATAGAAATTCATTCTACAAAAGATGACGAGTTCTACTTAAAGACTAAGGCAGAAAAGATGAACCACATGCTTTCAGAATTCATTAAGTAGTCATTATATTAAATAAATTAAGGATAACAAAAGGAGATAAAAATGAAAATTCACAACGCAAATTTAAGTTCACAAGGCAAGAAATACGCCATAGTAATGGGAAGATTTAACGAGTTCATCGTTTCAAAACTCTTCGACGGTTGCATCGACGGACTAAAAAGACATGGAGTTAAAGAAGATGAAATAGAAGTGTTCTGGGTGCCAGGATCATTTGAAATTCCAATCACCTGCAAGATGCTTGCAAAGACTGGCAAGTTCGACGCAGTAATAGCCCTTGGAGCAGTAATAAGAGGAGCGACAACCCACTACGAACTTGTATCCACAGAAGCGGTAAAGGGAATTGCCCAAGCATCACTTCAAACAGAAGTGCCAGTAATCTTTGGAATAATCACTACAGAAAATATAGAACAAGCAATAGAAAGAGCAGGTACAAAGATGGGCAACAAAGGTTTCGACGCAGCTGTAACTGCAATTGAAATGGCAAATCTTTTGGAAGAAATAAGAGGATAAGTTCAATTTATAGGATTAAAGCAAAATTAGATTGACAAAGAAAAAATATTAATATAAAATGTAAGAAACTTAATAAGAAATCTGTGAAGGTGACCCAGTAGAGAAATCGAATTACAACACCGGAGATTTCAGTGATTTTTAGAACAAGGCCCTAGGCAAAGAATGGTGGTAACACGAATGCGTCCATTCAAGCTTAGGGCGTATTTTTTTGTAGGAGGAAAAATGAACGTAATTGATATTTTAGAAGAACGTGGTTTTATTGACCAAATGACACATGAAGAAGAGTTAAGAGATCTGCTTGGAAAAGAAAAAGTAAAATTCTATATAGGATTTGATGCAACAGCAGACTCACTAACCCTTGGACATTTTCTTCAAATAAGAGTAATGCAACACATGCAAAGAGCAGGTCATATACCTGTTGCTCTACTAGGTGGAGGAACTACAATGATAGGTGACCCATCTGGTAAGAACGACATGAGAAAGGTAATGACAGAAGATTTTATAAATCACAATGCGGAATGTTTTAGAAAACAAATCTCACACTTTTTAGATTTCAGCGAAGGAAAAGGAATCATAGAAAACAACAAAGACTGGCTACTAGATTTAAAATTCCTTCCATTTATGAGAGAAATAGGAGTTCACTTCTCAGTAAATAGAATGTTAAACTTCGACTGCTACAAGAACAGAATGGAAAATGGACTTACATTCTTTGAATTTGGATACATGCTTATGCAATCCTATGACTTCCTATATCTTTACAGAAAACATGGAGTTAAACTTGAACTAGGTGGATCAGACCAATGGTCAAATATTATTGGTGGATACGAACTCGTTAGAAAACTTGAAAGTGACCTAGTATTTGGTATGACATTTAAACTTCTAACCACAGCATCTGGACAAAAGATGGGTAAATCAGAAAAGGGAGCAATCTGGCTAGATAGAGAAAAGACATCTCCATACGAAATGTTCCAATACCTAAGAAATAGCGACGATAGAGACGTAATCAAATTCTTAAAACTTCTAACCATGCTACCACTAGAAAAGATTGCTGAATACGAAAAGCTAGAAGGACAAGAATTAAATAAGGCAAAAGAAGTTCTAGCATTTGAAGTTGTAAAGGATGTCCATGGAGAAGAAGCTGCAAAAGAAGCACTAGAAGCATCTAAGGCACTATTCCAAGGTGGAGCTGATTCTGAAAATATTCCAAACGAAGATATGGATAGAAAAATCTTCGAAGAAGGAATAGGAATCTTAGACCTTATGACCAAATTAAATCTAACTAAATCCAACTCAGAAGCTAGAAGACTTATCCAAGGCGGCGGAGTTTCCATAGATGGAGAAAAAGTTCAAGATCCTAACTTAGTAGTGACAAAAGCTATGTTTAAAGACGACAAAATCATAATTCAAAAAGGAAAGAAAGTTCATCAAAGGATAACCCTAGTATGATTTTTAAAAATATAAGACTCATAGATCCATTAAACGATAGAGACATGGTAACCGATGTGGAAATCTCAGATGGAAAGATTATCTCCATCGACAAGACTGATAAACCTGGCATAGACATGACTGGTAAAATCATGGCCCCAGGATTTATAGATGCCCATGTTCACTTCAGAGATCCTGGCCAAACAGAAAAAGAAGATATAGAAACAGGTTCCAGGGCTGCAGCTAGAGGAGGATTCACCTCAGTAATCTGCATGGCAAACACAAGACCGACTATGGACTCAAAAGAACTCATAGAAGATTTTGTAAAAAGGGCAGAAGATTTAAAGATAAATGTCTACACAGTTTCTGCTTTGACGAAAGGTTTTAAAGGAATTGATATCGTAGACATGGAAGAGCATTTAAAAGCAGGTGCAGTTGCCTTTACCGACGATGGAATCCCAGATATGAGAACTGACATCGTAAAACTTGCCATGGAAAAGGCAAAAGAGCTTGACGCTGTCATATCTTTTCACGAAGAAGATCCAAGCCTTATAAAAGAAAATGGGGTGAACCACGGCAAAGTTTCCGAAGCTCTAAAGATTTACGGAAGTCCTAGAGCTGCAGAAGATGTGATGGTAGCAAGAGATGGAGCCCTATCTCTTTACACTGGGGCGAAGGTTGTAATCCAACATATTTCTTCTGGAGTCAGCGTGGATCTTGTGAGATTTTATAAATCTTTGGGAGCAAAACTCTATGCAGAAGTAACTCCTCACCATTTCACTCTAACAGAAGATGCAGTGCTAGAACATGGAACGAGAGCAAAGATGAACCCGCCACTTAGAACCTCTTGTGATAGAGAAAAAATCTTAAAGGCAATCGCCGATGGCACCATCGATATGATTGCAACTGACCATGCACCTCACACCAAGGAGGAAAAGGACAGAGAACTTACCAAGGCTCCAAGCGGTATAACTGGACTTGAAACATCATTTTCACTGGCCAATATGCATCTTTTGAAGGCAGGTCTTATAGATTTAAAAAAACTCGTTGAACTTATGAGTGTCAATGCGGCAAAACTCTACAATCTTCCGGGAGGAGAGATAAAAGTTGGAGAAGTATCTGACTTTGTAATCTTCGACACAAATACTAAATGGAAATTTGAAGAGAGCCTATCCAAATCAAAGAACACACCATTCTTAAATGAAGAAATGGAAGGAAAAATTTGGATGACTTTTGCAAAGGGAAATATTGCATATATTGACAAGGATTTAAAAATAAATTAAAAAATTATTAAATAAATAAATTTCAAAAAATATAAAAGGAAGGATGTTTTCATACACCCTTCCTATTTTTATGAGCTTACTATATTTTCCAAGACGTCCATCTTCCTGATGAGGATATTGCCCTTTGGAAGAAGTCTTACGATCTTTGCCTTTTCAAATTGATTTAACTTTCTCGAGATGGTTTCCCTTGTTACTCCTGAATAGAATCCAAGTTCCTCTCTATTGATATTCAAGTCGAGAAGGATTCCGTCCTTGGTAACCTTGCCGTAGAGATTTGCAAAATTTATAAGAAGTTTTGCAACCTTCATATCCGCATTTATACCAGATAGAATATCCACAAGGGATTCGGACTTTCTAATTCTTTCGTAGCATTGCTCAATTAAAATCATCAAGAAATCATAATTTTTAAGAAGAACATTTCTAAAGTCATCTGAAGAAATTTTAATGATAAGAGAGTCGGCGAGGCACACAGCATTGTATACATACTTATCTCCCGATAAAATATTTAATCCTCCAACAAAATCGCCGGCGGTGAACAGGTACATAATCTGCTCTCTACCATCAGTAAGGGGCATCGAAAGTTTGAAAACTCCTTCGTGAAGAATGAACATTACATCTGCAGGATGACCTGAAGTGAATATGGTCTCACCCCTTTTTACATATTGAGCCTCAAGGGATGAAGTCATCATAGAAAGTTCTTCCTCTGAGAGCATGGAAAGCATAGGGATATCTTTGCTATCTATTTTTATATTGTTAAGTATTATATCCATAAAAATCTCCTTTGTATTTCTAAATACTTTTTTATTTCGATAACCTCATTTTGTTCTAGCTTATCACCTAAATAAAATATCTTCAAGGTTGAAAAATAAAAAATCGTAAATTATAATTATTTTAGAGGTGAAGAAATGACAAAAAATTCAGAACACGCACTGATTTGGTTCGGAGCAGGTGTGTCTATTGCAGAAATGTTAACTGGAACCTACTACGCATCTCTCGGACTAAAAAATGGAGCATATGCAATTTTACTTGGCCATTTAATTGGCTTTATTTTTATGTACTTAGCAGGATATATTTCAGAGCGAAGTGAAAAATCTTCAATGGAAACAGTAAAGATTACCTTCGGCAAGAAGGGAGGAATCCTGTTTGCAGTATTAAATGTCGTTCAACTTGCAGGCTGGACTGCCATCATGATTTATGACGGAGCACTATCAGCAGGTGAAATCTTAAAGTATGGTAGTGGAGTATGGGCAGTGGTTATAGGAGCACTTATAGTACTCTGGATAGTAGTTGGAATTACATCACTTAAATGGATAAATACTCTTGCTATGACACTTTTATTTGTACTTACTATTATTCTAAGTCGTCATGTATTCTCAGGTGAAGCAGCAGGACCTATGGGCGATGCAATGAGTTTCGGAGCAGCAGTGGAACTTGGAGCAGCGATGCCACTATCTTGGATACCAGTCGTAGGTGATTACACCATGAACTCAGAAAAGAAAAAGATAGGCGCATTTGTTGCAGCAGGAGTCTACACCATAGTAAGTATATGGATGCAATTTATCGGACTTGGAGCAGCGTTATATGCAGGAGAAACAGATATTTCACTTGTGATGATAAAGGCGGGAATAGGCACCATTGGACTTTTAATAGTTGTACTATCTACAGTTACCACCACTTTCCTCGATGCATATTCAGCAGGCATATCCTCTAGAAGTATTTTAAAAAAACTAAATGCGAAGACCGTCGGAGTTGTAGTAACAATACTTGGAACAGTCCTAGCTATGGTCTACAATATGGACGATATCACAGGATTTTTATATTTAATAGGTTCAGTCTTTGCACCGATGACAGCAGTATTAATAGCAGATCAATTAATTCTCAAATCAAAATATATTAGAAAAGAATTTGAAATTAGTCACCTACTATCCTGGGCAATAGGGTTTGTAATTTATAGAAAGCTTCTAACTAAGGACTTTTATCTTGGAGTAACATTTGTAAATATTCTTATCACCATCGCAATCACGGTTATCCTAAACAGAATAGGATTGATAATAAAAAAATCCAACAAGAAAATAGAAGGAAAGTAATTTTAAATAGAGCCGCAAGGTTCTATTTTTTTTATTAAATTTTTAAAAAACTGATTAAATTTAATTCAATACAAAAAACAGGCTTCTTTTTATGTAAGCCTGCTTAATTTTAAATTTAAATTCTAATAATTTCATCCGCTTTTTTCGTGAAGTCTTCTCTGTGGGTGATGGATACGATGGTGATATTTTCTTCCTTTGCAAAATTTACAAGATCACTTACGAAGTTTTCACTGGTAGCTTCGTCAAGAGCACTGGTAGGCTCGTCAAGAAGTAGAAGATCTGGTTTTCTTATAAGCATCCTTGCAATTGAAATTCTCTGTTTCTCTCCACCACTTACATTTTCTCCTCTTTCATCGATTACAAAATCTAATCCCTTCTCCTTTACCAAGTTTTTAAGTTGGCAGACTTCGATAACTTTATTTAACTCTTCATTACTAAATTTATCTCCAAGAATTATATTTTCCTTAATGGATTTATTGATAGTGAAAGGTTTTTGGTCCACCTGCATGATATTGTCATAGATGGCAGCTGATGAAATTTCGGAAATATCCTTTCCATTTATCAAAACTTTTACATCTTTATTATCCACGAACTTAGAAATAATATTGTAAATAGTAGATTTGCCTTTACCGCTTTCTCCAACGATGGCGTAGACTCTTCCCTTATTTAAAGTAAAATCAACATCTTCTAGGATAGTTCTCTCTCCAAAGGAATAACCAGAAGACTTAAAATCTAGACTTTCAAATGAGCTGCCTGTATTTAGCATAGGTTTCTTAGTATCTACACAAGGAAGTTCCAATAGATTTTCATTTTTCTTTAGAAGTTCGTCGGCAACTTTTTTCTTGCTTATAAGATCTCCAAGGAATGTGATCGGTTCAGTAAGCGCTCCTGCAATAGAAAGAATTGCAACAAGTTGTCCAACGGTCATAGTGCCTTTAAGTACAAAGACCAAAGAGATAACAACGGTTGCAAATGGCATAATATTATTTGCAAAGACATACACATCTGAATATATTGCAATTTGCACTGCAAGTTTTTTGGAAGCTTTGTACTTATCATCTAGTATATTTTTATATTCATCGAAGAAATATTCTTCTTTTTTAAGTTGTTTTACAGTTCTCGCTCCCTCCATGGTCTCTATGATTTGTGAATTTTCTTTTCCGGAGATTGCTTGAAGCTCTACGCTATATTCCGCGATTTTCTTAGATGTTATCTTAGAAACAAACATACCGAGTAAGACACAGACTAGTGCAAATATACTTACAAAGTAGTTATAGTAAGTAATAAGGCTTATGGTTATTATAAATTGTGTCGCCATCATAAAAGTTGTAACTGTGGATAGAGAATACATTTCAGAAATACGTTCAGTATCGCTGGTAATGGATGTTAATATATCTCCAGATTTAAACTTGGAAATATCTATGTAGTCCAATTTAAAAAGATTGGAAAATAAATTCTTTCTAATTTGAAAAGAACCGGTTTGAATGATAATCCTTAGATAGTATTGAAAAGCGAAACTAACTATTAAAAATGCTACTAAAAGTATAACGAACTTGATGGACAGATCCTTTATTAGATGCACTTCTTTAGAAGTAACTGCGTCCACGATTTTTTGAATCATAAAAGCACTTAGAACAGCACCGATAGAATTCATCATTCCAGTTATGATTGCGATGATTTGGGTTTTCTTGATTTCTGAAAAGTGTTTATTAAACATATTCTCCTCCTGAATTTTTACAATAGTCTCTAAATATGATTTTACCATATATATTGTCATAAAAATTTTAAAATATAAATCGAAGCCAATTAAAATAATTTTTTACTAAAAACAATAATATTTTTGTAACAAATTGCATATTATTTTGAATTATTGTAACAAATGTTATACTATGATAAAATTTTACTAGGAGGTATTTATGAAAAAATTATTTAAAAAATTATCTATTTTATTATTATTTACATTAATTCTTACATCTTGTGGCAAAAAGGATGAGGGAAATCAAGCCGCAAACGATAAGAACAATGTAGAGACAGAAAGTGTACATAATAAGGATGAGCTTGTGCTAGGTTTTGGTTCTGAACCGGACAAGGGTTGGGACCCTATACATGGCTCTGGTCACTACGGAACTTCTATTTTCCAATCAGCTCTACTTAAAAGAGACCTGGATTTAAATATAGTTCCAGATTTAGCAAAATCTTATGAACTTTCAGAAGACAAAAAAACTATAAAAGTTGAACTTAAAGACGATTTAAAATTCTCCGATGGTTCAGATTTAACCGCAAGTGATGTAGCTTTTACATACAATCTTGCTAAGAAGGAGGGTACTCCTGGAGTTAATCTAACTAGACTTGTAGATGCTGTTGCAACTGATGATAAACACGTTGAAATTCATCTAAATGAACCAGATATTTCTTTTACATCATCCATGTGTTCACTTGCAATCGTGCCAGAAAAATCTTATGGTCCTGATTATGGAAAGAACCCTATCGGCTCAGGTCCATTTAAACTCGTTGAATGGAAAGTAGGTCAACAACTTATAGTTGAGCCAAATGAATACTACATCGGAGAAAAAGTTCCTTTTAAGAAGATTACATTTTTATTTTTTAAGGACCAAGACCAAGCTCTTGCTACTGCAAAAGCTGGTGATTGCGATGTAATTAGAATTCCTATTACTGCAAAGCACACAGACTTCCCAGGATTTCATACTGAATCTATAAAGACTGTCGACAACAGAGGGATATCTCTTCCAACTGTACCATCTACTGGAAAGGTGACAGATGATAAATCAATCATGCCTGGTTCACCTATCGGAAACAATGTTACTTCCGATATAAATATCAGACGCGCTCTTGATATCGCTATGGATAGAAAAGAAATGATCGAAACTATCCTAGATGGAGAAGGTACTCCTGCATATTCAATCGCTGATGGACTTCCATGGTTTAACGATAAGACTGTAGAAGAAAATGACGGAGACATAGAAAAAGCTAAGAAGATTCTAGAGGATGCAGGTTGGGTAGAAGGATCTGATGGAATTAGAGAAAAAGACGGTGTAAAAGCTAAGTTTGACCTCTACTACGCATACCAAGATCGTGAAGACATAGCAGTTTATTTCTGCGACCAAGCGAAAAAAATCGGTATCGAAATTAATCCTATATTCGGTGATTGGGATTTCGTAACTCCACATATGTATTCAGATGCAGTTCTATTCGGTTGGGGAGGTTACGATCCACTTGAAATGTTCTACAGTTATTCATCTTTGTACAGAGGAGTTGAATACTACAACTCAAACTTCTATTCAAATAAAAAAGTTGACGAATATTTTGAAAAGGGATTGTCTTCAGACACTGTAGAAGAATTAAATGAAAACTTCAAGCTTGCTCAATGGGATGGAGAAACAGGACTTTCTGCTAAGGGGGACTGTCCATGGGTATGGCTTGTAAATGAAAATCATGTGTACCTAGTAAGAGATGGTCTCGATATAGGTAGACAAAAAATTCAACCACACGGTGGTGGATGGCCAATGTTAGATACCATTTCTAATTGGAAATGGACTAAATAAATAGGAGGGGAAGATGGCTAAAAAAGTACTAAAACAAATAACTTACTTCATTTGTTTACTAATCTTTGTAACATTTATATCTTTTCTTTTGATGGACATCTCCCCTATTGATCCCGTCTCTGCTTTTGCGAGAAGCAGAGGCGTGGGTCTTACACCTGAAATGAGAGAGAAACTTATAAGAGAGTGGGGACTAGACCTTCCATTTATAAAGAGATACTGGATTTGGATTACCCATCTTGTAAGAGGAAATCTTGGGATTTCAAACATCTACGGAAGACCTGTTCTGGAAATAATAAAGAGAGGTTTCAAATCATCAATAATGCTTATGAGTTTTGCCTGGATTATTCAAGGAATATTCGGGCTATTTTTAGGAATTATTGCAGGTTCAAACGAAAATAGCTTAAGGGATAGATCTATAAAATTATATGCAATAGTTTTGGCGTCTACACCACAATTTTGGGTGGGAATGCTTATGATTATAATATTTTCCATTAAGCTAGGACTATTTCCTGCATCCATGGGAAGTCCAATAGGAATGCTTGAAAAAGATATTTCCATCGCAAGTAGGCTTCACCACATGATACTACCTGGGATAACTCTTGCCATAGTTGGAATTTCAAATATCGCCCTTCACACTAGGCAAAAGGTCATAGACGTTATGAATTCTGAATATGTGCTCTACGCCTATTCAAGAGGAATACAAAAGAACAGAATCGTAAATAGTTACGCCTTAAAAAATATGATCCTACCAGGACTAACCATACAATTTACATACTTTAGCGAATTATTTTCTGGAGCAGTCCTTGCAGAAAATGTATTTAACTATCCAGGACTTGGAAGTCTAACTGTAGAGGCTGGACTAAGAGGAGATGTACCTCTACTACTTGGTCTCGTTCTATTCAGTATGATCTTTGTCTACGTTGGAAATAGGATGTGCGACCTTATGTATGTAATTCTAGATCCGAGAATGAGGTGGCAAGATGAAGATTGATTCAAGTACCATAAGAGAAAGTCTCCTTAAGGAAAGGCAAGTTGAATACAAGGACGAACTCAGCAGAAAAAGAATTTGGATGATGATCATCATGATCTTAACCGCATCATTTATTCTATATGTATATGTTCACGGATCACTTATAAATGAAGAAGCTCTTTCTTCAAACTTTAGAGAAAAACTAATGGCTCCGTCTAAAAATCATATCTTCGGCACAGATCATGCAGGACGTGATATGTATCTTAGAACGATTAAAGGTCTTGCAACTTCTATCAAAGTTGGATTTATCGGAACCATTGCCAGTTTTTTAATCTCAATAATATTTTGTATTTTACTTGTGGTTGGAAAAGAAAAGACGGATACAGTTGTAAATTTCTTAATCGATGGATTCTTATCCATACCACATATGATGTTTTTAATTCTCATTTCTGTTGCTGTTGGCAGGGGAATAAGAGGAGTTATAATCGGACTTGCTCTCACACATTGGACTGGACTTACGAGGATTCTTCGATCAGAAATTCTTGAACTTTTGGATGAGAACTATATAAATATTTCAAAAGCCATGGGAAAGAGCAATTTCTATATTTTTAAGAATCATATTTTGCCGCACCTACTTCCACAGATTGTGGTAGGGCTTGTACTACTATTTCCACATGCGATTTTACACGAAGCAGGGATAACATTCTTGGGATTTGGACTTTCCCTTTCCACTCCAGCAATTGGAATCATCCTTCAAGAGAGCATGAAGTATATAACCACAGGACATATTTATCTTGCACTATTTCCTGGACTTATGCTCGTATTCTTGGTGCTATGTGTAAATAGGTTGGGAGAAAATCTAAAAAGTTTCCTAGATCCAAATGAAATTCACAGGTGATGCTATGCTACTCACAGTTAAAAATTTAAATATATCATTTGAACAGTACACAAGCTTCTTTAGAAAGAGGATCGTCCACGTAGTTCACGATTTGGATTTGGAAGTAAGGGATGGAGAAATCCTGGCAATATTCGGCGCATCGGGCTCAGGTAAGAGTCTACTTGCCCACGCGATTTTGGGCCTTCTTCCATATAACGCATTAGTTTCTGGAGAAATAAAGTATAAGGAAGAAGAACTTACCAAGGAGAGATTAAATAAACTCTATGGGAGAGAAATTTCTTTTATACCACAGACAGTAAACTCACTAAATCCGCTTTTAAAAGTTGGAAGGCAGAGCGAATATACTGCAGATAAAAGAGATGTAGAAATAGTCTACGAAGAATTCGGTTTAGAAAAAGATGTGCTAAACCTCTATCCCCACGAACTATCTGGAGGAATGTTAAGAAGAGTTCTAGTTTCAGATTCAATTCTTGCTGATGCAAATCTAATCATAGCAGATGAACCGACGCCGGGAATGGATACGAAAAGTACTGACACCATCATAAATTATTTTAAATCTGTCAAAGCTAAAGGAAAATCTGCGGTGGTAATCACCCACGACATCGAAATGGCGATGAAATGTACAGATAGAATTGCATTTTTTTATGACGGAACTATTATAGAAACTACAGAAATAGAAAAGATTGGAGAAGATGGAAATGGACTTGCCCATCCATATTCGAGGGCATTATTTAGAGCACTTCCAGAAAATGGATTCCATTCAATAGAAGCAGGTGACCTATGCTAGAAGTTAAAAATGTTTCATTTTCATATGGAAATAAAGAAGTTTTAAAAAATATAAACTTGAGTGTGTCCCCGGGAGGGCTGACGATTATAACCGCCCCATCCGGATATGGAAAATCAACCTTAGGCAAATTAATCGGAGGATATTTAAAACCATGTAGGGGAGAAGTCCTGGTCGACGGGAAAAACATTTTAGACTACAAAGGATATCTTCCTGTGCAGATGGCATTTCAACATCCGGAAAAATCTGTAAACAGAAGATGGAAGATCGGCAAGATTTTAAATGAGGGTTGGAATGTAAATTGTGATGTGGCAGAAAAATTTGGAATAAAGGACTACTGGTTGGAGAAATTTCCACAGGAATTATCCGGAGGAGAACTCCAAAGAATTTGTCTTGCAAGAATAATGTCTCGTGAGACGAAGTACCTGGTTCTTGACGAAATAACCACCATGGTAGATGCAATAACTCAGGTGCAACTTTTCGAAGTGCTAGAACATTTTAGAATAGAACACAATATGGGAATGATTTTAATCTCCCACAACAAGAGACTTATAGATAGACTTGACGGAGAGGTCATAGATCTTACAAAATTTTAAAATTACCACCTTTAGATTAATATCAAAGGTGGTTTTTTTATGAGTTGAATTGCAAATAAAATTTAATTGTAAAGATTCTTTACATAAACTAGGATTAATCTTTATATTGCCTTTACACTGACCACCTATAATGAAAAACAAGAGGTGATATTAATGAAAAATCTTATGAAAGGATTAGTTATCGTCCTAGCATTTGCCCTACTAGTGGCTTGCGGAAAAGATACAGCTAAGAAAAATAGTTCAAACGAAAAGACAAACAACCAAAAGACTGAAGAAAAGTCAGATAAGTTAGAAGGATCCATCACAGCATCTGGATCATCTGCACTACTTCCACTTGCACAAGACGCTGCAGACAAATTCAAAGAAGTTGAACCAAATATTTCCATCACAGTTAATGGTGGAGGATCTGGAACTGGACTTAAACAAGTATTTGACGGTTCAGTAGATATTGGATCTTCTGACGTATTTGCAGAAGACAAACTAGATGCAGAAAAAGCAAAAGAATTGGTGGACCACAAAGTATGTGTAGTTACCATGGCTGCTATAGTTAATAACGATATCGGAGAAAAAGTAAACGACCTAACAAAAGATCAGCTTAAGAAAATATTTACAGGTGAAATAAAAAACTGGAGCGAAGTTGGCGGACCTGATGAAAAGATTCTATTAGTAACAAGACCTGACTCTTCAGGAACTAGAGCACTATTTACAGAATTTGCCCTTGATGGAGATAAGACCCAAGGCGATTCTTATCTTGAAACAGATAACTCTGGAGAACTTCTAGAAACTATAAAATCAAACAAAGGTGCAATTGGATATGTAGCTCTACCATATATTATAAATAACAGTGACGTTACCCCTGTTGCCATAGATGGTGTTAAACCTAGTCTTGAAACAACTTACGACGGAAGTTATCCTGTTTGGGGATATGAACACATGTATACAAAAGGCGAACCTAATGAAGTGGTAAAAGCATTTATTGACTACATCATGTCCGACGAGTATGCATCTCATATTGAAGAACAAGGATATGGCGCAACTTCCAATATGAAAGTAGAAAGATGATAAGAGAGAGAATAAGAAAAATATCTAGCCAGGACACGAAGTTCAGAGGGATAGTATATGGAATTTCATTTTCTACCATCCTTATAACTATCTTTATAGGAATATTCTTAATGTACAAGGGACAGTATACATTTACTGCCCTTGGACATTCTCTAAAAGAATTTCTATTCTCATCTGATTTTAATCCTGCGGATTCTGTGGGAGCCAAGGGTACTGTTGGATCAGTACCATTTATACTTGGCTCTTTTTACACATGTGGACTAGCGCTTTTATTTGCAACTCCGTTTGCAGCAGTATCATCAATATTTATAACAGAAGTATCTCCAAGGTTGGGAGAGAAATTCTTAAGACCGACTATAGAAATATTTGTTGCGATTCCATCCATCGTATATGGATGGACGGGACTAGTGGTGCTTGTACCATTTATAAGAGATCTATTTAATCTAAGCTACGGAAATAATATCTTCACTGCTGCTATAGTTCTGTCTGTCATGATATTTCCAACCATTGCATCTGTCATGATCGACTCTTTAAAAGGAGTTCCAAAAGCTTACAAAGATGCATCCTACGCATTGGGTACCACGAGATGGCAAATGATTTACAAAGTTCTAGTTCCTGCTGGAAAATCTGGAATGATTACGGGAATTATTCTTGGACTTACAAGAGCCATGGGAGAAGCACTTGCAGTATCCATGGTAATAGGTAAGACTAGAAATGTTCCAAAATCCATATTTGAATCCGCTTCAACTCTAACTTCTGTAATTGCATCGAACATGGGAAATACTTTTGACAAGACGGAGTATAATTCAGTCCTATGGTCTATGTCAGCGCTTCTATTTATAATTTCCATTCTTTTAATATTTTTAATTCATAAGGTAGGAGATAGAAATGAACAAAATAAATAGGGCAAGAAAGATAGATAAATGCATCACAGTTTTATTTACCACAGTTGCGGCGATGATCATACTTCTGCTTATGGCATTTGTAGGTTATGTGATTTTTAAAGGGATAAGATCTTTCGATTTAGAATTTTTAACCTTCACTAGAAAGGGAATAATGAACCAGGTATTTAACACCATCTACATGGTATTTCTATCCTTGGTATTTTCCGCCCCGATTGGAATCTTAACGGGAATCTACATCGTTGAATTTGCAAAGGAAGGAAGGATGAAGAAATTTATTAAGCTTTCAATAGAAACTCTAAGTTCACTTCCTTCTATAATCGTTGGACTTTTTGGATACTTGGTATTTATTTTAATGACAGGAGCAAAGTGGAACATGCTCGCAGGTGCTCTTACACTTTCAATCCTCTCAGTGCCACTTATTGCAACTACAACCATCGATGCACTAAACGGAGTTAAACAAGAAGTAAGACTTGGAGCATACGCCCTTGGAGCAACATCTAAGATTACAATCTTACAAGTTTTACTTCCAGCTTGTATCTCAAGAATATTCACTGGAGTGCTACTTGCAGCGGGAAGATCATTTGGAGAAGCGGCGGCACTTCTATATACGGCGGGAATGAGTACGGACATAGTTTGGTCAAACTTAGATATTACATCTAGGACCAACTTCTTAAATCCATTTAGACCTGCTGAGACATTGTCCCTTCATATATGGGCACAGTTCACAGAATCAACGGCAGTAAACGCAAAAGATATAGCAAACTTTTCTTCTGCGTTGCTTATAATAATAGTTCTTCTTTTCAATATATTTGTAAGGAAGTATTCAAAATCATTGGATAGAAAATTGGGAGGAAAAGTTGAGTAAATTTAAAATAGAGAACCTGGATTTTTATTATGGAAATTTCAAAGCTCTAAAAGATATCAACGTGGAGATGGAGGAGAAGGAAGTGACTGCACTTATCGGACCTTCTGGATGCGGAAAGAGTACATTTTTAAAAATCTTAAATAGAATGAGCGACTTAAATGACAATTCAAAAGTAGATGGCAAAATTTTACTTGATGGCAAGGATATTTTTACAGAGATGGACCCAATTGAACTGAGATGGAGGGTCGGAATGGTATTTCAAAATCCAAACCCATTTCCAAAATCCATCTATGATAATGTAGCCTTCGGACCAAGAGTTCAAGGAATAAAAAATAAAAAGGAGTTAAACGAAATAGTTGAGAGATCTCTCTATGACGCAGCTCTTTTAGACGAAGTTAAAGATAGACTTAAGAGCTCAGCCCTAGGATTATCTGGTGGGCAACAACAAAGACTCTGCATCGCAAGAGCCTTGGCAACGAAGCCAGAAGTGCTACTTATGGATGAGCCAACCTCTGCACTAGATCCAATATCCACTTCAAAGATTGAAGAATTGGTGGACAGATTAAAGAAGGACTACACAATAATAATTGTCACCCACAATATGAGTCAAGCTTTAAGAATATCTGACAAGACAGTATTTTTCCTACTTGGAGAAATAATCGAAGAGGGTCCGACCCTAGAATTATTTGAAAGACCAAAGAAGAAAAAAACTGAAGAATATATAACAGGAAGGTTCGGTTAATGAATAGATTAGATAATAAATTATTGGATTTAAATACCACCATGCTTGAAATGAGTAGACTTGTGGAAAGGGCAATCGAAGAACTTTTAAAAGCGATAAAAGAAGAGGAAGATATAAGCCTAGAACATTTCAACTCTGTCTATGAAGAGCTTGATTCTCTAGACAAACAGGTGCAAAACACATGTCTTAGAATGCTTCTTGAGTTTCAACCGGTGGCAGGGGACTTTAGAAAGATAAGTTCCGCCTTAAAAATGGTAACTGATATAAATAGAATCGGAAATCAATGTATAAATATTGCAAGAATTATCTCTGAAATGAATCCTGTGGTGGAAAAAGATCTATATCTTGAAATATTTAATATAGCCACCTATTCAAAAGATGTAGTGAAAAGTGCAATCTATTCCTTTATCAAAAATAGCTACGAAGATGCGGAAGAAGTGACGAAAAAAGATGATTCGGTGGACGAAGAATTTATAAATATAAAGAATAGAATGATTAAAAGGATACAGAACGGAGATCTAGATGCATCTATGATAGTTGATATAATAATTATAGCTAAATATTTCGAAAGGATTGCTGATCACGGTAGTAATATTGCAAAATGGGTAAAATATTCTACAGGGGGAACAATTGAAAATAGCAATAATTGAAGATGAAGAGGATATAAGAAAATTAATTGAATATGCACTTTCAACCCAAGGATTTGAAGTAAGTACCTTTGAAAAAGGTCCAGATTTTTTCAAAACGGAAATTCTACCAGATATAATTCTACTAGACATCATGCTTCCAGGTATGAGCGGACAGGAAATATTAAAAAAGATTAGAGAAAATAGAAAGTTCGACAACACACTTGTAATCATGTTAACCGCAAAATCTGCAGAGATGGATGTTGTAAGCTGCCTTGAAGCGGGAGCAGACGACTATATCAAAAAACCGTTTGGAGTAATGGAACTTATTTCTAGGGTCAAAGCTCATATCAGAAGGCTCGGAAGAGAAGCAGAAGAAATCGAAGTAAGAGATATTAAAATCGACACCAAGAGAAGAACCGTTAAAAAGGACGGAGAAGAAATAAATCTCACCTACAAAGAGTTTGAACTTTTAAAATACTTGGCGGAAAATAAATCCATAGTCTTAACTAGAGAAAATATCATCGAAAAGATATGGGGCTTCGACTATATTGGAGAGACGAGAACGGTGGATATGCACATTGCCAG
Source organism: Peptoniphilus sp. BV3AC2 (assembly GCF_000478945.1). Lineage (NCBI taxonomy): Bacteria > Bacillati > Bacillota > Tissierellia > Tissierellales > Peptoniphilaceae > Peptoniphilus > Peptoniphilus sp. BV3AC2. The sequence continues at coordinate 243,488 of NZ_AWXD01000007.1, read as the reverse complement.
CCTAAGACAGAAAATCGGTGAAGACTATATAGCAACTATTCGTGGCGTAGGCTACAAGATGGAGTAATATGAGAAAGAAAATATTTAATTCCATGGTTTTGATATCCGTCTACTGTTTACTATTTACAGCATTTTTCTCTGGACTTGTATTCTATAGAATATATAGACAAAACGTAGAGAAAAATCTTAAAACCACAACTAGGCTCATAGTAAGTCAGTATGAAATGGATAACAGCAGCCTGGAAAGATTAAAAGCACAGGGTTTAAGAATAAATTTAATAGATAGTGATGGCAAAGTCCTATACGACAGCGAGAAAGATTCTTCCACCTTTGAAAATCACAGAGAGAGACCGGAGATAAAAGATGCACTGGAAAAAGGTGAAGGCAAGTCCATAAGGTATTCAAAAACATTAAACAGGGACACCATCTACCACGCAATAAAATCAGACGACAAAATAATCAGGGTTGCCCAGGAAGTAAACTCGGTATTTTCCATATTTAGAATAATATTTCCAGTGGAAATATTTATAGTGGTGGCGCTATTTCTCCTTTCACTATTTATTTCCAAGAGAATTACAGAAAATATAACGGAACCGATAAAACTAGGAGTTTACAAGCATCAAAACCTATATCCAGAACTAGATCCATATCTAAGAGAGATAGACGAAAAAAATCTAGAACTTGAAAAACTCTATTCCATTGAAAAGAGTCAAAATGATACTGTGGAAGCAATCTTAACGAAGATGAAAGAAGGTTTAGTAATATTTGACAGATCACTAAGGCTTGTGCTGATAAATGATTCTGCCATAAATATTTTAAAGCCAATCAACTCAAAGAAGGGCTCCCATATATTGGAACTTACCAACGAATCTAAAATTCTAGATGCAGTAAATGAAGGTTTCAAAGGAAAATATATAAAAGGCGAGATTGAAATAGATAATAAAATCTATGAATACTTCATCTCACCAGAATCAGAATCTCTAGGAGGAGTAGCACTTCTTCTAACAGATAAAACCTATGAAAATAGTTTGAAAGAAAAGAGGGAAGAGTTTACAAGCAATGTAACCCACGAACTCAAAACTCCCCTTACAATTATCTCAGGATTTGCAGAACTTTTAAAATCTGGAAACGTTGAAGAGGAAAAGACAAAGGAATTTGGCGGAATAATCTACAAACAATCCACCAATTTACAAAGACTAATAGACGATCTTTTAAAGATATCTAAACTAGAAGCAAATGATGCTGTAATCATAGAAGAGCTAAGCTTAGACGAGCTTGGTGACGAAGTCTGTGACGATCTAGCAATCGAAATAAAAAATAAAAATCTAAATCTAGTAAAAGATTTTGACAGGGTAAAGGCAAAGGTAAACGGAGAAATGATAAAAGAGGCTATGATGAACCTCTTAACCAATGCAATCAAGTACAATAGAGACGGTGGCGAAATCAAATTTAAAATTGCAAAAGAAGATGGATTTGCTTTAGTGCAGATATCCGACAATGGAATAGGAATCGAAGAAGAATTGCTAGACAGAATCTTTGAAAGGTTCTATGTAGTGGATCACTCCAGATCTAAAAAAATATCCTCCACAGGACTTGGACTATCCATAGTAAAACATATAGTAGAAGCCCACGGAGGAAGGATTGAAGTCACATCAGAAATAGGAAAGGGCAGCACCTTTACAATCTATCTTCCACTTGAAAAATAAAATTTTTCATAAAAATACCCGGACATTAGATTAAAAGTCCGGGTTAATTTTTTATTATTTATTAACTTTGTCTAAAAGGTTCTTTATAGTTGGATCTCCAAGTAGACTGTCTTTAGTTTCATTGTATTTTTTGATTGCTTCATCAGGATTGTAAGGAATACCTTCCGCATTTGATTTAAGTGCTTTCAAATGTTCTGCAATTCTGATGTTAAAAACTGTAAGATCTTCTACAACTTTTGTAGCAGCCTTTTGGTCCTTCTTGATAAGAGAATCATCAAATCCGTTTATAACACTCTTTAGAGTTTCCATAGATTTTAGTAGGAAATTGTGAGATTCTTTAAACTTATCAGGCACCTTTAGATCTTCAATCTTCTTTATGATATCATTAGCTTCAGCCTTTTTAGCTTCGTATATTTCTTTAAGCTCAGTTTCGTTATACTTGCTTGCATTTTCGAATAGATATGACTTCATTTCGTCAAACTTTATCTTTAGATCTTCTTCTAAACTCTTAGCAGTATCGTAGTATTCTTTTTCTTCTGCAGTTAAATTAAGTCCGTAAGCAGATTTAGTTTCAAGGATAACTTTGTAAGTTTTTGCATCCCAAGAAGTCTTAACTCCTAAGTTTTCAGAGATAAATCTAAGTGGTACAAAGGTTCTGTTATCCTTTAAAAGTGGAGCAACATCAATCATAGCAGCTTTACCATCTACTTTTGCTTCCTTATTACCGATGGTAAGTTCGATTTTTTTATTATTGTTTGTAATAGTAACAAGTTGTGCTTTTTCATTCCAGTCAACTTTGAAACCAAGTTTTTCAGAAATAAATCTAACTGGTACAAAGGTTCTGTTATCCTTTAGAAATGGCTCTACATCTGTAGCAACTACTTCGTTATTTAAAACGATGGATATTTTATTTGCACCGCTTGCAAGTACAAAACTTGGTATAAGTAGTAGAGCTAGTATAATAGTAAATATTTTATTTTTCATTTTGACCTCAATTCTTGTCGTTTGTAGTATCTTCTATAGTTGTTTCTGCTTGTTTTTCTTCTCTCTTGTATCTATTTTCTACATAGTTTAGACTCTTGTCTTCGCTTGACATGATTTCGATGAAAGAATCTTCTGATCTAGCAGGTACAATCTTACCGTTTTCGTCATCTTTGTAGAAGATGATGTATTCTCTTCCAGATTTAAGAGTCTTTGGAATGGTCATCTCAACTTGAGAAAGATCACCCTTGTAGTCTACGACGAAGCTTGCAGTATATCCTTCAGCTGAATCTTGATTAACTCTTATACGAGAAATATAAGAAGAGTCATCGCAAAGGCTCTTTAAAAATTCTTTGTTATAAGCTTTTGGAGTAGCTTCTGGAGCAGTACCTTCTTCGCCTTCAGTATTTTCTGAATCTGTACCATCAGGATTTTCTCCGTTTTCAGTGTTTGTAGTTCCTTCTTGATCCGTTTTATCTTCGCCTTCTTTGTTATTTGTAACTTCAGTAGTCTTTGTGTTTTGATTTTCTACTGGAAGTTTAGTAGTTTTATTCTTCTTGCAACCTACTAAAAGAAGAGGAAGTATTAGAAGTATAATAAATAATTTTCTTTTCATAAAAACCTCCTATTATGTATATTGTACCATAAAAGGGATATTTATAATTATTTTTTGCTTCTTATTCTCATTACTTTTATAAATTAACTAGTGATAATCATTGTGTTATAATAGAATCATGGAAAATATAATTTCTGATGAACTTATGAATCTTTTTAATATTTTAAACAGTCACTATGAATCCTACTTCGTTGGTGGGGCGGTTAGGGATATGATTCTCGGATACAGTATCCATGATTATGACATCACAACATTGGCAACTCCAGATGAAATAAGGAAGACTCTTAAGATGTACACCACCATTGACATAGGTGGATCTCTTGGAACGGTGCTTGCTCTTACAGAAAATTATTCTGTGGACATTACACCTTTTAGACTCGATGGTGAATATAAAAATTTTAGAAAGCCGGAGGAAGTTATTTTTTCTAAGGATGTAAAAGAAGATTTAAAGAGAAGAGATTTTACTATAAACGCTATACTCTACAACGGAGAATTTATCGACTACGTTGGCGGACTTCGAGATTTAAAAAATAAAATTATTCGTCCAATAGGAGATGCGAATATAAGGATAAAAGAGGATGCCTTAAGAATTCTTCGGGCGGTGAGATTTGCCGCAAAGTATGATTTTGAAATTGAGGCGAGTTTAGAATCTGCTATAATTTCAAATGTAAATCTACTTAAAAATATATCTTTCGAAAGAATTCGCGATGAATTTGTAAAGATTTTACTTGATAAAAACGTAAAAAAGGGTATGAATCTTTTAAGGAAGCTACATATTTTTGATATTATCCTTCCTGAAATCCTACAAACCTACGATTACGATCAGAATTCTAAGTTTCACGAGAACAATCTCTACGACCATATTTTAAATGTGGTGGGATATTCACCAGAGGTTTTAGAGGTTAGACTTGCAGCACTTTTACACGATATTGGTAAGCCTGCTACATTTTCTTTGGGAGATGATGGAGTGGCTCACTACTTCGGCCATGAAATAGAGAGCAGCAAAATTGCAAAAGAAGTGCTTAGAAGATTTAAGTTTTCAAATGAAATTATAAAAAAGGTAGTCATACTTATTGAAAATCACATGACTTTTCAAAGTGTCATGACAGATAGGGCACTTAGAAGACAGATCAGAAAAGTAGGAAACGAAAATATTTTAGATCTCTACGACCTTATGGTTGCTGATAGACTTGGCACTATGAAATCTCGTTCTGCTGATGATATTTACACGAGGAGAGATAGGGTAGAAGAGCTTCTAAAGGAGCCGACTTCGAAACCGAAATTTTTAAACATCAGTGGTTCAGATTTAATTGAAATGGGTTTTACACCGGGACCAGAATTTAAAAAGATTTTAAATGATTTGACAGAAATGGTGCTCGATGACCCTGAAATAAATACAAATGAAAAACTAAGACAGATAGTAGAAAGGAATTACAATGGCTAGACTATTTGGAACAGACGGAGTAAGAGGTATTGCAAATGAATACCTAACTCCAGAATTGGCATATGATATAGGAAAAGCAGCAGGATATGTGCTTGGAAATGAAAGTACATTTAGAAGAGTTATAATCGGAAGGGACACTAGACTTTCTGGAAATCTTTTGGAATGTGCGGTTGCATCTGCTCTTATGAGCATAGGTTACGATGTTGAACTTGTAGGAGTTGAACCTACACCGGCAATAGCCTATTTAACTAGAAATGGAGATTATGATTTCGGAATAGTTATATCCGCATCTCACAATCCATTCGAATACAATGGAATTAAATTTTTCAGTCACGAAGGCTACAAACTAAGTGATGAAGTTGAAGATAGAATCGAAGAGCTTATACATTCTGACGTAGCTCTTTACAAAACTCTTCCTTACGATGAAATCGGAAAGGTAGTTCACACCGACGCTAGAGAAAAATACAAAGAATACTTAAAATCTTGTCATGATTTCGATCTAAAGGGCATGAGAATTGGAATCGATGCTGGAAATGGAGCATTATATAAAATTGCAAAAGAAGTGCTAGAAGATTTAAACGCAGAGGTTACTATAATAAACGACAGTCCAGATGGAACTAATATCAATAAATCCTGCGGCTCAACCAATCCTGAACTTATAAAGAATCTTGTAAAAGAAAATGGACTTGACGTTGGATTTTCTTTCGACGGAGATGCAGATAGAATAATCGCTGTCGATGAGCTCGGCCGTGAAATCGACGGAGACCATATCCTTGCAATTTGTGCAACCTATCTTAAAAATACAAAGGGACTTAAAAATAATATTGTAGTTGGAACAGTAATGACCAATATCGGTCTTGCAAGATACTTAGAAACCATAGGTGCACAGTTAATAACCACCAAGGTTGGAGATAGATATATCTTAGAAGAACTTAGAAAAAGAGATGGAGTTCTAGGTGGAGAACAATCCGGTCACGTAATATTTTTAGATTACAACACCACAGGAGATGGACTTGGCACAGGATTATTCCTTCTTGAAGCTATGAAAAATATGAACATGAAACTATCAGAGTTAAACGACCTTATGGTTTCATATCCACAAGTTTTAGAAAATGCAAGAGTTAGAAATGAACTCAAGTACAAGTACGAAGAAGATTCTGAAATCGTAGCAAAGATTAAAGAAATCGAAGAAAAATTAGAAGGGGAAGGAAGAGTAGTCATTAGGACCTCTGGTACAGAACCTGTAATAAGAGTTATGATTGAAGGAAAAGACACAGAAGTAATAGGAGAGTATGCGAGAGATTTGAAAAAGCTTATTGAAAGCAAACTCAGTTAGGAGGAAATATGGTAGGAATAGTAGTAGATTCATGTTGCGACCTTACAAGAGAAATTATTGAAAAATATAATGTTGCAGTCGTACCATTTAAAATGACGATAGAATCAAAAGAATATGTAGACGATGAAAATCTTGATTTAGAAGCATTCTTGACTAATATGCAAGCATCTAAAAAAGGAGTCGTTACATCCTGTCCATCGCCTCTAGAATATAAAGAAGCAATCCTTTCAAGAAATACAGACGAAGTATTTGTAATCACCATTACAAGCAAACTATCTGGATCTTATAACTCAGCGATGGTTGCAAAACAAATGGTAGAAGAAGAAAATAAAAATATAAAAGTACATGTTATTGATTCTTTAGCAGCTGGAGCAGGAGAGATTGCACTATTTTTAAAACTAGTAGAACTTAGAGAAGGATTAACATTTGAAGAAATTGTTGAGAAGATGGAAAATCTAAGAAATAGCATGAAAATATTCTTTATACTAGATAAGTTTGATAACTTAGTTAAGAATGGAAGAATGGGAAAAGTTACAGGCATCATGGCAGGGGCACTAAACATTAGACCAATTATGCACGGAGTAAATGGTGAAATCGAAGTTTTCCAAATCAATAGAGGATTTAAAAAATCTCTTGTAAATTTAGCTAAAAATATTGGAGAAATGTTCGATGATTTAGGAGAAAGACTGATCATCACAGTAGGAGTTGGATCAGAAGATAGATCCGAATTTTTAAGAGAAAAACTGGAAGAAATGTATAATTTTAAAAATTATCATTACTTCACAGCAAATGGACTAACATCCACCTATGCAAATGTTGGCGGAGTAATAGTAGCGGTAATTTAATATAAAAATAAAAGCGGCTTAGACCGCTTTTTTTGATGTTAAAATTTATCTCAAAAAAGGCGACCTCCAGCCGCCTTTAAAATATAAAAGATTAATCAAATTTATTTTTTAAAATTCTATGTTCCACAGAATATTCATTGTCCAAAATCTCAACTTCATATTCCTCGTTAAACATAGGTGAAGATAAAATATAGTCGCCAGTAGTAGGAGAAGTTGCCATAGCGATGTTATATAGGGTTGCAATTCTTAGGAGAGCCTTGACATCTGGGTCATGAGGTTGTGCCTCAAGTGGATCCCAGAAGAAAACTAAAATATCAATTTCCAAATCAGAAATTTTTGATCCAAGCTGCAAATCGCCTCCTAGTGGACCAGAGACAAGCCTCTTTACATCCAGGGAAGTCTCGCGAGAGATTAGTGTAGCAGTTGTGCCAGTTCCAATAAAATTGTGACCTCTCAGTTTTTCTTCGTGCTTTTTTACCCAATCCAAAAGTTCTTTTTTCTTGTGATCGTGGGCAACAAGGGCAATATTTTTCTTTTTATTAACTTTAATTTTTTTAACTTCCATAAGTACCTCGAATTCTAAAAATCATGACTTAGTTCTTTCTTTCAAGTATATATTATCAAAGATTAAAATCCTTGCATAGCTTTTTAAAATAGGTGGAATGTCAAAAGGATGTAATTTTTACGAATAAAAATTTGAGATATGAAAATATAATACTTTTAAATAATCTATCCAAAATACAATAAAATTTTTACATAAAAATATCTGTTGGTGTTTTACTCCCCAACAGATATTATAGCCAATAAAAACTAATTTATATTTTTAAATTTTGTATATACAATTCTTTACCTACTTGTTTAAAGCCAGCAGCTTCAAACATCTTTTTACTTTGTGTATTAAAAGAAAATATGGTTGCTTTTAATTCTTTTATACCTTTTGCTTTGGCTAGTAATATCATTTGATTAATACATTTTCTACCAATGTGCTGATTTTGAAATTCTTTTGAGATAACAATAGCAATTTCATTATCATTAAAAATAGACACATCGCCTACTAGGGTATTATTAAATTCAATGTAGTAACAATCGCCATTAGAAGAAAGATAGTTATACATCGCATCTAATCTTTCTATTGTATAAGGAATATCTATGTTATCAACTTGTTTGCAAACATCTAAATCTTGATACCATTTCAGAGTAATTTCTTGATTTGGAAAATATGAAATGAGTTTTAGATTATTTTCAATTATTATTTCTTCCATATTATTTAATATTTTTTGTAAAAGTCGGCAGAGGGAAATCCTTCTGCCGATAATTTTTGATTTATTTTATTAATAATTCTTTACAAATTCGTAAAGTGATTTAACTGGTACTCCTGTTGCTCCTTTTGGTAGGTAGCCTTTTTGTGAATCGCCAAATGCTGGACCTGCTATGTCTAGGTGAACCCATGGTCTTTCTTCTACGAAGTTTTCTAAGAATAATCCTGCGGTGATTGATCCGCCGCCACCTGAAACAGAGTTTAATAGGTCAGAAATAGTTCCCTTTACTGCTTCTCTATGAACTTCAAAGGTTGGCCATCTCCATACTAATTCTCCGGATTTTTCGAAAGCTTTAGCAATCTTATTATAGTTTTCGTCACAGTTTGAAACTGATCCTGTGGTGTACATTCCTAGTCCAACGATACATGCTCCTGTAAGTGTAGCAAGGTCAACTATAACTTTTCCGTCGTACTTAGTAGCTGCATAGTAAAGTGCGTCTGCAAGGGTTAGTCTTCCTTCTGCATCAGTGTTTACAACTTCTATTGTTAGACCTTTCATTGAGCCGATGATATCTCCGTTTTTATATGCGTCACCAGAGATTAGGTTTTCGCAAGCTGCAACAATTCCAACTACATTTTTCTTAACTTTATTTTTTGCAAGGGCATGGATAGCTCCTATTACTGCTGCTGATCCACCCATGTCTGATTTCATACTTGCCATTGAGCCTGCAGGTTTGATTGCGTATCCACCTGCGTCGTAGGTAAGTCCTTTTCCAACTAGCATGATTGGTTTTTCATTTGCAACTGGAAGGTATTCCATAATTATAAATTTAGGTTCTTTATCTGATCCTCTTGCAACTTGTAGGAATGCTTCCATGTTTAGTGCTTCGATTTCAGATTTTCCTAGAACTTTTACATTTACTCCTAGATTTCCTAAATCTTCTTTTGCGAAGTTTGCAAGTACTTCTGGGTACATGTCGTTTGCTGGTGTGTTTACAAGATCTCTAGTTACAAACACACCTTCTAGTACATTTTTATATTCTTCGACTAAATTTTCAAGTCCTTCAGCACCTTCTATAAATACTGTAGTTTCTCTTTCGTCTTCATCTTCATCTTTCTTTAGATATTTATCGAATTTATAAGTTGCTTGTAGAGCGCCTTCAACTAGCACTTTAAGCACATCTTCCTTTTCAAAAGATGAAACTTTTTTAAGAGAAAACTTCATATCTTTTTTGATTTCAATAATTTTTTTGGTTCCTGCGAAGATTGCACGTCTTAGGTGGTCAAGATTACTTTCTTTTCCAATTCCTACGAATACTCTTTCGTTTTTGCCAGGTCCTAGGATGGTTAAAATATTTCCAAGTTTTGGACTAAAAGATTCCTTTAGGTATCCGAGAGTTTCGTCGCATACGTTTAAACCTTCAAAATTTTCTGGAACTAGGACTAATTCTACTCCTTTTCCACTTTCAATTTTAAAATTCATTTGTCTCCTTCTTTCTTTAAATAATATTTATCATCAATAATAGTATATCAAAAAAATATTTTCTATTCTATCTTTTCTAGTTATTCTAGGAATTAAACTTTTCTTTATATTACAAATAAAAAAAGGTAGTCAGATTTTCCAACTACCATAATTTTTAAATTTGATTTTCTATCTTTTCTACCACATCTTTAAGAGCATCTATGATTTCAATGTGTTGAGGACAGACTGATTCGCAGTGACCGCATTCTATACATTCAGATGCTTTACCATTTGTTCTAGTCGCCAAGTCATAATTATGTTCGAAATTTGCTGTTTCATACATCTTCTTTTGGTTTAGAATAGAAATCATACTTGGAATACGAATGTTTTGAGGACATCCTTCGAGACAGTATTCACAAGTTGTACAAGGAATTAAATCGATAGAATTTAAAATTTCTACAACTCTATCTATTGCTTTTCTCTCTTTATCATTTATTTTTTTGAAATCCTTCATGTAGGACAAGTTGTCCTTCATTTCATCAAGGCTTGACATTCCGGAGAGAACCATCCTTACTCCTTCGAAGGAAGCTGCAAATCTAATTGCATAACTTGCCATGGAACCACCGTTTAGATCTTCTAATATTTTTCTGGCGTCTTTAGGTAGGTTTGCGAGTTTTCCACCTTTGACAGGCTCCATAATAATTATTTCCTTATTATGTTTTCTGCACACATCGTAGCAAGCCTTGGACTGTACGATTTTGTCGTCAAAGTCGATATAGTTAAATTGAATTTGCACCATCTCGATCTCTTCATGTTCACTTAAAATCTTATCAAGAAGTTCTGCACTATCGTGAAAGGACATGCCAATATGTTTTATAAATCCTCTTTCCTTCAGGGATTTAACTACTTCAAAGGCTTCACAGTCCATATATTTTCCGTAATTATTTCTACTCACAGAGTGGATTAAATAATTATCGAAATATTCGACTCCGCAAGCTTCAAGCTGACTCATAAATAAAGGCTCTATGTCTTCCTTCTTTTCGAAGTACATGGCAGTAAGTTTATTGGTCAGAATATATTTATCCCTGCTATGTCTAGATGAAAGACATTTCTTCACAGCAACTTCTGAAAAAGTTTTGTGGTATCCGTGGGCTGTGTCGAAGTAGTTAAATCTATTTTCTAAGAAATAATCCACCATTTCACAAACCTTGTCGTATAAAATTTCTTCTTTTTCTCCTGTTACTATCTTTGGAAGTCTCATCATACCAAAGCCAAGCAGTTTGTTTCCAAAATTAACACTCATATTACACCTCTTAATCTTATTTATACCTTTTATAAATTGTAACATGTATAATATTTAATTCCAAAAGAGATAGAAAATAATTTTTATAAATTCCTTTAAGATTTTTAAAAAATCTATTGACAAGAGGGGAATAAAAATAGATAATGTATATATAAATACATGAACAATCATTCATATAATATTACTTACGAGGAGGACTTATGAAGACGAAATTTTATTTAAAAGGATTAAATTGCCCTAACTGTAGCGCAAAGATCGTCGACGATATAAAAAAATACGACGGCATCAATAATGTTAATTACGATCTTATAAATGAGATGCTCTACGTAGAGCATGAAAAAATAGAAGATTTGCATAAAAAGATAGAGGACTCTGTAAATAAATTTGAAGATGGAATTGAAGTTTTACTAGCAGATAATAATTCTCAAAAAAATGATGAAGAAGACGATGAAAAAGAAGACTTCAAAAAAAATATAATTATTTACAGTTTCGTTCTACTGATGTTAATCGTAAATCATTTTGTAGATTACAATTTAAATGTTAAAAAGATTGTCTACTTAGCCCTCTATGTTGTAGTGGGATATGAAGTAGTATTCTCTGCCTTTAAAAATATTTTAAAGGGACAGATTTTCGACGAACAATTTCTAATGATGATTGCGACATTTTCAGCGATAGCCATTGGAGAATATCCAGAAGCAGTAGCGGTTATGTTATTCTATTCAGTTGGAGAACTTCTACAAGATATCGCCCTTGATAATTCTAGAAAAAATATTAAATCAGCATTGGAAATCAAACCAGAATTTGCAAATGTTTTGGACGACAAGGGAAATTTAATTACCTACAAACCAGAAGATGTAAAGGTTGGTGAAATAATTCTAGTTAAACCGGGAGAAAAAGTGCCACTTGATGGTGAAATTATAGAAGGAGAATCCTACTTAGATACTTCTATCTTAACTGGTGAATCTGTGCCGATTAAAGCAGTGGTGGGAGAAGAACTAAAGAGTGGATCTATTAATAAATCCCATGCAATAAAGCTCAGAGTTACTAAGGAATACTCCGATGGAGCAATTGCAAAGATCATAGACATGGTAGAAAATGCCAGCCAAAGAAAGGCAAATGTTGAAAGAAAGATTACAAAATTTGCAAAGGTCTACACTCCAGTGGTATGTGCAATCGCGCTACTTTTAGTTGTATTTGGACCGAGCCTATTTAAGATTGAACTTAGAGAAGCTGTGTATAGAGCCTGCGCATTTCTAGTTATTTCATGCCCATGTGCCTTTATAATTTCCGTTCCTCTTGGAATATTTGGAGGAATCGGTGCTGCATCCAAAAACGGTGTCTTTGTAAAAGGCGGAAACTATTTGGAAGCTCTTAAAGATGTAGGAATATTCGTATTTGATAAGACAGGTACCATCACAAAAGGTGTGTTTGAAGTTTCAAATATAAAATCCTATGAAGGATTTAGTGAAGAAGATGTGCTCGAGATTGCTGCAGCTGGTGAAATGTCAAGTAACCATCCAATCGCAAAGGCAATTGTAAGAAAGAGTAAAAATAAAATAAATATTAACGACGTGGTTGATTTTGAAGAAGTGCCTGGAAAGGGAATAAAGTACATCCTCGATGGCAAAGAAGTGTTGGTAGGAAATAATAAGATCGTCGATGCAGAAGAAGTAGAAGGCACAAATATTTTTGTAAGCTATGACAAAAAATTAATCGGCGAAATTACAGTTTCAGATATTATAAAACCAGAAGCAAAAGATTTTATAAACTCTCTAAAGAAGAATAATATCAAAACCTACATGCTATCTGGAGATGAAGTGACAGTGACAGAAAATGTTGCAAAAGAAGTGGGAATCGACCATGCAATTGGAGGATTACTTCCGGAAGATAAGGTAGCAGAACTTATAAAGATCAAGGAAAGAGAAAAGAAACTTATCTCATTCGTAGGCGACGGAGTAAATGACAGTCCTGTTATCGCAGTGTCAGACATTGGAATTTCGATGGGAATGAGCGGATCAGATATAGCTGTTGAAGCTTCAGACATAGTTATCTTAAAAGACAATTTAAATAAGATAATAGACGGAATTAAGATTTCTAGAAACACTGTAAATATTGTAAATCAAAATATAATTTTGGCATTTGCAGTCAAGGTTCTAGTACTTGGACTTGCAGGACTTGGTTATGCATCCATCTGGCTTGGAGTCTTCGCTGATGTTGGGGTAGCACTACTTGCGGTACTAAATGCCCTTAGAGCATTAAAACCAAAATTAAACTAAACAATAAAATTATCATTAAAAAATTTATAAGAGCACCTGCCTAGGCGGGTGTTTTCTTTTGTGTCAAAAGATTGATATAATAAACTGAAACTATTGTCAAATCATAGTTTTTAAAATAAAACTAAACAAAATCGGCAATTTACTATATAATGTTTAGTGAGGAGAATTTATGATAGTATTTGAAAATGTATTTAAAGAGTATCCGAATGGATCATTAGCCCTACAAAATATAAACTTGAATATACCTGAGGGAGACTTTGTATTCTTAGTTGGATCTTCCGGAGCAGGAAAATCCACCATGATCAAGCTTCTTATCAGAGAACTTCAAGCGTCAAGAGGGAAAATTTTAATAGATGGAAAAGATATAACTAAGCTTAGAAAATCTAAAATTCCTGAATTACGCAGGGGAATTTCTGTAGTTTTCCAAGACTTTAGACTTATTCCTAATAAGACAGTGTACGAAAATGTTGCTTACGCCTTGGAAATAAGAGGATATTCAAAGAAAAATATCAAAGAAAAAGTAACAAGAGCGATTGAATTAGTCGGTCTTTCTGGCAAAGAACATTCAAAACCAGACGAACTATCCGGTGGCGAATCCCAAAGAGTTTCAATAGCAAGAGCGATTGTAAACGAAGCTCCAATCCTTGTTTGTGACGAACCTACAGGAAACTTGGACATTGAAACAGCATTTGAAATTATGAAGACCCTTGAAAATATAAATAAACAAGGCACCACTATAATAATGGCGACCCACGCTCAACAAATCGTAGACAGTATGAAGAAGCGTGTAATCACACTTAACGAAGGTAGAGTAATCTCAGATATAGAAAGTGGAGGTTACTATGAAGAAGTTTAGACAGTTTATAAATGTACTAAAGGACGCATTCAAAGGAATGTGGAGAAATAAAGCCATGGCTATAGCTTCTACCGTATCCATAGCGGCGATGCTAATCCTATTTGGAATGGTATTTCTTTCTGTGTTAAATGTAAACTCATTGGTATACCAAACCACAGGCAAGATAGACAAGGTTATATTTTATTTAAATGATGATATTAAAGAAGACCGAATAAATGAACTGATTTCAGAAATAGCTGAACATGAAAATGTAAAGAATATTTCCTATGTTTCTAAGGAAGAAGCAAAGGAACAGTACAGGGAATCATTAGAAGGTAAGGGCTATGTCCTTGACTCTCTAAAGAGAAATGTATTCCCTGCATCCCTTGTGGTAGTCATGGATTCATTAGAAGAATCTGAAACCATAATAGATGATATAAAGGATGAAGATGGAATAGAATCATATAATTTCCACGGAGACATCATAAACAAGATGCTAAGTGTGGAAAGAGGAATCAAAATCCTAGGGCTTGGAATAGTTTCCATCCTAGTATTTGTATCTGTGGTAATTATAAACAACACCATTAAAATTGCAGTATCCAATAGAAAAAGAGAAATCTCCATCATGAAGTACCTTGGAGCAACCGACTCATATATAAGAGGACCATTCCTAATAGAAGGATGTCTCTTCGGAGTCTTTGGAGCTTGCATATCCTACTTTGCAATCTACAAGGGATATGGAATAATTTACGATAAGTTTATGATTGAACTGATGAAAATGGACCTATTTATACTAAATCCTAAATTTATAAACATAGACATATTTATTATGTTCTTAGCAATAGGAGTATGTGTAGGCTACCTAGGTTCACTTTTCTCAACTAAGAAATTCTTGGACGTGTAAAATGAAATTTAAAAGATTTGCAGTATTTTTTCTTTCTTTTAGCTTGCTTGTAACATCGGTTTTTGCAAGCACAAAAGAATTAAAGAAGAAGCGAGATAGCAAAATAGATCAAAAGACTAAAATTGAACAGAAATTAAAAGAAACCAAAGAAAAAGTTAAGAAGAAAAATGCAGAAGCTTCAAATGTTGAAAAAGAAATTGAAAAGCTAGATGCGGAAATTTCAAAATACGATAATTCAATCTTCGATTTAAATCAAAAGATGGATGTTTTAAACGTAGAAATCGCAGCTAATGAAAAGAAACTTGACGAAGCTAACAAAAACCTGGATGCTGTACAGGATGAATTTGGTGAAAGGATGAGAGCATCCTATATGAACGGCAGAGTTGGATACTTAGAAGTTGTTATGAACTCTAAATCCATAGAAGATCTGCTAAACAATATAGAAATGGCGAAGAGAATTGCAGAATCTGACAAAAAGATGATTGATTATGTAGATTTTCAAATAACCCAAATCAAAGAAGCCAAAGAAAAACTAGTAGTTGCTCACCAAGAGCTGGATAACAGCAAGAGAGCATTGGAAGTACAAAGGGGCAAACTTGCTATTGCTTCTGAAAACAAAAGCAGGTACATGAAATCATTATTAAAAGATGTTGAAAAGTACAAACAAGAGTATGAAGCATCTGAAGCACTTTGGGCAAGCTTAGATAAAGAAATAGCAAACCTAAAAAAAGAAATACAATCTGCTGAAGCAAGAGAAAGTACATCTCAAAGGATGAACATCACCACTAGAGCGGGAGCATCACTTGGATGGCCTGTACCAGGTCACACTAGACTTTCTCGTGGATTTGGAATGATGAAGCATCCAATCCTAGGATATACGAAGATGCATACCGGTATTGATATACCAGCTCCAACTGGAACACCTGCACTTTCTGCAGCTAAGGGAACAGTATTAATGGCTAGGACCCTTGGATCATATGGAAATGTAGTAATGGTAGATCATGGAAGCACAGTAACAGTATACGCCCATCTATCTGTAATAAAAGTTAGACAAGGAGATAGGGTTGACAAGGGACAAGTGGTTGGATTAGTTGGCTCCACAGGACTTTCAACAGGTCCTCACCTACATTTTGAAGTAAGAGTGAATGGAACTCCACAAAATCCACTTAACTTTGTATAGGAGAAAATATGAAAAAATTTCTAAAATTTGTACTAGTAGTTCTACTAATAATAGGAACCAATATTATAACCTTTGGTTTTGTCACCAAGAACTTCCTCGGAGCGGAAGATCAAGAAAAATTCTTGAAGCTAAAACTCGTAGAAAACAAAATAAAGAAGGACTATCTCTATGAAGTAAAGGACGAAGACCTAAGGGATGGCGAACTCAAGGGAATGGTTGCAGCTCTAAAAGATCCATATTCAGAATACTTAACAGAAGAAGATCTAAAGGAAATGAACCAAGAAACAACAGGCTCCTTCTACGGAATAGGATTTACAGTATTTAAGAATGAAAACAATCAAATAGAAGTAGTAAGTCCGATTAAAGGAACTCCTGCAGATAAAGCTGGAATAAAACCAAAGGATATCGTCGTAAAAGTAAATGGCAAACCATTTACAGGCGACGAAATGAAGGACGCAATAAAGATAATAAAAGGAGAAAAGGGAAGCAAGGTTCACCTAACTATTTACAGACCATCTACAAAGAAGACTTTGGAGATGGATGTAGAAAGAGATGAAATCAAAATAGAAACCGTAATCTCTCACAAAATAGAAAATCTAGGATATATTGGAATCATACAATTTAATGATCACACAGACGAAGAATTTAAAACTCACCTAGATAAATTAAAAAAAGAAAATGTAAAGGGACTAATCCTTGACTTAAGAGGAAATCCAGGAGGCACAGTATCCTCAGTAGTAAAGGTAGCGGATATGCTCCTACCAGAAGGCACCATAGTCTCAGCAAAGGATAAAAACCACAAAATAGTATTCGAATATAAATCAGATAAGGACCAATATGACAAACCAATAGTAGTCCTTATAAATGAAGGATCAGCCTCAGCATCAGAGATACTTTCTGGAGCGATAAAAGATTTCAAGAGAGGAAAACTTGTAGGAGCTAAGAGTTTTGGTAAAGGAATCGTACAAACAGTATTTCCATTCCAAGACGGCACAGGAGTTAAACTTACCACATCAGAATACTTCACACCATCTGGAGAAAATATCCATAAAATAGGAATAAAACCAGACATAGAAGTAAAATTAAAAGAAAATGTAAAAGGAATCGGCTATGAATTCTTGAAGCAAGACACACAACTTCAAAAAGCCATAGAAGTTTTAAAGAAAGAAGTGTAGTATGAGACCTATTTTAGCATTTCTCCTAACAATTATAATCTCAAACGTTCTTGAGGCTGGACTAAATAGGGCGAAGAACAATAAAAAAAATTTAACTGGTAAAGATAAAGACAAAACTTCCATCGATAAAATAAAGAAAGATCAAGAAGAGAGAAAAAACTCTTTTAAAGATATTCTAAAAGAAATAACTAAGGAGATTGAAGAAGAATCCAACAAACACGCAGAGATTAAGACGAACTATCAAAGGGAATCTTTCAATTCCTTGGGAGAAGCATTAGGACTTAAAAATAAAAAGAAAAAGAGCATTGTAAAGAAAGACACTGACTTAGAAGTAAAATCTAAGGATAATATGAAACCTGAAGATCTAAAACCACAGGACCTTACCAGTGGAGTGGTCGACTACGAAAAAGACTACAAGGGTTCATTAAATGAAGATATAAAAGATTACAAGACCATAGAAGAGGACAGTTTTTATGGCGACTTGATGGAAGAATCAGATGAAGATATAAGACTAGAACATCTAAGAGAAGCTGTGGTTATGAAAGAAATCTTGGATAAACCAGTTTCAATGAGATGAATAAAAATATTGCAGGGGAGACCCTGCTTTTTTTATAGTTAAATTTAAATTTTAATTTTCAATTTTTTTAATTAAATAGTAGAAAATATTTTTATAGAAAATATAAGTAAGGGGAAATTCCTTAATAAAAATAATATTTAAGGACAAAAAAATCTATAAAAATTGTAGAAACTCAAAAAAATCTTCTAAAAGGTTACAAAATATTGAAAATAAAATTTCTATCTGATAAAATTTTAAGAGTAAATCCATCGATCGCAGGAAACTGAGGAAAGTCTGCGCTCCACAGAGCAAGGGTGCCGGTGAGAGACCGGTGGAGGCGACTCTAAGGCTAGTGCAACAGAGATATACCGCCACACACGTGGTAAGGGTGGAAAGGTGAGGTAAGAGCTCACCAGAGGTATAGAGATATACCTGCTATGTAAACCCCACTCGGAGCAAGACCAAGTAGGAGTAAAAAGCGTTGCTCGCGCTTTCCGGGAATGGTAGGTCGCTTGAACCAATTGGTAACAGTTGGTCTAGATAGATGATCGAATAAACAGAACGCAGCTTATAGATTTACTTGACAGATGATTCTGTCAATACATATTTACTTAATAGTTAAGAGATTATTAAAATTTCTTAACTATTTTGTAACTTTTTATTGATTTTTTGTTACCGCTTTGTTATACTATGAACAGTGAAATAATTTAAGGAGTGAATATATTAAGTTATGAATAAAAAAACAACTGTCGCAGCATTGACATTATGCTTGGCAGCAGCTCTTGGAGCACGCGATACTGGAGTTTTCATAAATGAACATGTTCAGACTACCTATTCAGGTAATAAAATATACTTTGAACTAGAAGAAAAGGCAGAAATCTTACAAGAAGTTGAAGGTGGATACCTAGTTAAAAAAGGACCAGCTAGAGTAACTGTTCCAAAGGACAAAGTATTAATAACTGAAAAAGATATAACTACATATACAGTTAAAAATCCAACTACACTTAAGGACGCTTCTGGTAATATCTTAAGAAACCTATTCGTTGGCGAAGTTGTAACTGTAATTTCAACTGACGAAAACACTGTGCTTGTACAAACACAAGACAATTTTAAAGGCAGTGTTTCTAAATCAGCGCTTACATTAAAAGAAGAAACTTCTAAAGAAAATGTAACTGTAGCTACTTTAAAGACAAAAGCTAAGGCTACATCAAAAGATGG
The DNA here is from genome assembly GCF_000478945.1 of Peptoniphilus sp. BV3AC2. NCBI lineage: Bacteria > Bacillati > Bacillota > Tissierellia > Tissierellales > Peptoniphilaceae > Peptoniphilus > Peptoniphilus sp. BV3AC2. Next base: position 224,393 of record NZ_AWXD01000007.1, on the reverse strand, counting down.
AAGTATCGATTTAAAAGCTGGAGATAAAGTAAATCTTGTAGATTATAGAAATAAATTCTTTGCTATAAATGTAAATGGTAAACTTTACAATCTAAGCCCTGCAGTTATAGATATCAAAACAGGTGAAACTTTAAACTTCACTGAAGAAAGTATCCAAGAAGATGAAGCAGAATTAGAAGAAATAGCTAAGAAAGGAAGCACAAACCAATTTGACGGTATAGTAACTTTCAAAGATGGCAAGGCATCTGACATGGCTAACAAGGCTGTAGCAATAGCTCTAACTAAGCTTGATACTCCATATGTATATGGTACAGCTGGAAACGGATCATATGACTGCTCAGGTCTTATGTATGACATTTACAAGAATACATTTGGAATAAATATGCCAAGAAGTTCTCGTGAACTTTCAGGATTTGGTACACAAATTGCAAAAGAAGATTTAGTTGCAGGAGACTTAGTATTCTTTGCTACCACATCTTCAAATCAAGTTTCTCACGTAGGAATGTACATTGGTGAAGGTAAATTTGTGCATGCTTCATCAGGTCAGAAAAAAGTTGTAATTAGTTCACTTAACGAAAAGTACTATGGAACTCGTTATGTAAACGCAACTAGAATAGCAAAATAACATAGACAAATTAAATCCTAGGAATCTAGGATTTTTTTATTTTTAGGGTATAATTTACTTATAAAAGGAGGAAAATTATGAACTTACACAGATCATCAACAGATAGAGTATTTGCTGGAGTATGCGGAGGTATTGCTGAAACATTTAATATAGATTCCTCTACAGTTAGACTTATAACCGTGCTTTTATTTTTATTTGGCGGCATGAGCCTATGGGTATACATCATTGCAGCATTACTTTTACCATTAGAATAAGGAGCTAGGCTCCTTTTTTTATGAAAATATAAGGAGTAATATGAAACTAATACACACTGGGGATTTACATTTAAAAAAATCCTTTAATAATATAAATTTTGATAAGAAACTAAGACAAGAAGATCTTTGGATCACTTTTGAAAATATTGTAAAAGCTTCAAACGATGTGGACTTTCTGCTTCTATGTGGAGATCTATACGAAAGGGAGTTCTTTACTCTTTCTGACCTCAAGAGATTCTTCCAAACATTGGCAAGCACAAGTGCAAGAGTCTTACTCTGCTTTGGAAACCACGACTTCATCGTAGATAGAGAAGTTCTAGACATAGTAGATATTCCAGAAAACGTATATATTTTTGGAAATAGTCTAGATTATTTTGAATTTGAAGATACGAGGTTCTACGGATTTTCCTGGGACAGAGACTCTGATCCAAAAATCGATTTAAATATTAATTTAGACCATAATTTTACGAATATACTTATGATTCATGGTTCCTATGAAGACATGGATAAATATTTTAGTTTTACAAAGGAAGACATATCAAGGTACGATTTCGTTTTCTTGGGCCATATTCACAAGAGCTGTGAACCTGCAAAAAACGTCTACTATTCAGGAAGTCCAGAAGGTCTTAGCTTTTCTGAAACAGGAGATAGAACTTATAATCTTGTAAATATTGTGGATAAAAATATAATTCTTGAAAAGATAAAATCCAATCGTAGAAATGTTGTAAATGAAAAGATAGATGTGACGGGTGTTGAACTTTATAAACTTATAGATAGAATTTCTAAGTTTAGTGATGAAGATGTAGTTCGCATCGAACTTATGGGCAAGGCGGAAAATCCTAAGTATTTCTTCGAAACTCTAAATGAAAGATTTCCAAATATCGTTTTTTCTGATCAAATGGAGATGAAGGTGAACCTAGAAGAGATTATAGAGGGAAATCAAGATAATTTCTTAGGTAAGTACTTGGAAAAGTTAAGTCTTGATAAACCATTGGAAAGAAGGGCAATAGAAATCGGATTGGAACTTCTGGGTGATTATAATGAAATTTAAAAAGATTGAACTTAAATCATTTGGAAAATTTAATAACGAGACTTTAGATTTTGAAGATGGCTTCAACTTCATCTATGGAGAAAACGAAGCGGGTAAATCTACTATGGAATCAGCAATCTATGGACTTTTCTATGGATTTTCAAAAGATTCTATAAAGAGAAGGCTCTATGACGATAAATTTGAAAATTATAGGCCTCTTTTAAGAGGAGAATATCACGCGAACATAGAATTTACCGATGAAAAAGATTTTAGAATCGAAAGAGATTTTGCCTCAGAAAATGTAAAGGTACTAAATTTAACAGATTCAGAAGATATCTCAGACGATATTGAATTTAACAAGTACTCCAGAATCAAACAACCGGGAGCCAAGTTCATTGGCATGAGCTCATCCATATTCAAATCCACATTTTTTGTAGAGTCGGATGCCATCGCACTGGTTGAGAGTCTTAGAACAGAGTTAAGAGACCTTATTCTAGAAGTTAGTAGCACCATGGATATATCTAGATCCACTTCAGTTGCATTAAAGGAGATGGATTCTAGAATAAAATCTCTTGGAAATGAGAGTTTAAAAAGCTCTAAACTTGGTGCTCTTCAAGTAAAGGTGGATAGACTTTTAAAAGAGAAACTAGAGCTTGATGAAAAATCTGAAAAGTATAATTCCTACCTAAAAGACTTAGAAGATCTCTACAAAAGAAATAAATCATTGGATGAAGAGTTAGTTCTTTGCAACAAAAAATCTGAATACGAAACCTACAAGGAAGTTGAAAGACTTAAAAAAGAAATCGAAAGGATTAGAGAACTTAAAAATCTAGACATCCATCGTTACGAAAAACTTTTGGATTTAAATGATAGACTTAAGAGAGTATTTAGCGAGATTGACGAAGTAAATCTAGAACTGAAACAGAAAAAAGTCGAAACACTTACCAGTAGCGTCAAGAGAGACTACGAAAATCTCCGCAAAAGTTTAAATAGATTACAGGAGTTAAACAGCAGGAACTACTCAAGAGAGATTGCAAATATAGCCCATGACGTAGAAAATTTAAAAATAAAGGAAAAATTCCTCTACCTACTATTTGTAATTCTAGGGGTTATATCTATTGGAATTGCTGTAGCTTCTTTTAAATTTAAAATTTACTATCTATTAATTTTACTTCTGCCAATAGCTTTCTATTTTCATTTAAGAATAGTTAAATTTAGGGTAAACCATGGACTCATTCGTTCGCTGATCTCGAGAATGGACGCTTTGAGAAGACTATCTCAAGATAAAACCATTGAAAAAAGAGAGATGGATACTCTTTTCTCAGCCCTATCTTCAAAATATTCTGTGAAGACATCAGAGCTTGAAGATACTTTAATAAATCTAATGAGAGACGAAAGCATCAATGATTATAAAAAATCTCTTAGAGACAAAAATTATGAAGACAATCTAGAAAAATTAAATAGACTTAAAGAATTAAGAGATAAACTTCAATCAGAACTAGATAATAATCTTAGAATGGAAGAGGTTTCAAACCTTGATGAACTTCGTGAAAAGTTCAAAAACTCAGCCACAGAAGAATCTGTAAATAATAGAATAAGAGAACTTAACAGAGCAATAGAATTTCATCTAAATGGAAAGAAATTTGAAGATTTAAATAGAGAAGTGGTAAGTACAGACTTTGATTTCGAAACATTGAGAAAAGAAAAGAGAGAAGTTGAACTAAATATCTCCAAAAACGAAATAAATATTCAAAACTTGGATCTAAATTTAAACAGAATCCAGGAGATTGAAGGAGAGATCGAAGACCTTCGAGGCTCCATGGAAGATTTAAATTTCGAAAGAGAAGCACTGGAACTTTCAAAATCAACACTTCTTAGGGTTATGCTTGAAAACAAAGAGGACAACCTACCTAAGATAATCGAAAAGACTTCTCTTTATTTTAGAGAAATAACAGAAGACAAGTACGAATACGTAATGATAGATGACGATTTGAACCTCTCAGTAAAATCAAGAGATCTAGGCATTACAATCGATGAGAAAAACCTAAGCACAGGCACCATCGGTCAGCTCTACCTTTCATTTAGACTTGCTCTAATTGAAATCATAAGCGAAGAAAAGATTCCTCTAATCATGGATGATGCGTTACTTACATTCGATGATAGAAGAGCTAGAACCACTATGAAACTTCTTAGAAAAATCTCAGAAGATCGCCAGGTGCTTTACTTCACATCCTCAACAAGGGACCTAAAAGTTGCGGATGAAATGAAAATAAATATATTGAGGCTAGAAAAATGATCTACGCAATAGCAGACCTACACTTAGACTCCAGTGGCGAAAAACCGATGGATATATTCGGTGAAAATTGGATAGGCCACGATAAAAAAATATTTGACTCATGGAATAAGAATATAAAAGAAGATGACTTAGTCTTGTTGCCGGGAGATATTTCCTGGGGACTTAAACTAGAAGATGCAAGGCGTGATTTAGAAATAATCGACTCTTTGCCTGGGACCAAGATCATCACCAAGGGCAATCACGACTATTGGTGGAGCTCCATGAGCAAATTAAATGCACTACAACTTAAGAAAACAATATTTTTAAATAACACTTCCTACGAATATAAAGGCATAGGCATATGCGGAACTAGGGGTTGGATGGACAAATCCAGCTCCGAATACAAATCCGATATGGAAAACATATATTTAAGAGAGATGGGAAGGCTTAGAAACTCAATAGAAAGTTCAAAAGCAGGAAGAAAGATCGTCCTTCTTCACTATCCGCCATTTGATGGAAATAAAAATCTAAATGATTTTGGTAAGATTGCATTGGAATATAAGGCGGAGGTTCTTCTCTACGGACATCTTCACGGCGAAGGACATAGGGAAGTGGTGGAAGGTAATTTCGATGGAATGGAAGTCATCTGCGTTTCATCTGACTTTATAAATTTCGAGGTAAAAAAGATATGGGACTAGAGCAAGAAGTAAAAATAATTGGGGCAGATTTAGAAAATATTGAAACATATTTGAAAAATAATGGTGGCATATATCTTGGTGAAGAAGACCAAGTAAATATACTTATAAATTCAAAATCACATCCAATTAAAAGTAGCACAGGATACTTTAGAATTAGGAAAACCCACTTTGTAGAAAGAAACGAAGATGAGATTGAACTGACCTTTAAAGAGAGGATAAAAGATAATAATCTTAGAAAAAGCGTTGAGCATACAGTCGTAATAAATGAACTGGAACCCATGATTGAAACGCTTAAACTGCTTGATTACGACAGTTTTGATAGTACTAAGAAAAATAGAAGATCCTACACTTACAAAGGGGCGAGATTTGATTTTGATACCCATGAAAAATCTGTGCTTCCATATCCTTATTTAGAAATTGAAGTAGAAGATAAAAATAAATTAGATGAACTTTTAAAAGAACTAAACATAAAGGATGAATTTGTATCCACACTTTCCATCAAGGAGTTAATCGAAAAAATAAAAGACTAGTGCAATAGATTTTTTTTGTGTTATAATAATATTGAAAGAGGAGGCTGAGGATGTCTTACAAATATATTAAATTTTTTAACGAGATCAAAAAAGATGATCTACCAGTAGTAGGTGGAAAGGGAGCAAACCTAGGCGAAATGACTGGAAATGGATTGCCAGTTCCTCCAGGATTTTGCGTAACCGCAGGAGCCTACAAAGATTTTATACATTATGCTGAACTTGACGAAGTAATTACATTTTTAATCGAATCACTAAATGTGGACGATGTAGAACAGCTAAACGACGTATCTAAAGAAATTAGACAAAAGATTATGGAAGCCCCAATACTTCCAGAACTTGAAGAAGAAATTAAAAAATCATATTTAGATTTTTCAAAATCTATAAATATGACAGATCCAGAAGTAGCTGTTAGAAGTTCAGCAACCGCTGAAGATCTACCAGATGCATCCTTTGCTGGTCAACAAGATACCTACCTACACATAAGAGGAGAAAAAGAACTCGTAAATCATGTTAAGATGTGTTGGGCATCACTATGGACCGGTAGAGCAATTTATTACAGAGAAAAACAACATTTCGATCATTTTGACGTGCTACTTTCTGCAGTAGTTCAAAAGATGGTAAATGCTAAAAAAGCTGGTGTAATGTTCACAGCAAATCCAATCAACAAGAGTACAGATGAGATGATGATCAATTCATCCTGGGGACTTGGTGAAGCGGTGGTAAGCGGAACAGTAACTCCAGACGAATATATAATCGACAAAAAAACAAAAGAAATCAAAGAAAAACACGTCGCTTCTAAACTATCAATGGTAGTTAAGAAGGAAGTTGGTGTTGGAACAGAAGTAGTAAACGTTGAAGACTATCTTGGAAAAGATGCAGTTGAAGCTGAATCTCTAACTAGAGAAGAACTAAATAAACTCATCGAAATGGGTCTAAAGATAGAAAATATTTACGGTTCAGTTCAAGACACTGAATGGGCGTTTGACAAAGATACAGGAGATTTTTATTTCCTACAATCAAGACCAATAACAACCATTGGTGGAGAAGAAAAAGAAGAAAAATTAATTCCACTTTGCAAGGGACTTCCAGCAAGCCCTGGAATCGGACGTGGAATAGTTAAAAATATTAAGAATTTAACAGAAATCTCTCAAGTTGAAGAAGGAGATATCCTTGTAACTGAAATGACAAATCCTGACATGGTACCAGCTATGAAAAAGGCTAGAGCCGTAGTTACAGACGAAGGTGGAAGGACTTGCCACGCAGCAATCGTATCTCGTGAACTACAAATTCCATGTATAGTTGGAGCAAAGAATGCAACACAGGTTCTTAAAGATGGAATAGAAGTTACAGTGGATGCAACTAGAGGAATAGTATATAAAGGAAATGTTCTAAACGAAGAAGTAAAAGTAGAAGAAAAATCTACTGAAAAAACTCAAACTGTTACAGCATACAATCCACCAATCACAGCAACAAAAATTTACATGAACCTTGGTGAACCAGATCTTGCGAATAAGTACAAAGACCTATCCTTTGACGGAATTGGTTTAATGAGAACTGAATTTATATTCACAAATATGATTGGTGAACATCCAATGTACCTACTCAAAACCGGTCGTGGAAATCTTATGATAGACAAACTTTCTGAAGGAATTTCAAAAGTAGCAACAGCTATCTTCCCAAGAAATGTGGTAGTTAGAATGAGCGACTTCAGAACCAACGAATTCAGAGGATTAAAAGGCGGAGACGAAGTAGAACCGATAGAACAAAATCCTATGATTGGTTGGAGAGGAGTATCCAGATATATTTCTCCAGAATACGAAGAAGGATTTAGACTAGAATGTAAAGCTATAAAGAGAGTGCGTGAAGAATACGGACTACACAATGTAATAGTTATGCTTCCTTTCGTAAGAACTCCAGATGAACTTAGAACAGTTAAAGCGATCATGGCTGAAGAAGGACTAAGACAATCAGATGGACTTAAGATATGGATCATGGCAGAAGTACCTGCAGTAGTATTTAGAGCAGAAGAATTTGCAGAATTAGTAGACGGATTCTCAATAGGATCAAACGACTTAACTCAACTTATAATGGGAGCAGACAGGGACAACGGAGTACTAAATAACATGGGTTACTTCGATGAAAGAAATCCATCTGTAAAGGCAGCCCTTAAGACACTTATCGAAGCTTGCAACAAAAAAGGCAAGACCTGCTCAATCTGTGGACAAGGTCCATCTCAATATCCTGAACTTGCAGAATTCTTAGTAGAATGTGGAATCACATCTATCTCTGTAAACCCAGATACAGTTGAATACACAAGAAGACTAATAGCCTCAGTAGAACAAAAACTTATTTTAAACAAAATAAGATCACTATAATAAAAAATTTAAAGAGTTCGGCGACGGACTCTTTTTAATTTAATTTTAATACTTGTTACTAATAAAATAAAAAATGGGTAAAATAAAAATATAGTATTACTGAAAATTACGGTAAGATATTCCTTGTATATATTTTTTTTAGGAGTATATTATTATAGGAAAGAGGGAATGGCATGAAAGATACTATTAACAGCATCTTAGACATAGAAGAGAGAACCAAGACCGTCATGGAAGAAACTGACGCAAAGATAAATTCCATGAAAGAAGATCTTCAAAAGAAACTCTCTCAAATGGAAAGTGAAGTTACAAAAGAAGCAAAGGACGAAGCTTCTCTTAAATTTTCTGAGATCATGGCATCTGCTGAAGAAGAAGTGAAGAAGAGAAAAGACGAAATTCAAAATGAACTTTCAAAGATTGATGAAAATTTTAAACTTCAAAAAGATGAACTGGTAGAAGAAGCATTTAAAAAATTTATATTGAAGGGATAGAAATGGGAGATTTCAATGCAGTATCAGCTAAAATGAGCAAGATGACTTCTGAATTTTTAACTGATAGGGACTATATAAGCATGTCTAGATTTCAAACCGTTTCTGAAATAATCACCTATCTAAAAGAAAACACAAAGCTATCATCCTACTTCGACGGTTATGAAGATTCCTACGAAGCAGAAAGAAAGCTGGATCTTTACAAGCTAGATCTTTTGACTAAGCTAAGACACTACTACAAAGGAAATTACTTAAACTTTGTAAATGCAGCTATTTCTGAATTTGAAATAGATGATATAAAAAGAGTCCTTAGGTATTTAAAGACAAAGGATGGCAGAAGAAGTTTAAAAGATAGACTGATAGTTCTAAATTCCGATAATTTAATAGAAGAAAATGACACGATAAAAACTTTTGTTGAAAAGTTAAAAGGCACCAAGTACTACAAAGTTCTGCGCCAATACGTAGACGATGCGGAGGATGTAGTGCTTTTTTATATGGAGATGAACCTGGACAAGCTCTACTATCAACAGCTAGTTGAAATTTCAAATACATTTTCAAAAGCTGAGAAGCAAAAAGTGGATGAAGTTCTAGGAGTTAAGATTGATCTCTTAAATATAACTTGGATATATCGTGGAATTAAGTACTATGGGTTAATGCCTGAGGAACTATTAAATTTTGCGGTAATCGGAGGAAAAGTTTTTAACTTCGATAGACTTAGAGAAATGGTATACATGGATATAGAAAAAGAGTTTGTTCCATATATTTTAAATTCCCATTATGAATTTCTATTCCAGGGTGAATCTCAGGATATCTACCTGGACAGAAGAAGTTCAAGATTTCTCTACTACACATGTAGAGAAGTATTTAAGAGAGACTTCTTTGATTTTTCAAAGTTCGCAGCATTTATGTACATCCTGGACTTTGAAGTTAAAGATATAAGAGGAATTATGGAGGCAACTAGATTTAATCTATCTCCAGGAGAAACTCTAAACTACTTGGTAAGAAGCTATAAAGGAAGTGAATTGACTTGGCTGTAGAAAAAATGAGAATAATGAATGTGGTCGCTCCACTGGAAGTAATGGAGAGTGTGGTCGTAGATATTCTAAAGACTGGTGCAGTAAGCATCATAAACTCACAAAATCAAATCGACAACAACGCCTTTACTTTCAATCTTGAAAATGAAAACAACCTTGAGCGAGCTATAGAACTAAATCATATAGCGCCTTTTGAAAGGGACTCAATGCTAAATGTAACCATAGAAAAGGCAAAAGAGATGGAAGAGTTCTTTGGCATAAAGGATCTAAAGGTTGACTACGACAGGATAGATATGGGAGTAGACTACGAAGCATTCTATGATGAAATCAAGTACAAATCCAAAAGATTAAAAGAAATCAGAGAGGATTTGAAAGTCATAGATGGAATAGAAGAAAACTACGACTATTTTAAAAATGTAAACATAGATCTATCCAAACTTTCTGATTTAAAATATTTTAAGGTAAGGTTTGGAATCCTTGATAAGGAAGCTAGATTTAGATTAAAGAAAAACTATGGAAATATTCTTGCGATGATATTTCACACTGCAACCATTGATGAAGGTGAAGTATATCTTGCAATCTTTCCAAAGGAAGTTGATAAGGAAATAGATAGAATCTTAAAGAGTCTAAATTGGGAAGATGTAGAAATCCTAGGAAGGTACAAAGGGACAGCAAAAGAAATCCTAGAAAATTTCGAATCAGAAAAGGAAGCTTTAAGAAAAGAAGAAAAAGAAATCCTAGAATACAGGGACAGTTTCTTAAAGAGCAATAGAGAAAAAGTAGAAACCGCCATAACATCCATGCTGATTTCAGAAAACATAGAAGATGTAAAGAGATTTATGGCAAAATCTAATAAGTATTTCTACCTATCAGGTTGGGTGAGTCTAAGGGATAAGGAAAGCATCGAAAAGATCTTATCCAAGTACGATGGACTACTTATAAGTTTTAAAGATCCTATAGAACAGGGCATCAAACCACCGACTAAACTTAGAAACTCAAATTTTTTTAAGCCCTTTGAACTTTTAGTAAACATGTATGGGGTTCCAAGCTATACGGAAAAAGACCCGACCCCATTATTTGCAATTACCTACATGCTACTTTATGGAGCGATGTTTGGTGATTTTGGACAAGGGGCAGTATTTTTCTTAGGGGGAATATTTTTATCTAAGAAGAACAAAGGCTTTGGAGGACTTTTAAAACGCCTGGGACTTAGCTCAGCAATCTTCGGTCTTCTATACGGATCCGTATTTGGAATGGAAGACTTAATAAAGCCAATTCTAATAAGACCATTTGAAAATATAAACACCACCCTTGGAGCAGCCATAGGTGTGGGGATCGTATTTTTAATAATATCTTATGCCCTTGGATTCATAAATAAAATAACGAATAAAGAGTATGAAGAAGCCTTCTTAGGCAAGGAAGGTCTAGCAGGATTTCTCGTATTCTTAAGTTTTGTAAATTTAGCAGCATCGAAAGTTTTAAATGTAAACATCGTTCCGACAAAACTATGTATCGCAATCATTGGAGTCTCACTACTTGCAATGATACTTTCAAAAGTAATCATGTCAGCTATAACAAAGAAAAAGATTGAGACAGAAGATGGGTACTATATAGGAGCTGTGTTTGGACTACTTGAAACCATACTGAGTGTAGTTTCAAATATAATTTCATTCATAAGGGTTGGAGCATTTGCCATAAACCACGTCGGACTATTCATCGCATTTAAAACCATTGGACAGATGATAGGCACCACTAGTGCGAATGTCATCTCACTTATAGTAGGAAATATTATAATAATAGGTCTAGAAGGACTTATAGTATTCATTCAAAGTCTAAGACTTGAATACTACGAAATGTTTAGTAAATATTACACAGGAGACGGATATGAATTCGTCCCAACAACAATACGTTTGGAGGATAAATAATGGAAAAAATAATAATCATAGCACTTATATTTGTGCTTTCAACTATCGCAACAGGAGTTTACTACATGTACAAAGGAACTTCTGTAGATGAAAAGAAACTTCGTATGTTTTTAAAATTCAACATGGTATTTTTCTTACCACTTATGTTTATGACAGTATTCACCCTTGTACCAGGATTTGTAAGCGCACAAACTGAAGGCGGATCATCACAAGGACTTGGATTTATAGCAGCAGGACTTTCAACAGGACTTGCATCTCTAGGAGCTGGCGTTGCAGTAGCAAACGTAGGTTCATCTGCCATCGGAGCAGTATCAGAAGACTCTAAAATACTTGGTAAAACTATGATTTTCCTAGGTCTTGCAGAAGGTATTGCCATCTACGGACTTATCATCTCAATTATGATTCTAGGTAGACTATAATGAAATCTCTTGTGATTTCTAGAAATAGAGATGTGACCACAGGACTTAGGTTATCTGGAATAGACGGCAAATTTTGCAAAGATGTAGAAGAGCTACGTACAAATTTCAAAAAATATAAAGATGATGATTCCATTGGAATAATAATTCTAACGGAGAGAGACTTCAATGAAATTAAAGAAGAAGTCATAGCAAAGAAATTAAGCGGCACTCTTCCTCTTGTAGTAACTATTCCTGGGCCTAAGGGAATCGAAGACAAGGACTTTATCCTAAGGTATATCAAAGAATCCGTAGGAATAAAGCTCTAAAGGGGGAAATATGATTTTACTTGAAAATAAAATTGCGATCTTTAATAAAATCGTGTATTTGGAAAGAGAAAAAGATTGTGAAGCGAGGATCGAAGCCACCAAAGAAGAGATAGAATCCACCCTACAAAAAAAGAAAAAAGAACTTCAAGATATGAAGAAAGAACTCATAGATAGAAGAATCTACCTAGCCAATGAAAAGAAGTATGAAATGATTGGCAAAGCCAACGAAATGAAGAGAATCAAGAAGCTTGAAAAGGCTGATGAACTCGTAGGTCTTCTAATCGATGGAGTCTATGAAAAGATAAAATCTTATGTAAAGGAAGATTCCTACAACGATGAACAGATTAATAGATTTAAAAAACTTTTGGACAATCTACAAGAAGGCAGCTACATCGTTCACGTTCTAGATGTGGATGTAGAACTTAAAAAATCTTTGGAAGATTTGGCAAGGGAAAAGGGAATCAAACTAAATTTTGTCTCATTAGATCCAAAAAAACTCGGTGGATTTATAATTCTTGACGAAGAAATGACATATAGCATCGACAAATCCCTTTACAAAATTCTCGATGATAATAGATACGAAATAGGCAAGATGCTTCACTTTGCACTCAAAGGTTAGGTGATATTTTGAAAGAAGGATTAATTAAATCAATAAATGGTCCGGTAGTAGTTGGAAAGAATATGGCGGATTTCAAAATGAGAGAGATGGTTGTAGTCGGTGAAAAGAAACTTATCGGCGAAGTCATAACCATCGAAAAAGATTTGGGAACCGTGCAAGTCTACGAAGAAACCTCCGGACTTAAAAGAGATGAAAAGATAATACCTACTGGAGCACCACTTTCAGTTAAGCTAGGACCTGGACTTATCTCAAATATGTTTGACGGGATCGAAAGACCGCTACAAAAGATAAAAGATGAACACGGCAACTTCATGCCAGAAGGAATCGGTCTTATATCCCTAGATGAAGAAAAACTTTGGGATGTAAAATTTGAAGTTAAGGTAGGAGATATGGTAGAAGGTGGAATGATTTTTGGAACAGTAAAAGAAACTGAAATCATCACCCACAGACTACTAATTCCAATAGACGTAAAAGGTAAGATTACCTCAATAGTTCCAGAAGGCAAATATAATATAGAAACAGAACTTTTGGAAGTGGAAGACGAAGACGGCGTAGTACATGGAGTTAAGATGTATCAAGAATGGCCAGTTAGAATTCCAAGACCTGTTAAAAATAGACTACCAATCGATAGACTACTTGTAACTGGACAAAGGGTATTCGATGTATTCTTCCCAATTGCAAAGGGTGGAACCACAGCGGTACCAGGTGGATTCGGTACAGGCAAGACCATGACCCAACACCAAATTGCTAAGTATTGCGACGCGGATATCATCGTCTACATCGGCTGCGGCGAACGTGGAAACGAAATGACAGAAGTACTAGAAGACTTCCCAAAACTAATCGACCCACACACCAATAAACCGCTAATGGATAGGACAATTCTTATTGCAAACACATCCAACATGCCGGTAGCAGCGAGGGAAGCATCCATCTACACAGGTGTAACCATTGCCGAATACTTCAGAGACCAAGGATACCACGTTGCACTAATGGGAGACTCCACATCAAGATGGGCAGAAGCACTTCGTGAAATCTCAGGTAGACTTGAAGAGATGCCAGCGGAAGAAGGATATCCAGCATACCTACCATCTAGAATTGCAGAATTCTATGAAAGGGCAGGATACGCGGAAACTCTTTCAAATAATGAAGGCTCAGTTACACTTATAGGAGCAGTAAGCCCTGCAGGAGGAGATTTCTCCGAACCAGTAACAGAAAATACCAAGAGATTCGTAAATGTATTCTTGGCACTTGATAAAGAACTTGCCTACTCAAGACACTATCCAGCCATAAACTGGATGAACTCTTACTCAGGCTATGTAAAGATGCTTAAGAATTACTACGACATGAATCTGGACGGAGATCTACCAGAACTTAGAGCAAAATTCTTAGACTTACTTCACAAAGAAGCAAAACTAAATGAAATAGTAATGCTCGTTGGAGAAGACGTGCTTCCAGATGATCAAAGACTCGTGCTAGAAATCTGTAGAGTAATAAAAGTTGGATTCTTGCAACAAAATGCTTTTAACCCAACGGACACCTATGTGCCACTTGAAAAACAGTTTGAAATGCTAAAGACCATAGATCTACTTTTTGAACTTGGAAATGAAGCAGTAGAAAAACAGATTCCAATTTCACAAATTAAAAATGACGCCCTCTACGGTAAGGTTATAAACATGAAGTACGACGTACCAAACGACGACCTATCAAAAATAGTAGAAATAAATAACGAAATCAAAGAATTTTATAGAAGATTAATAGATGAAAATGTAGGTGAATAGATGAAAAAGAATTATTTATTACTAGATAAAATAGAAGGCTCACTAATTGAACTTTCGAACCTTCATCATGTCTCCTACGATGAAGTAGTTGAAATAAAGACTAGGGATGGCAAGAAATCCATGGTGGGAACTGTAGTAAAGGTAGATGAAGACAAGGCAACTATCCAGGTCTTCGGTGACCTTCTAGGAAGTTCCACAAAGAACATGGAAGTAACCTTTGAAGCAAGGCCATTTGAAATACCACTAACAGATGAAGTCCTAGGAAGAGTTTTCGACGGACTTGGAAGACCAATAGATAAAGGTGGAGAAATCTACGCAGATAAATTCTACAACGTAAACGGAAGACCGATAAACCCAGTTGCAAGACTATATCCAAGAAACTTTATCCAAACGGGAATCTCAGCCATAGATGCACTAATGACGCTAATCCGTGGACAAAAGTTACCGATATTTTCTGGTTCAGGACTACCACATAATGAACTTGCAGCGCAAATCGTAAGACAGGCAAAAATCTCAAATGCAAGTGGAGAAGATAACTTCGCCATAGTATTTGCAGCCATAGGAGTTAAACATGACGAAGCAGATTACTTCCGCGAAGAATTCAACAACGCAGGAGTATCAGAAAATGTAGTTATGTATGTAAACTACGCAGACGATCCAATAATGGAAAGACTTATCGTTCCTAAATGTGCCCTAACCTGTGCAGAATACTTGGCATATGAATGTAATAAGCACGTGCTAGTAATCATGACAGACATAACATCCTACGGAGAAGCCCTAAGAGAAGTATCTTCATCAAGGGAAGAAGTTCCATCTAGAAAAGGATACCCAGGCCATCTCTACTCAGACCTTGCTATGCTATATGAAAGAGCGGGAATGATAAAGGGAATAGATGGATCAGTAACACTTATACCGATACTAACCATGCCAAATGATGATATCACCCACCCAATCCCAGACCTTACAGGATATATAACAGAAGGACAAATCGTACTTTCAAGAGATCTTCACGGCTCAGGAATTTATCCTCCTATCAACGTCTTGCCATCACTATCAAGACTAATGAAGGACGGAATAGGAGAAGGATACACGAGAGAAGATCATGCGGACCTATCATCACAACTCTTTGCATCCTACTCAAAGGTGCAAGAAGTAAGAGCCCTCTCACAAATAATCGGTAGAGAAGATCTATCCGATTCAGATAAGAAAATCCTAGACTTTGGAGACGAATTCGAAAAGAAATTCCTACGCCAAAGATTCGATGAAAATAGAAATATAGAAGAAACATTGGATCTAGGATGGGAACTTTTAAAGATATTGCCAGAAGAAAGCCTAGATAGAATAGATCCAGAACTAAAGAAGAAATATTTAACTAGAAAAGTAGAAGATAATAAAGAAACTCACGAAGAAGTAGAGACACCAAGTAAAGACAATAAATAGTAGAAGGTAGGATAAAATGGCAACCAAAGTAATACCTACAAAAGCAAATCTTTTACAGACAAAAGCGTCCTTGGAATTTGCGAAAAAAGGCTACGACCTACTGGATAAAAAACGGACCGTCCTTATAAAAGAGATGATGGATCTAAACAAAAAGGCAGCGGAAATACAGAATAAAATAGTAGTAGAATTTGCCAAGACCTATAGAGCACTAGAAGATGCAACTATCACAATGGGAACAGAATCAATTTTTGAAGTATCAAAAGCAGTGCCAATAGAAGACGACTACGAAGTAAAATTCAGATCCGTCATGGGAGTAGAACTTCCAAAGGTTAAGTACGAAGAAAAAGAAAGACGAGCAGAATATTCTTTCCATAGAACTACATCTGCCTTCGACGAAGCAAGTATCGACCTCCACGGAGTGAAGTACTTGATCTACGAACTAGCAGAAGTGGAAAACTCAGTATTTAAACTTGCCCAAGAAATAAAAAAGACACAAAAGAGAGCCAATGCCTTGGACAAAATACAGATTCCGAAGTACACAAAGATAGTAAAAGAAATCGAAAATATCTTGCAAGAAAAGGAAAGAGAAGATTTCTTTAGACTAAAAAAAGTAAAAGATAAGAAGAATAGAAAATAAAAGAAAAAAATAAAAAAATTTAAAGATTTGAAACTTAGAGCCAGATGGCTCTATTTTTTTATGCAAAACTTATAGTACAACCAGATATTATTTTGACTACAAATTTCTCCTAACAAAATTTATTTTATGTAGAAAATTTTTCTAATCGAACATTATCATTTATTAAAAAAATCATTAAATAAATAGTAACTATTATCATTTATCTCTTTAAATCGCAAAATTTAAAAAAATTACAAAACTTTTTTTGAATTATTTTTTTTGTATTCATTTTTAGGAATGCGATATCAATCGCTTACTATACATATTTTTCGCGAGAATTAGCCGTTTGATTGTTTACTTTTTAACACTTGCAATTTACCAAGTTAAAGTATATAATACATAACTATATTAGGAGGTTAACATGATAAAGTACATTTTTAAAAGAATATTACAGGCAATTGGGGTTATTCTTCTCGTAAGTATTATCACTTTTGTTCTTATGGACTTAGCTCCAGGAAGCCCTTTTGCCAGTGAAAAATCCCAATCACCGGAAGTTCTGGCTGCTCTAAATAAAAAGTACGGGCTAGATCAACCTAAGATGGTTCAGCTCAAAAATTTTATATTAAATGCTCTTAAAGGAGATTTTGGAGTTTCTTTAAAAATGCAAAAGAATAGGCCTGTTATTGACATCATAAAAGAGATGTTTCCAACCAGTGCCAAACTCGGACTTCTTGCACTTACATGGGCAACATTAGTTGGGGTTCCTCTAGGTTGTCTCGCTGCATATAACAGAGGTAAACCCGTTGATTCAATCCTGCGGGTGTTGACCACCATTGGTATTTCTGCTCCTGGATTCGTAGTTGCGACGCTTCTGCTTCTACTATTTGGAGTTAAGCTGAAGCTGCTTCCAACTATGGGGCTTGTAGGAATCAAATCCTACTTTATGCCGGTGTTTGCTCTAGGATTTTACTCTATGTGTTATATCGCTAGGCTGTCTAGGTCTTCCATGCTTGATGCCATTGGTCAAGACTACATCAGGACGGCTCGTTCAAAGGGTGTTTCCGAGTCTAAGATTCTTTTTAAACACGCTCTTAAGAATGCTTTTATACCTGTACTTACCTACTTAGGACCACTTACTGCTGGTATTATTACAGGATCTATGGTTGTTGAATCTGTATTTTCAGTACAAGGTATGGGCAGATATTTTGTAAACTCAGTTTTAAATAGAGATTATCCGATTATTATGGCTACCACATTATTATTTGCGACCTTGGTTGTTTTTATGAACATGGTAGTTGACATTCTATATAGATTTATAGATCCAAGAATTGACTTAACGAAAGGGGCTTAGAATGGAAAATTTTTTCAATCTTAACAAAAAACTAAATCTTGATGAATATAACTTCACTGAAAACGACTTTGATCTTGCGTCAGTTGAACAAAAGGAAAATTTCATGACTAAAGCTCCTTCTACCTCCTATTTTAAGGATGCGATGAGAAGGTTAAAAGCAAACAAGATCGCCATGGTGGCTCTTATGTTTATCGTGGTGGTTGTCATATTTGCTTTCATCGGACCACTATTTGTGGAAGGGGATTACACCACTCAATTTAGAGGAGACGAAAATTTATTTCCATGTGCTAGGTATCCTTTTGGAACCGACAAACTAGGAAGAGATATCATGGTAAGGACTATGTATGGTACCAGGGTTTCCCTTATAGTTGGAGTTTTCGCTTCACTTATCGTACTTTTCATAGGTTCTATATATGGAGCGGTTTCTGGATACTTCGGCGGAAAAGTAGATGCTCTTATGATGAGATTTCTAGATCTTATATACTCAATTCCTGATGTACTTGTAGTAATTCTACTTTCAATCGGGATATCAACCCCTTTAAAGGACTTTGTAAACAGTTCCAATTCAGAGTTTGCCAAGAAGATTGCAGTCCTTGGTCCTGCGCTTATATCTATATTTATAGCCTTTGGACTTCTATACTGGGTCGGAATGGCGAGGATGATAAGAGGTCAGGTTCTTATGCTTAAGAAACAAGAATTTATCACTGCAGTGGAAGCTCTAGGTGGATCTAGAAAGAGAATTATCTGGAGACACTTGTTTCCTAACTGCATAGGACAGATAATCGTAATGACAGCCATGCAAATTCCGTCAGCGATATTTCTGGAATCATTCCTATCCTTCTTAGGAATAGGGGTTTCAGCTCCAATGACGTCTCTTGGTGCTATGGCAGCAGATGCTCTGGGAGGTATATATTCCTACGCATATAGGCTAATTATTCCATCATTAATCCTAAGTCTTATGATACTATCACTTAACTTATTTTCAGACGGCTTACGTGATGCACTGGACCCAAGACTTAAAAAGTAGAGTAGGTGAACAATGAATACAGAAATGAACACAGAATTAAATAAAGAATTAAAGATAGAAGATAGAAAAGAAATATTAAAGGTTGAAGACCTGCAAGTATCTTTCTACACGCCAGTAGGAGAGGTACAAGCGGTGGACAAGATTAGCTACACCTTACACGAAAATGAAATCATGGGAATAGTTGGAGAATCAGGATCAGGTAAATCCGTTGAATCATATGCGATTATGGGACTTCTACAAAGTCCGGGCAAGGTAAAGGGTGGAAAAATCCTCTACAAAGGAGAAAATGTTCTAGACTATGACAAAAAACAGATGAGAAATTTCAGAGGAGCTAAGTGCTCCATGATCTTCCAAAATCCGATGACTTGTCTAAATCCAGTCTATACAATTGGAAACCAACTTATGGAAGCTGTCCTAGTTCATAGTAATATTTCTAAGAAAGAAGCCTACGACAAGGCGGTTAACATACTTGAACTAGTCGGAATTTCAAACCCAGAAAGGCGTATGAAACAGTATCCTCACGAATTGTCAGGAGGTATGCGTCAAAGGGTCATGATAGGTATGGGACTTATTTGTGAACCAGACATACTTATTGCTGATGAACCGACTACGGCGCTGGATGTAACTATTCAAGCACAAATCCTTGAACTTATCAAAAAGATTCAAGAAAAGACCAAGATGAGTGTAATCTTTATCACTCACAACTTGGCGGTAGTTGCACAAATTTGTGATACGGTATGCGTAATGTATGCAGGTAAGATTGTTGAAAAGGGAACCGTAGAAGAAATATTCTACAACCCACAACATCCATATACAAAGGGTCTACTTGGTTCAATGCCAAGAATTGACTCGAAGGAAAATGAAAGATTAAAATCCATCGAAGGAACTCCGGTAGACATGTTAAATCCACCGGAAGGATGTGGATTCTCAAATAGATGCGACCATTGTATGAACATCTGCTTGAGAAAAGAACCACCGATGATAAATATATCAGAAGATCACAAATCAAAATGTTTCTTACACGTAAAGGAGGCAGTACATGGAAGATAAAAAACTAGTAGAAATAGACCATTTAGTAAAACATTTCGATGTAAACTCAGCCTTTAGTGGAAAAGCAAAAGTAAAAGCTGTAGACGATGTATCCCTATTCATTAAAAAAGGGGAGACATTGGGACTAGTTGGAGAATCTGGATGTGGAAAGACCACACTTGGAAGAACTATCCTAAGACTTCACGAACCGACTAGCGGAAGAATAGTCTATGACGGCGAAGTGATCTACGACAGTGAAAAAAATATAAAAAAGGACATGTATCCATATAGAAGAAAGATGCAAATCATCTTCCAAGATCCATCCGCATCCCTAGATCCAAGGATGACTGTAAGGGAAATCATAGGAGAAGCACTGGATATACATGGACTTTGCCAAAAAAATAGAAATGAAAGAATAAAAGAACTGATTAAAAAAGTAGGACTTAATGAGGAACATTCAAATAGATATCCACATGAGTTTTCTGGAGGTCAACAACAGAGAATTGGGATAGCAAGAGCACTTGCAGTAGAGCCAGAGTTCATAGTATGTGATGAGCCGATTTCAGCATTAGACGTATCCATCCAAGCCCAAATAGTAAACATGCTTGAGGATATGCAAAATGAACTAGGTCTAACCTATCTATTTATAGCTCACGACCTTTCAGTAGTAAAACATATCTCTGACAGAATAGGAGTTATGTATCTTGGAAAATTAGTCGAGCTAGTAGATGCACAAAGACTCTATGAAAATCCTCTACATCCGTATACAAAATCTTTGCTATCAGCAATCCCAGTACCAGATCCAGAAGTAACTAGACAGAAATCCAGAATAAAACTACAAGGAGAGATACCATCTCCTATAAATCCGCCGACTGGATGTAGGTTCCATGAAAGATGCCAGTACGCGACGGAAAAATGCAGTCAAGTAGAACCACAAATAAGAGAATTAGAAGATGGTCACTTTGTAAGTTGCCACAACGTTTAGGAGGAAAAAAATGTTAAAAAAATCAAAACTATTAATCTTAGCATTAGCATTTACCATGCTTTTAACAGCATGTGGTGGAGGCAGTAAGCCTGCAAACCAAAACGCAGAAAAAGGAAATGGCGATACAGCCGTATCAGAATTTGAACCAGGAAAAGTAGACGGAGTTCTAGATCTAAACATAGCATCAGAACCAGAAACCATAGACCCACAACTAAATACATCAGTTGATGGAGCTATCATAGAATCACACCTATTTGAATCACTAATTAGATGGGATGACGACGGACAAGGAAACGCAGTACTTAAACCAGGTATAGCAGAATCTTGGGACGTAAGTGACGATGGATTAACATGGACATTCCACCTAAGAGATGCAAAATGGTCAGACGGAAAACCAGTAACCGCAGGCGACTTTGTATATACATGGAACAGACTAGTTAGCCCAGACACAGGAGCAGACTACGAATACATGCTAGACATGGTAAAAGGATATGACAGCGAAGACAAGAAGCTAGACATATCAGCACCAGATGACAAGACATTTGTAGTTAACCTAAGAGTAAAATGCCCATACTTCGAAGAAATCTGTGCATTCCCAGCAGTAATGCCAGTAAGAGAAGACGTAGTAGCTAAAGAAACATGGACAACTAGCGCAGATACACTAGTAAGTAATGGACCTTACAAACTAGAAAAATGGGATCACAACTCTCAACTAATACTAACTAAGAACGAAGAATACTATGATGCAGGATCAGTAACAGCAGAAAAATTAAACTTCCACTTACAAGACGATCAAAACGCAATCTACGCATCATATAGATCAGGAGATTTGGACTTTATAAACTCAGTACCACAAGAAGAAATACAAAAACTTCTAGAAACAAAAGAACTAAAAGTACTACCACAAGTAGGAACTTACTTTGTATGTTTCAACACAGAAAAACCACCATTTGATGATGCTAGAGTAAGAAAAGCATTCTCACTAGTAATAGATAGAGATTTCATCGTTAAACAAGTTACAGGAAAAGGAGAACAACCAGCAACAGGATACGTACCAGCAGGAGTATATGACGCAGACGGAGCAGAAGGAAAAGACTTCAGAACCACTGGAGGAGACTACTACTCAGTTAAGCCTGAAGACTACGATAAGAATGTAGAAGAAGCTAAAAAGTTAATGGAAGAAGCAGGATATCCAAACGGAGAAGGCTTCCCACAAATAGAATATCTATACAACACAATGGAAAGTCATAAAGCGATAGCAGAAGCACTACAAAATATGTGGCAAGAAAAACTTGGCGTACAAGTAACACTTCAAAATCAAGACTGGAACGTATTCTTAACAGAAAGAAAACAAGGAAACTTCAACATAGCAAGACACGGATGGATAGCAGACTATAACGATCCAATGTCATTTATAGATATGTGGATGACCGGTGGCGGAAACAACGACGCACAATACAAGAATTCAAAATTCGACGAACTAGTAAAAGCAGCAAAAGCAACCTCAGACCAAAAAGAAAGAATGGAAAACATGCATAAAGCAGAAGACATCCTAATAGGAGAAGACTCAGTAGTAGCACCACTATACTTCTACACCAACTCTTATATGGCAAAACCAAACATCAAAGGAATCTACTACACACCACTAGGATACTTCTTCTTTAAATCAGCAACAGGATTCTAAAAAATAGAAGTAAAAAATATTAAAGAAAGAGACTGTAAAAAGTCTCTTTTTTTGTGTAAATTTTTAGTTAGAGTAAAAATAAAAATGTAAATGTATAAAAAGATATTTTTGAAAGTGCAATCATCCAAACATAACCACACCAGGGTTACACCAATTCTGCTCCGGCGGTTCCGGATAACCTCCACCGTCTTCGATCAGGATGACTAGTGGTGGGGTGTGGACCTCACGAAATTTAGCAAAATTAATTAAGTTTAATTTGCAAAGCCTCTCGGCTGTGGAAGCAAGATGCTTCCGCTACAAAATACCTCATTTCTAAAGTTCCTTTAATAGCAAATTTAGAATTTTCCTACGACCTATTCCATAGAATCCTTACTTAATGACTTCTACTGATACAATCCATCACCACCATATGTGATTTTTGCTTTCGGCGTTAAGAAATTTTCCACTGTCTGAGCGTAGCGAGTTTGGAAAATTTTAGCCGAATAAAAAAATCACAACCAAAACCTCCCCAATGCGAGGTGGGTAGAGGGAGCTCGAGGGAGAAGGGAGGAAACTGCGAGTCTCGAAGAGAAAACCGCAGGTTTTTTCGAGAGACGTTAATTCCCTCCCTCTCCCTCGTAAAAAAAGATTTGAAGAAGAAAGAATGTATTTTAAAGAAGTGTAGGATATTTATTTACATTTGTTATAATTTTGAAATCATTACATTTGCAAATACTTGGTCTTCAGAGGTTATACCCGTTCGACTACGATGGCTACGCCATCTTCGCTCAGGGTGACTGTAGTTGGGAATATTGTTGCAGGTCTTGTGCATTTCCAAAGAAGACGAATGAAATGAAGTTTGATTTGTAGAACTCGAATGCCTTTAAGTGCGACTGTATTAATTTTTAATTCTATATTAATATCTTTTCAATCACAACACCCATTACCTAAAAAATAATTTTTTATACAAAACATAAACACAAAATTAAATCCTAATTCAAACCTAATTAGTTCTAAGAAATTTTTATTTTTTCTAACATTCAACTTAAAAACACCTGCACTTCATCTTTATAACATATTGACGCACACTAAGTTTAAATTATATAATATAGACTAGTTTAAAAATTTTTTACAGGAGGGTATTATGGAAAATAAAAAACTTAAACCAACTACTTTGCAAGCAGTATCACCACTAGCTGTAATGATTATTCTTCTTACAGTAGGAGTGGGTATTTTCAAGCTAAGAGCGGAACCTATTATTCTAATCTGTGCTAGTTTTGCAGCGATAATCGCAATGAGACTCGGCTACACTTGGGAAGAATTACAAAAAGGGATCATCGAGAAGATTGCATCAGCACTTCCAGCTACACTTATCTTGTGGTCAGTAGGTTTACTTATCGGATCTTGGATGTTTTCAGGTACAGTACCTATGATAATCTACTACGGAGTTGATCTAATCAATCCAAGATTTATTTATATTTCTGCATTTTTAATTACGGCAGTTCTATCCACTGTTACAGGTACATCTTGGGGATCTGCAGGTACTATCGGGGTTGCAATCATGGGTATTGCTCAAGGACTTGGAATGAGCCTTCCTATTACAGCAGGAGCTGTAGTAGCAGGGTCATACTTTGGAGATAAATTATCACCATTTTCTGACACCACTAACTTGGCACCACTTGCAGCCGGCTCAGAACTATATGAACATATAAAACACATGCTCTATACCACAGTTCCAGCAGCAATAGTTTCCCTTGCAGTTTACTTAATCGTAGGTCTATCTACTAAATCATCAACAGTGACTATAGAATCAGTAAATATAATTCAAGGACAACTATCAGGAATATATCACTGGAGCATACTTTTACTACTTCCTGTAGTTATCATGCTTATTGGATCAGTTTTAAAATTTCCAACTCTTCCAACCATGGTTGTGAACTCACTAGTATCTGTAGTTATAGGAGTATTTGTTCAAGGATTTACACTTAAGAATGGATTTATCTCTATGATCAACGGATTCAACGTAACTATGACAAACTTCGACGGAGAAATCTTAAAAGATATAACCACATTAATCAATAGAGGTGGAGCAGTATCTATGACTACCACCACGGTACTTGTATTCTGTTCTATGGGATTTGCAGGGATCATGTCCACATCAGGCATGCTTGATGTAGTTCTAGAAGCAATTCTAAAGAGAGTGAAGACCACATTTGGAGTTATCATTTCAACTATCGCATCTTGCTTCACAGTTGCCTTTGTAACAGGTAACTCATACCTTTCAATCCTAATTCCAGGAGAACTATTTAGCAAGATTTATCTAGAAAGAAATCTACATCCTAAGAACCTTTCAAGAACACTTGAAGACTCAGGTACTGTACTAGTTCCACTTATCCCTTGGTCAGCAGCAGGAGCATACATGGCAGCGACTTTAGGCGTAGAAACTTTGTCATACTTACCATGGGCAGTGCTTAACTACATGGGAATCGTATTTGCTATAATTTTAGCATTAACGGGTATAGGAATTACTAAGATAACGGAAGAAGAAAAAGAAAAGTTTTTACAAGAAATGGGTGAAAAATAATGTTTTTAATAGAAAATGCTAAGATTGTCGGGGAAGAAGGTCTAAAAAATATATTAGTTGCCGGCGGGAAAATCGAAAAAATATTCGAAGGTAGCTGCAACTATCCAGTTGATGAAAGATATGATGCAGCTGGCAAGACCATCATCCCTGGACTTATAGACCAACACATTCACATCACCGGTGGTGGTGGAGAAGGTGGATTTAACACGAGAGTTCCAGAACTAGGACTTTCAAAATTAATCGAAGCAGGAATCACAACAGTAGTTGGACTTCTTGGCACCGATTCAGAAACGAGAAGCGTAGAAAATCTAGTGGCAAAATCACTAGCTCTTACCAAAGAAGGAATAAAAACCTACTCACTTACAGGTTCTTATGCATATCCAAGCCCAACCATCACCGGATCAGTTAAGACTGATATCGTATTTATAGATCAACTAATCGGGGTTAAGATTGCTGCAAACGACCATAGAGATTCATGCCTTGACTACAAAGAGCTTCAAAGAATTGGAGCAGAAGCAAGAGTAGCGGGGATGATTTCTGGCAAGAGCGGTCATGTAACCATCCACATGGGTGGAGGAAAATTCCTATTTGGTCAAATAAATGACGCACTAGAGCATTCCAACCTACCGATTACAATCTTTAGACCAACCCACGTAAATAGGGACGACAAACTATTTGAAGAAGCGCTTGATTTTGCGGAAAGAGGCGGATACATCGACATAACATCTGGCATGAGTAGAAAATTAACCGATGCAAAAGCATATCAAAAGGCAAAAGAAAGAAATGTGCTAGATAGAATCACATACTCATCAGACGGATTCGGATCTTGGTCAAACTATGACAAAGAAGGAAATCTTGTAGAAATTGGATATTCACCGGTTGACACAGGCATCAAAGCAATAAAAGAAATAGTAGAGTCAGGAGAAAAATTAGAAGACGCAATCAAACCATTCACATCAAATGTAGCTAAAGTTTTGAAACTTGATAGAGAAGTGGGATATGTAAAAGAAGGATATCTTGCAAATCTAGTTGCATTAAATGACGATTTGGAAATCGAAACAGTCATCTCCGAAGGTCAAGTGATGATGAAGGACAAAAAGTTATTAAAAAAAGGAACCTACGAATAAAATTAATTAAAGATAAAGGCGACAGAGATGTCGTCTTTTTTGTTTGTTTATTAAATTATTATAATTTTGAAATTTTATAAAATAATTTTGTAGATTTATGAGAGGCCAATAAAAAAGGAATGGTCTCCCATTCCATTTTTATTCAATCGATTTTTTATCCGCCACTTCATCGATCTTATCCATTATCTCAAATGCGGCTTTCATATGTGAAGGATAAATATACTTATCTTTCATTTTCTCTATTCTTTTTATAAATTTCTTACCATCTTTTCCTTCCAAAATCCTCTCTTTTGCGTAGTTTAGGATTTCTACATGGAGCACGTATTTATTTTTTAAATACTTCTTTAAGCTCTTATCTTTCAATAACTCTTCTGCCTGCTCCACACTTCCTTCAATTAAGTAGATGGTGGATAGAGTTGTCTTGACCATAAATTCAAAGGTCATATTCATTTTTGCTTTCGCGAGAAGCTTTTCGTCGAGGTATTTCGCTTCTTCAAACTCCATTTTGTAGAATCTGTCTTCCATCCTATTTATAAATATCCCTTGGATAAATGTCTTGGAAAGATCTGCTTCGTCGATATTCAAGCTAGTCTCTTCGACTTCCTTGCAATTTATTATATCCTCTTCGTCGTTTAAAATTTTATGGAGAGCTATTCTTTCTTCTAAATCATTTTTCAAGTAAAAGATATTTGCTCCGTCATTATTTATAACTTTAAGTGGAACTAGGTTTCCTATTCCAATGTAGATTCCTACTATTGCAAATATTTCTAAAAATCCTAGAGCCACTGGATTTAGGCTATAGGTTTTAATGATGATTACAGCTACTAATGAAAGTATTATATTCATAAGTCCTCCTCCGAGATTATATATTACCACAGGATAATCGCCGTCTTTCATCTCTGGTGGAACCATAATGCACTGTCCACCTGTGCCTGGGACTGTTAACTTTCTAATCTTAAATCCGCTATCCGTTCTTACAAGGGTAGTAGAGCCTATTCGAAAGTATAAAAATCTATAGCTAGTTAGAAGTCCTCCGATCATGTGACCAGCTTCGTGGAAGATTATGTGGATCATGACTACTAAGTAGATTGATAAAAATACCACCGCAAACCAAAAGATATTGTTGAGAAGTACACTTTCTAAAACTATAAATTCCTTTGCGTAGCTTACTATCTGCCCGGAGGCGAATCCTATAAAAAATGCTGCAACTAAAAATGCTACTATTGTAAATATATTTTCTAATGTTTTTCTCTTCATATTTCTCCTTTTATGTGAAAACGATTAAATAATTTTTCCATGGGTATGTATCTAAAGATAAATTAAATTATAATATTAGGAGGTCCCATGAAACTATATTATACGCCGAAGAGTTGCTCCATAGCAAGCTGGATTGCTTTAGAATGGGTGGGTGCAGATTACGAAGTGGAGAAAGCAGAGACAAAATCTGAAGAATATAGAAAGATAAACCCAGCTGGAACTGTGCCAGCGCTAGATATTGGAGACGGAAAGATATTAACAGAAAACACTGCTATTTTAAAATATATAGCAGACACACATAGAGAAAAGAACTTAGGCGCTGATGAAGGTTTATTAGAGGAGCTTAAGTACAACAAACTTTCTTCGTTTTTAAATGGATTCCATTCAGCTTTTGGTCCATACTATGTACCGGAAAGATTTACCGTTGCAACAGATGAGACTTCCATAGAAAATGTTTTGAAAGCAGCATATATTTCGATAGATAATGCGATGAAAAGCTTGGATAATTTGCTTGAAGGGAAGGATTATCTCTATAATAATAAGAGGAGCGTACTTGATGCGTATGCCTATGTAATGGTGAGATGGACCGACGATTTTGAAAAGTCCTGGAAAGATTATCCAAATGTGAAAAGATTTGTAGAAAATTTGGAAAAGGATGAAGCGGTTAAGATTGCATACAGGGGATAGAATTTTAATAGTTTTCTAGATGAATATCATAATCCCGAATGAGAAATCGAAACACCCACACCAGTCATCCTGAGCGAGGAAATTTATTTCCGAGTCGAAGGATCTAACCCTGGTGAGGTTAAGAATGGTTGAATTATTTGCCTAGACTAGGTTAAATATAGCTTATACCCATTCGACTTCAGAGCCTAGCGGCTCTTCCGCTCAGGGTGACTGTAGTTGGGAAGATTGCTGCAGGTCTCGTGCAAGGAGTTCCAAAGAAGCCGAGCATTGCGAAGGCTGATTTGCAAAACTCGACTGCCCGGCTGTGGAAGCAAAATTTTTCCGCTACAATGCAGTTATGTGGGTATTCTAATAGTTTTCTCGATGAAGGCTGTCACCCTGAGCGAGGAAATTTATTTCCGAGTCGAACGGGTATAACCCTGGTGAGGTTAAGAATGGGTGAATTATTTGACAAGATTAGGTTAAATATAGCTTATACCCATTCGACTTCAGAGCCTAGCGGCTCTTCCGCTCAGGGTGACTGTAGTTGGGAGGATATTGTAGCGTCGAAGCCCTAGCCGAAATCTTTGATTTCGTTGCAGGTCTCGTGCAAAGAGTTCCAAATAAGCCAAGCGAAGTGCAGGCTGATTTGTTGAACTCGACTGCCCCTCAGGATGACAATACATAAGGACAGACCTTTAGAAATTCTATAAATCAAAAGAGTTTGCCTGTGCAGAGCCTCTCGGCTGTGGAAGCAAAATGCTTCCGCTACGGGGATAGCTTCGCCTGATTAAAAAGAATTTAGTATTTAGGTTAATGGAAGCTGGTAGCTTCCGCTACAAAAATAAATCTTTTCTAATTTTTCTTTAAACATAACTTTTCAAATTATAATAAAACAAAGGAGATTGTTTTGAACATTAAGAGTCAAGAAGAAATTCTAAATATCATTAAAAATATCAAAAAAAGACCAATAATAATCGGTGTGACCGGACGGGTTTCCATAGGCAAGAGCACCTTTGCAGGAGAGCTTCACGATCTATTAGAAGAAAATGGATACTCTTCAAATATTCTATCCACCGACCATTTTCTCTACAGCAACAGGGATTTAGAATCTAAAAAGATTGAGGACCCTCGTGGTTTTCCAAAGAGTTATGATTCGGACAAGTTTAGAGATGCTCTTTTAAATATTAAAAATAATAAGAATGTAGAGCATCCCGTTTATTCCCACACCACCTACGATATTTTGGACGAGTTTCAAACCTACGAGGTATGCGATATAAATATCGTGGAAGGTGTAAATATTTTTTATAACAACAAGGACGAGGTTTCATTCCAAGATTTTTACGATTTAGTTTTCTTTCTTGATACGGACAAGGAAAATACTTGGAACTGGTACTTAAAGCGAGTGCATTTTCACATTGATGAGTGCCATGACGAAAATAATTTCTTCTATCCTTTTAAGAGCATGAGTGATGAAGATATTGAAAGGGAATCTAAGAAATACTGGGATGGTATCAACGATTTAAACGATGTGAAATTTATAGAGCCGACGAAATCTCTATCCGATTATGTGGTAAATTTCGATTCTAATCATGAGATTATAAGTATTGAAAAGGTAAAAAAATAAGAGGTCAGTTGACCTCTTTTATTTTTATATTAGAAATGATCTGGTTAAGAAATCCACCAATAGAAATAGTATCTTCATGAGCATTTCAAATAGGATAAATGGCACTAGGTACCATCCGATGAAATCTATCTTATCTTTTCCTATTCTATCTTTGTAGAGACTTGTAGCTATAAATGTGGTTACAAGGAATAGGATAATGGTTGGTAGTATTCCCGGTGTGATGGATTCAAGGATTGTGAAGTGGAATATTCCGCCGATTGGGTTAATTATATAGAGCACAAACACAAGTACTTGGCATACTGCCCAGTTGACGAATGATTTTTGGTTCACTTCCTCTTGATCCGTTACAAAAGAAACCTTATTTGTTGCAATATCTAGTGGATAGTAGTGTTCTGCAAGGGTTAGAAGAATTCTAAGAAGTGGTAGTACAAAGATTGCGATGGATACCTTGCGCACTGCAAGCATAACCGCAAGCACATTTAGTAGATAAACTATACCTATTATTCCATTTCTTAGTCCTTTGTCGTTGAAGTTTAGTCTATTTTCAAGTTTAAATAGAAATCCCTTAGCCTTATCATCTATATTTTCGATGGCTTCCTTTGCTTCTTCTTTATTAATATGAAGTTCTTTTTTAGAAGCGTCCTTTTTTATAGTTTTAACCTTTTTTTCCTTAGGCTTATTTTTTTTATCTGATTTAGAAGATTTGAAGAAGGAGAATAGAGATTTTTCTTTCTTTTCATCTTCTACATAAATATCTGGATTTTCCTTTAAGGCGCGGTTAACTTCATCGAAAAATTCCTTTGAAGAGATGTGTTTTAAATCTTCCTCTTCGATTTTTTCTTCTTTAGTTTCTTGTGATTCTTTTTTAGATTTTTCTTCAATTTCAGATCTCTTTATTTCTCTGAAATCTCTAGTGTCTTTTTGAACCTTTGAACCTTTTTTATCTACCTTTTCTATTTTTTCAGTTTTTTCAGTTTTTTCAGTTTTTTCAGACTTTGGCTCAGTCTTAGATTCTTTCTTTACAGATTCAGCTTTATTGAAATTATCTTTATTATCCTTAGTAGAATCTTCTGATTTTTCCGCTTCTTTAAGTCTAGCTTCTATCTCAGCCTTTGGAATGGACATAGTATCTTCGATATTAACCGGTGTAATATCGGTCAAAGTCATATTGATGTCTTCCTTGTTTGGAGATTTTTCAAATATAGAAAATTCATCTTCTTCGTTGATAAAATCCATAAATCTTTCTTTTAGAGATTTGGATTTCTTCTTAGGTTCATTTTCTAAATCTTTATTTAATTCTTTTGGCTTAGATTCTTTAGAACTTTTAGATTTTGCAGTTTCTTCGATTTTTTCTTCTTTTTTAGCCTTTTCAGATTCTGCTTTTTTCTTAGCTTCCTCTTCTGAAGCTTTAAGTTTTCTGTCTATCTCTTCGCGAAGTTTCTTTTCTTCAGCCAAGGTCTTTTCAGAAGCCTTTGTAAAGTTTTCGATATTATTTTTTACAGTCTCATCGACCTGTTTAATAATTTCTTTAAGCTCTTTTGTATTTTCAATGGAATCTATATTTTTAATGGGCTTAAAAACGATTGTTTTGTCTTTAGGATCCCCAATATTATCTATGCCATTGTCCTCAGATACGATTTTTACTTTTACATTTTTCAGATTTTTTCCGCAAATCTTACAGTAATTGTCCTTCGGATCTACTTTATTTCCGCAGTTTGGGCAAAACAAATTATCACACCCCTTTTAAAATATTATAACACAAAGTCACATTTATTCACTAAAATAAAATGAACTGTGCAGATTTTTTAATTAAATCTTATAGAATTTCAAAAAAAGAATAGGCGAACCTATTCTTAAAAATTAATTTTAAATTTTTAGCCTATTGCACCCCAGAATATTCCGATTAGGTAAACAGCTAGGGAGATGCCCACGTAGACATACTTAATCCATGTGTAGATAAGTTCGTTTTCTCCAATTTTTCTGCCTGTTCCTTTAAATATTTCTCTAATTGAAAATTCTTTATCGAGTACCCATCCAAAGATGATGGCTGCAAGAAGTGCACCTAGTGGTATGACATAGATTGATACAGCATCCATCCATGCGCCTAGTACATCGCCGTTTTCGATTCCAATTCCAACTACAAAACCTATAATTAATATAATCGTAGTTGCGGTCTTTCTACCAATGCCAAATCTTTCTTCTAGCATTTCAACTGGAGTTTCATATAGGTTTATAAGAGAACTTATTCCTGCGAAAAGCACAGCGATAAAGAAGATCACTGAGAATATTCTGCCTCCCACCATGGATTTAAATATGGATGGCATGATGATAAACATAAGTGGTGGTCCACCTGCAGCTTCCACTTGAAATGCGTAGATTGCAGGGATTATTACCATGGCTGCAAGCATTGCCGCGATAGTATCAAATGTCGCCGTCCACTTTGCAGAATATGGAATATTATCTTCGTCACTTAGGTATGAACCGTAGACTACAGTTCCAGAGCCTGCTAGTGATAGGGAGAAGAATGCTTGTCCCAGTCCGTAGACCCAAATTTGCGGATCTTTAAGTTCAGAAAAATCTGGAGAGAATAAAAATCTATATCCTTCTGCTGATCCGGAAAGCATAGCAACTTTTATGGCAAGTATTATGAAGAATAGAAAAAATGCCGGCATCATTACCTTGTTAACTTTTTCTATTCCAGAGCCGATTCCGTAGGACATGATTACGATACAGATTATGATTGCAACTGCATGCCAAATAAGTGAACCATATGGACCTGCAATGGCACCGAAGTATGCTCCTGAGTCCGGTGCGTCTATCATGGATCCGGTAATTGATCCTACTAAAAATCTGATGATCCATCCTACTACAACGGTGTATCCAATTGCAATTGCAAAGGAACCTACAACAGGGATAAGTCCTATGTACTTACCGATATTAGAGCCACGCATCTGTGTCGCTTTTAAAAATGCACCCCTCGGACCGGATTTAAGTCCACGACCGAGAGCCATCTCTTCTATTATTCCTGAATATCCAATTACGATTACAAAAAATATATATGGAATTAAAAATGTAAATCCGCCGAACTTGTGAACTCTAATTGGAAACATCCAAATATTTCCCATGCCCACAGCCGAGCCGATACATGCGAGGATGAATCCCCATTGACTTCTAAATGAATCTCTCTTCTTATTTTTTTCTGTCATTTTTTTAGGTTGGGCTAACCCTTCCTCTTTCACCCCTTTTATTAGTTAATGAATTAAAATAATTTAAAGACTATTATACCACCTAAATCACCTCTATTCAAATGGAATTATTTTGGGTATATTTAAAGTGAAAAATATTTTAAATAAATTTCATAGCATATAAAGGTAAAATAAGGTAAAATATAATAAATACTAAATGAGGTGATATTATCAAAAAAGACAACAGAGTAAACAAGTTTAAACTTGCCTACTATATAATCGCGGTAGTAGCAATACTTGCCGTTCCTCTTTTCATAAGACCTTACTTCAATGGTCCACAAGAGGAGAAGATAAATAATGTAGACTACGTTACATTTGCGAGATACTTAAAAGATGAAAAGGTAAAGGAAGTTGAAGTCAAAGATAGAGAAATCAACTTCACCCTAAAGACAGATGGGAAAAATGTCATCAACAAAACCATCAGAATGGAAGATCCATTCCTTGCAAACAGACTTATAGAGTCTGGAGCTAAGACGGACAGAGTATTCCCGGCGCAACTAAATCCTATACTTGGAAATATAATCTACATGGTTTCCATGGTGGTGCTATTTGTAGTCATGGGACAACTCCTATCTCGAACTCTATTTAAAAAATTCGGCGATGGTGGAGTAGGTCCGATGAGTTTCGGTAAGAGCAACGCAAAAATATATGTAAAGAGCACAGACGGAATAACCTTCGACAATGTGGAAGGACAAGATGAAGCCAAGGAAGCCTTGAAAGAATTGGTAGACTTCCTACACTCTCCAAAGAAATATACAGATATCGGAGCGAAACTTCCAAAGGGAGCTCTACTAGTAGGACCTCCTGGAACAGGTAAGACACTCCTTGCTCAAGCAGTGGCAGGGGAAGCAAATGTACCATTCTTCTCCATATCAGGTTCTGAATTCGTAGAGATGTTCGTAGGACTTGGTGCTGCAAAGGTAAGAGATCTATTTAAACAAGCCCAAGAAAAAGCTCCTTGTATCGTGTTTATCGACGAAATCGACACCATTGGTAAGAAGAGGGACGGAGCAGGATTCTCTGGCAACGACGAAAGAGAACAAACCCTTAACCAACTTCTATCAGAGATGGATGGATTCGATTCCAAACTTGGAGTAGTAATCCTTGCGGCGACAAATAGACCAGACTCACTAGACCCAGCACTACTAAGACCAGGAAGATTCGACAGAAGAATACCAGTGGAACTTCCAGACTTAGTGGGAAGAGAAAAAATCTTAAAACTTCATGCCAAGAAGGTGAGAAGAGAAGCAAGCATCGACTACAAACAGATTGCCCTTGCAACAGCAGGCGCATCTGGAGCAGACCTTGCCAACATGATTAACGAAGCGGCACTAAGAGCTGTAAGGCAAGGTAGAACTGCCATGACTCAAAAAGATATAGAAGAATCTGTGGAAGTTGTGCTAGCAGGATACGAAAGAAAGAATGCAGTTATATCTTCAAAGGAAAAGGAAATAATTTCCTACCACGAAGTTGGTCATGCACTAGTAGCAGCAAAACAAAGTAACTCCGCACCGGTACACAAGATAACCATAGTTCCTCGTACATCGGGAGCATTGGGATACACCATGCAGGTGGACGAAGAAGAGAAATTCCTAATGTCAAAAGACGAACTCTTCAACAAGATCGTAACCTTGACAGGAGGACGCTCCGCAGAAGAACTCATCTTTGGAGTAGCAACCACAGGAGCAAGTAACGACATCGAACAAGCAACCAAGATCGCAAAATCCATGATAACAAGATTTGGAATGAGCGAAGAATTTGGATTTGTGGCAATGGCAGAAGTAAATAACAGATATCTCGGTGGAGATGCAACTATGACCGTAAGCGATAAGACAGCCTACGACATCGACCTAGCGGTTAAGAAACTCATAGAAGCAGCCCACATGAAAGCGATAGACATACTAAAAGAAAATATAAACGCACTTCACGAAATAGCAAACTACCTATTGACAAGAGAAACCATAACCGGCGAAGAATTTATGGAGATTTTGAAAAAATATGAGTGATTATATATCCTACGAATCCAATGGAGAGAAGAGCTTCGGCATACTGGATGGAGAATTTATCTATGATTTAGGCGGACTCTACGGACAGGACAGTCTCATTAAATTTATAGAAATGGACGAACTTCAAAGAAGTAAACTTAACAAAATAGAAACCATCTATAGAATAGAGAGAAAATCAATAAAAGAAGTAAAAATCTTGCCTCCGATAGAAAACCCGAGAAGGGGAATATTTTGTGTCGGCAAAAATTACCTGGACCACGCAGTAGAAATAAAAGAACTTGGAGATGAAATCCCAAAGTCACCCATATTTTTTACCAAGAATATAGACAGGATCATAGGAACAGGAGACACCCTAAACATAGAAGAAGCACCGACACAATGCGCTGATTACGAAGGGGAACTGGCGCTTATAATAAAGAATAAGTGCAAAGATTTAAAACACTACGAAGTATGGGAAAATATCTTGGGATTTACAGTGGCAAATGACTTTTCCGCAAGAGAATTACAGACGAAATTTGGACAATGGACCAAGGGCAAGAGCCTAGATAGATTTCTAGCAATGGGCCCAATCGTAAAAGAACTCTCCAAGAGAGAAGTGGAAAATCTATCCTTAAAGACCTGGGTCAACGGAGAACTAAGACAAGATTCAAACACCAGTAGATTTATCTTTGACATAGAAAAAATCCTCGTAGACCTATCCATGGGTATGACACTATTCCCAGGAGATATAATCTTAACAGGAACACCATCAGGAGTGGGCGCAGGATTTAATCCACCGAAATATTTAAAATCGGGAGATAAAGTAGAGATAGAAATAGAAAAGATAGGTAGATTAGTAAACTATATAAAATAGAAAATGATTTTAAAAGAACCTTAATCAAGGTTCTTTTTTTTGTGAATAAGTTTTTGGTTCGTAGCGGAAGCAACCAGCTTCAACAGCAGATAGGCTACAAAGTTCTCCCAATTGCAGTCACCCTGAGCGAACGAAGTGAGTCGAACGGGTATAACCTCCGCAGGTTAAGTCCAGGTAACTGCATCCGTAGCGGAAGCAACCTGCTTCCATTAACCTAAATACTAAATTCTTCTTCCTCAGCCGTCAGGCGTACAACAACCTATATTTATATTCGCACCCGTAGCGGAACCTTCTAGGTTCCACAGCCGAATGGCGTGAAGTCTTAAACTATAAAGATGATTAACACCAATCGAGAGACAGCTACAGCAACTAGTCATCCTGAGCGAAGGCGGTTTCAACCGCCGAAGTCGAAGGATCTGACCTATATTTAACCTACTTAATACAAAAAAGTAAAATATTAAATATCCTATACATAACCAAAACCTATTCTTTTTTCTTCAAATCTTTTTTACGAGGGAGTATGGCAGTTGAGTTCTGCAAATCAGCCTTCGCAATGCTCGGCTTCTTTGGAACTCTTTGCATAAGACCTGCTACGAAATCAAAGATTTCGGCTAGGGCTTTAACGCAATTAACGTCTCTCGAAAAAACCTACGGTTTTCTCTTCGAGACTCGCAGTTTCCTCCCTTCTCCCTCGAGCTCCCTCTACCCACCTCGCATTAGGAGATTTTGGTAGCGATTTTTTTTATTCGGCTAAAATTTTCCAAACTCGCTACGCTCAGACAGTGGAAAATTTCTTAACGCCGAAAGCAAAAATCACTTGTAGTGGCTTAGGTTTTCTCAGTAATGGGATTGTGAATAAGGATTCTATGGGATAGATCGGAGGAATGTTCTGAATTTATTTTTAGAGAAAACTTATAAGAGATTTATTTTCGTAGCGGAAGCAATCTGCTTCCACAGCCGAGAGGCTCTATTGAGAAAACCTTAGGGAAGACAGTCACCATAGTGGGGTCCACTCCTCCACATGGTTATCCTGAGCGGAAAAGGCGGTAGCCTTTGGAGTCGAAGGATCTCTCCTATGGTGTGGTTATGTACGGATTGTTTCACTTACATAGACTTGACCTGCGGAGGTTATACCCGTTCGAAGCCCTAGCCGAAATCTTTGATTTCGTAGCAGGTCTCGTGCAAAGAGTTCCAAAGAAGACGAATGAAATGGAGTCTGATTTGCAGAACTCGACTGCCTCTCAGGGTGACTGCAGTTGGTAGGTATTTTATTATATTTTTTTGGAATAGATAGGTTAAATATAGGTCAGATCCTTCGACTCACTTCGTTCGCTCAGGATGACCATGTAGGCGTGATGACGTTCTATAAGGGTGACTGCAGTTGGGTAGGTATTTTATTATATTTTTTGGAATAAATAGGTTAAATATAGGTCAGATCCTTCGACTCACTTCGTTCGCTCAGGATGACCATGTGGGCGTGATGACGATCTATAAGGGTGACTGCAGTTGTAAGAGTTTTTTATAATCTCTACAAAAAATAAAAAAACCGTACTTAATGTACGGTTTCTAATATGTAGCCATGCACCTCTTATTGAAAGGCTAATCAATACGGTACCCATGGAGCCAGCTCCACCCAGGCACCCTCACGGCACACAGAATATCTTACTTAGTGCTGCTTCCGTCAAGACCTGACACGGTTCATAAGCTCCTGTTGCGTGAGACCCAAGTTTCAACACCGCTTTCATGGGGCAGTCTACCGATTAAACAATCCTCCAAGAGGAATTCAATCCTGCTGTAGCGAATTGCAGGTTACAGGACATCGCTAATTTCCCATCTAGCATGGCATGGCGCAGGGAGAGGGATTTGAACCCTCGATACAATTTCTCGTATACACGCTTTCCAGGCGTGCACCTTCAGCCACTCGGTCATCCCTGCATGCTTACAGACTTATATTATACTTGAATATTTAAAAAAAAGCAAGGTTTTACCCTTGCTCTTAATCCTTTATTTAAGTTTTTTTAGTCCAACTCTTTCTCTTTTTATGTCGATGGAGATGACTTCTACGTTTACTATATCTCCGACGCTTACTATATCTTTTGGATGCTTTACAAATCCTTTTGACAGGTTGGAGATATGGATGAGTCCTTCTGAATGGAGTCCTATGTCTACGAAACATCCGAAGTCGACTACGTTTCTGACTGTGCCTTTTAGTACGTCTCCGATTTTTAAGTCTTCGATGGTTAGTATGTCTGATTTTAAGAATACTTCATCTAGGTCTTCTCTAGGGTCTCTACCTGGTTTTTTGAGTTCTTCTAAGATATCTCTTAGGGTGAATAGTCCAACTCCTAGTTCTTTTGCGAGTTCTTCTGTGGCTTCTTCTGTGCCTTTTAGTTTCTTTGCGATTTCGTAGGATTCTGGATGGACTGCTGTGGAGTCGAGGATTTCTTCTCCGTCTAGGATTCTTAGAAATCCTGCTGATTGTTCAAATGCTTTTGGTCCTAGTCCCTTTATATTTTTTAAGTCTTTTCTGCTGTTGAATCTGCCTACTTCGTTTCTATATTTTACGATATTTGTTGCTACGGTGTTGTTGATTCCGCTGACGTATTTAAGTAGTGGTACGGATGCTGTGTTTAAGTTAACTCCTACTGTGTTTACGCAGGTTTCCACCACGTCGTGAAGTTTCATGTCTAGGTTCTTTTCGTTTAGATCGTGTTGGTACTGTCCAACTCCTATGTGTTTTGGTTCGATTTTAACTAGTTCTGCTAGTGGATCTTGGAGTCTTCGTCCGATGGAGATTGCGCCTCTTACGGTTACATCTAGGTCAGGGAATTCTTCTGTGGCTTCTTCTGATGCGGAGTAGATGGATGCGCCTGCTTCACTTACGATGGTCCAGGACACGTTTAGTTCGTTTTCTCTTACGAAGTCTGCTACGAATGATTCTACTTCCCTCGATGCGGTTCCGTTGCCTATGGCGATGACGTCGATGTCATTTCTATTTATAAGTCCCATTAGTTTCTTTTCAACTTGGGTCTTGTCGCCTTTTGCCCCTGCTATGAAGAGTACGTCGTGTTCTTTGAAGTTTCCTAGTTTATCTACTGCTGACGCTTTGGTTCCGGTTCTGATTCCAGGGTCTAGTGCCAACACATTCTTATCTTTAAGTGGTCTTATCATAAGTAGATTGTGTAGATTTTCGCCGAAGAGTTCTATGGATGCTGTCTCTGCTAGTTGGGTTAAGTCGCTTCTGATTTCTCTTTCTATTGATGGCATGATCAATCTCTTTAGTGAGTCTTCGATGATTTCTGTCTTTAGTTCTTCCAATGTGTGGGAATTGATGTAGGTGGATTTGATATTTGAAATGATGATATCCATTGGGCTTACCATTTCAACTTTTAACACATCGTCTTTTTCACCACGATTGATTGCGAGGGTGTTGTGGAATTTTAAATCCTTTATCTTTTCTTCGAAGTCATAGTACATTTCATAGACATGATTTTCTTCTTTTTTCGTGGTCTTTAGGCTAGAGAATCTCCACACGATCTTCTTGATCATCTCTCTTATCTTGCTAGAGTCGGAGATATTTTCTGCTTCGATGTCCTTTGCTCCTTGGAGGATTTCTTCCACTTCTAGTTCGTCTTCTGGATGTTCTATTTTAAAATTCTTTATAGCTTCTAGTATTTCTTCTAAATTTTTTTCTTCTGCAATCATGTTTGCAAAGACTTCGTAGCCTCTTTCTCTTGCGATGCTACCTCTGGTGTTTCTCTTAGGCTTGTAAGGTCTGTAGATGTCTTCTAGGGCAGATAGTACATCTGCTGCGTCTATCTCAGCTACTAGTTCTTCTGTAAGCTTTCCTTGGCCGTCTATTAAGGATTTGATCTCTTCTTTTCTCGCTTCCAAATTTCTAAGATATGTAAGTCTCTTTAGAAGATTTCTAAGCTCTTCGTCGGTTAGTCCGCCGGTTACTTCTTTTCTATATCTGGAAATAAATGGAACTGAATCGCCGCCATCTAGAAGTTCGATGGTGGGGATAAGTTTCTTCTCATCTATATTGAGTTCCTTTGATAATTTCGTTATAATACTCATTCTTCACCTCTTTTTATATTTTAACATATGTGAAAGATATATCAAAATAATTTAAATTACCCGTTGTAAAAACCAAATTTTAGGATAATTTCCATAATATTTTAATATTTAGTTTAATTCTATACTTTTATGTGGTAAAATATTTAAATATTAATGACAACGGGGGAGTTAGTATGAATAAAAATAGAAATAAAAATATAATTATCAGTGGATTTGCATTATTCTCAATGTTTTTCGGAGCAGGAAACCTGCTTTTTGCACCTGCCCTCGGAGAGGCAATGGGTAAGGCATTTATCCCTTCAATGATTGGATTTATAACCGCTGGGGTTGGTCTGGTTATGATGGGAGCCATCGCTTCTATGAAGGCTGGAGGCAGCATCCTCGAAGCGTCAAGAATAGTAAATCCAACCTTTGGACAGATATTCTCCACCGTTACAGTCCTCGCTATCGGACCTGGACTTGCGATTCCTAGGACGGCGGCGACCACCTACGAAGTAATCTCCAAAGGACTTATGCCGAATCTATCTCCAGTACTTTCAAGTACAATATTTTTTATCCTTGTGCTTTTGTTTGTTTACAGACCTTCAAAAGTAGTTAGCAACTTGGGAAGATTCTTGACACCGGCACTTTTAATAGTTCTTGGAATTATCATCTTTAAAGGATTTATACATCCGATTGGAACACCGATAGATAAGGGAATCGTAGGTGCATTTGGAATTGGATTTGAAGAGGGATACCAAACAATGGACGCTCTTGCAGCACTGATCTTTGCGAGAATAATCTATGACGATTTCGTAACGAAAGGCTACAGCGATAAAAAGGAAATCCTAGGCATGACCATCAAATCTGCCATAATAGCAGGAGTAGGTCTATCAGTTATCTACATCGGTCTTGTGTTCATAGGAGCATCTGCCAGTGGAGAAGGTATTTCAGATCTAGGAAGAACAGAGATGCTTATCCATTTAACGGAAAGACTTCTAGGAAAATTTGGAAATATCGCCCTTTCACTTTCTATGGCTCTTGCATGTCTAACTACTGCAATCGGGCTTACTGCCTATGTAGGAGAATATTTCAGCTCACTATTTAAAAATAAAATATCCTACAATGTGATCATACTCATATCATCAGTATTTGCAGCTATCACATCTGTAAGGGGAGTAGACAATATAGTTGCAATCTCAGCACCGATTCTTGTTGCTCTATATCCAACTGCCATAGTTATCATATTTTTAAACACATTTATCGAACACCTAGGTAAGAGGGGAATCGTAATCGGATCCATAATAGGATCACTGATTCCTGCAGTAAACACGATTTTAAATTCAATATTTGGAAATATAGATATATTTAAACCTTTAGAAGATATCCTACCAAAATCACTTGTGGTATTTTCTTGGGTAGTGCCAGTTGTGGTGTTGGCGATAATATTTAATATAATATACAAAGGAAAAAAACAAACCGCATAAAAAAAGGTGGTGTTGCAGAAAGATAATTATTCTGCCACACTACCTTTTTTATTTTTTGAAAAATTTTGGTTGTATAAATTTATTTTTTAAATATCTTATTTGCTCCATAAAAAAATAGGACCTAAGTCCTATTTTTAAATAAATATTAAGCTTCTGGTTGAGCTGCTCCTGTAGGGCATACTGATGAGCAAGCGCCACAATCGATACATTGATCTTGATCGATTTCGTAGATTGCACCTTCAGAAATACAGTTTACAGGACATTCTGGTTGACATGCGCCACAAGCGATGCATGCATCTGTAATAATATGAGCCATTATAGCACCTCCATAAAATTTTATACCTTTTACTGTCTTTAGTATAACACTAGAAAATAGTTTTATCAACTGCTATTTTCAAAATTAATAAACCTAGTAAATCGCTATGATATTGAAATATAGCCATTTATAGCGAAAATATTCCGCTTGTGTGATTATAATCAAATTCTAAATGATAATGAGATTATCTAAAATTTAACTAAGATTCATTTAAAAAAAATAATTTTTTCTATGATAAAATAGAGTTATGGATAAAAAAGATTATGTACCGGGAACGGATATAGAAATATTTCAAAGGGACGATAGATTTAAATATACGACGGATTCCCTAATCCTAAGTTCATTTGCAAATGTAAAGGGGAAGGTATTGGATGCAGGATGTGGCAATGGAATCCTAAGCCTTCGCGTATTAAATAGGGCAAGGGAAGTGGTCTCTGTGGATATGGAAGAGATCTACACAGACAATTTAAATAGAACCATCGAACTAAATAATTTAAAAAATATAAAGGTAGTTAACTCCAAGATAGAAAATTTGGAAGGATACTCTGGATACTTCGACACCATCATCACCAATCCACCTTACTTCACCGATAGAACTGCCATGGAAGTTTCAGAAGGTAG
The DNA here is from genome assembly GCF_000478945.1 of Peptoniphilus sp. BV3AC2. NCBI lineage: Bacteria > Bacillati > Bacillota > Tissierellia > Tissierellales > Peptoniphilaceae > Peptoniphilus > Peptoniphilus sp. BV3AC2. Next base: position 182,082 of record NZ_AWXD01000007.1, on the reverse strand, counting down.
GGAGCGTCACACAGAGGACATCTACATATTTATAAAGGCCCTCTCAAAATATTTAAAGTATGGGGGAAGGATGTACATGGTATTTCCAAGCCTTCGTCTTCAAGAGATAGCGGTCTATCTAAAAGAGTTAAATCTCTACATCAAGAGAATTAAATTTATAAAGAAGGACATATCATCTAAGTCAAATATAATGCTACTAGATATTAGGCTCGGCGGTGGATATAATTTGGAAGTGCTACCGGACTTCTATATGTACGAAGACGGAGAAATGACTGAAGAATTTAGAGCCGTTTACAGAAATGAGGTTATGAAATGATTTATTTTTGCCCAACTCCAATTGGAAATTTGGAAGATATAACCCTTAGGACATTAAATGTTTTAAAGTCAGTGGATATTATCTGCTGCGAGGATACGAGAAATTCCATAAAACTTTTGAATAATTTTGATATAAAAAAAAGACTTATCGCCTACCACAAGTTCAACGAAAGACAGAAGGTGGACGAACTTATAGAACTTTCAGAGAAGAACGATATAGCGATCATCTCTGACGCAGGGATGCCGGGCATCTCCGACCCAGGATTTATCCTTATGAAAGAACTAATCGACAGGGACATAAAATTTGAAGTTCTACCGGGAAGCACAGCGTCCATACTTGCACTACTATACTCAGGATTTTCAACGGACCATTTCTTCTTCTACGGATTTTTAGATTCCAAAAGGTCCAAGAGATTAAAAGAATTGGAAGATTTAAAAGAACTCAAGTTTCCGATAATATTTTACGAAGCACCACACAGAATTTTGGAAACCTTGGAGGATATGAGAGAAGTCTTTGGAAGTAGAGAGATTTCCATTTCTAGGGAACTTACAAAGATGTTTGAAGAACATATAAGGGGAAGTATCGACGAAATTTTAGAGATGGACTTAACCCTTAAAGGTGAGTTTGTAATTGTGGCGGATGGTTACGAAGAAGAAGAGGTAGAAGTAAATATAAAGGCTGAACTTGAAAAGAAAGTGGCTACTGGAATGAAGATGAGTCAGGCGATTAAGGAAGTGGCGAAGGAGTTTGGTCTAAAGAAAAACGATGTGTACAAGGTGAGTTTAGAAGATGAATAAGGGAGTAGAATTAGAATCTCTAAGAAACGAGATTAAAAGCGTCGGAAAAATCTTGGAAGACAGGTATCGAAAAATATTTTCACAGGATAGGGATGAATTTAGAAAAAAACTCGTGGAGCACACTGGAGAAATTGTCGAACTTCCAAAGCTAGACGAAAAGAAAATTGTAAAATTTAAAAATCTAGTTGGAATAGATGGCTCCTACAACAAATCCGGAGGAAACTTTCCCCATTATATAGAACTTTATAGGGCATTGGGACTTCGTTTTGACAAGGAATCTGTGGTGGTAAACGAAATATTTACACCACTACTACAAAACACCTTGGAAGAAGAAAACAATATGAAGAAGAGACTCGCTGAGATTGAGCTTAACTGCGCAATTGAGTCCATAATGAAGCTAAATCCAAAATATATTATGATGGACGGAGGACTAATTAGGTACAACTTAGATGCGAAGGACAAGTTCGAAGAGCTTTTGGAAATAGTGGATGAGAAGGACATAGTTCTATTTGGAGTGGTCAAGGATGTAAAGACCGATTACATCAGAAGATCCTTTGACTGGGATGAGTTTTATTATGACAGAGAGCTTATGTTTGGAATTTTACAAAAAGGCGAGGCACTACTTATAAATAATAGTGTAAATAAAAAGTTTAGCTACAGTTTAACCTCAGCATTTTTGCGAAGCTCCACCTATCCTGGAGTAATTGGAATAGATGTGTACAATAGAAATAAGACGGAACTCACAGGCATTGCATCCTTAGTCTACACATTGACGCCAGAAAATTCCAGAGGAGTGCCATACTTTTTAGATATAGTCGATAGCGAAGTTAAGATAACCAATATAATGATGGAATCTCTTTTAAAAGATAACTTGGACAGAGGTTACTACGAAAGATTTTTCGTAAGTGAAAGAGATAAAAGGAGTATGAAATGATAAAAGTAGTTGGAATAACCACTAACAATACATTTTATGTAGGCAGCAAGGAGAGAAACTTCAGGATGAATGAGTTTCTTGCCATAGACGATGAAGCACAGGGCAGGCTTCTCGGAGAAGTGGTGGAGGCTCAGACCTACAATAGATTTATACCACTGGATATAGGCGGAGATTTCGTGGATAGCTCGGTTCTCATAAGTCTTAAGAGTTTGGGATACGACCTATCAGAAGATACAATCTACATCGCAAAGGTACGACTCTTAAAGGAAGCGAAGTATCCAGTGCTAACAGGCTCTGATGTAAATATCCCGTCCTTTGAAGAACTAAAGCCGATCATTGCGAAGACATCGAGGGAAAAGGGACTTACCATTGGAATCATAAAGAACACAGAAGTTTTGTATGACGAAATGGATGAGGAACTAAAAGGAGTACTGGAAACTTTTGAAGAAGAAAAGACAGAACCACAAAAAGACGTGCCATTTATTTTAAATATAAATTCCATGCACGAATACCCTCACATAGGAATATTCGGTGGCTCCGGATCAGGTAAGAGTTTCGGACTAAGGGTGCTTCTAGAAGAACTTATGAAGAAAAAAATCCCAACCATAGTTCTAGATCCGCACTATGAAATGGAATTTGGCGACAGTTCCAATTACGATTTCAAAGATAAGTACAATAAATTTATGGTGGGAAGAGATATTGGCGTGCAGTTTAGCGAAATAAACGGAATGGAGCTTAAGATAATGCTCTCAGCCGTATCAGATTTAACAGAATCCATGGAGGCGACTGTTGATATCATCCATAGAAAAGGCGGTACTGCAGAAGGCTTAGAGGCTCTCATTGACAATTTAATTGAAGCTATCGACCTTGGAAGGGATAGCATTCAAAAAGAAATCGAAATGGCAAGCGGGGAAGAATTGTCCCACTATGTGCACCTAGAAGATTTACTAAATAAGTACGAAAGAAAAGTAAATATAATGTCCCTTAGAGGTATCGGCTGGAGATTAAAACAACTTATAAACCAAGGCATCTTCAATAGAAATATAGATCTTCTATTAAATTCACTAATGGAAGGAAAACTTGTAGTGGTACAAGGCTCAACAAAACTTATAAATACATTTAGTACCTATCTTTTAAATAAGACATATAGATTAAGACGTGATTACAAGGACTCACTTTCAGTGGGAGGAAATGCAGATTATTTCGTACCATTTATAATAGTTACCGATGAAGCCCATAACTTCGCACCGAAGGCAATCCCATCACCAACCAAATCAGTGCTTCGAGAAATCTCTCAAGAGGGTAGAAAGTACGGAGTCTTTCTTGTGCTTGCAACCCAAAGGCCGACCTTGCTGGATGAAACTATAACCGCACAGCTTAATACAAAATTTATATTTAGAACCGTAAGGGCACAGGATATAGATACCATTCGTTCTGAAACGGATATCAGCCCAGAAGAATCTAAAAGACTTCCATACTTAACCACAGGAGATGTATTCGTATCATCAGCAGAATTAGGAAGGACCCAGTATGTGAGAATTAGAAAGGCGGACACAACAAGCCCACACAAAGAAAATCCATTTGACGAGTTAAAGACTATGAGAAATAAACTCAGGGAAGATGAATTTAAAATAGTGGAGGACTATCTTCCAATAGAAGAGACAAATCTCATGATGACAGCGAAAAATATATCTGCATCTAAGGGATACGATTTATCGGTAGAAGATTTAAAGGGGATTCTAGAAAGGCTAGAAGAATCAGGACTTGTAGTAAGAGAAAAAGGCTTCCTAGGGGATAAGTATTTAAGAAAAGAAAATTAAATTTTCTTGGATAGAATAAAATGTAAAGACGATATATTAACGACAACGACAGAAGTAAAAAATAAAATAAAAGATAAATAAAAGATATAAAATCGAAATAGAAATACAAATTTATAGGACAAAATATAAAAGGCGAGGGCAACCTCGTTTTTTATTTGTAACTTGTAACCGCACCGGTTAGACCTGAGTTCCGTATATCTTTAGCGATGAAAAACAAATAAAAAGACTTCAATTTAAAAATGGTTTGTAAACACAAAAAATAAATAATAAATTAAAAAATAAAAATCTTACTTGGATTTCATTTCACATTTCAAATAAAATAGGCATAAAAAAAACCTCTCATTTGAGAGGTTTTTTAAGCGCCAATTTGTTATTGAGCTACTGCTCTGTCTTTTGAAGTTACTTCTATACTGTATAGTCCGAAGTGTTCTCCTTCAACGTATGGTCTGTAGTCAAAGTGTTTAACTCTGTTGTTGATTACAATCCAGTCAGTTGAGAATCTTGTTGGAATGTATGGAACTTCTTCCATAGCGATCTTTTGGAATTCTTTGTATGCATTTGTTCTGAATTCTTCATCTAAAGCTTCGTTAGATGCGATCTTCTTAAGAACTTCTTGCATTTTTGGAGAAGTGTATCTTGGTAAGTTAAACTTAGCTCCTTCTCCGAAGAATCCTGATGGGTCTGGGTTAGATCCAGTGTTCCATCCAGCCATGAATGCATCGATTTCAGGATCGTCTTCGTCGATCTTATCATAGAATACGTTGAAGTCCATTAGTCTGTCGCCGTAAAGTTTTACGTTAAGACCAATTTCTTTCCATTGTTGCATATAGTATTGAGATAGTGGTTCAGCTGTTTCTCCACCTGCCATGTGAGCGAAGTTGATTACTAGAGGTTTTCCATCTGGAGTTTCTCTGAATCCGTCTCCGTCAGTATCTTTGTATCCTGCGTCATCAAGAAGTTTCTTAGCAAGATCCATGTCAAAGTAGCATCCCTTTACAGATGGGTCATAGATTTGTCCAAATGCTGGTGGGATTGGAGAGTTTGCGAAGTAAGATAATCCGTTGAAGAATTTTTGTCCGATTGAATCGTTATCAATAGCATGTCCCATTGCTTGTCTTAAAACTGGGTCAGCCATCTTGCAGTTTGGATCATATATAACTTTTCCTTGATCAGCATCCCATTTACCAAGTTTGAATCCTAGGTAGTTCCAAGAAAGTCTTGGTACACCAACAGTTTTAACGTTAGATAGATCTTTAACGTCTCCGTAGATGTCGTTACCAGGTCCTAGGTAAATATCGAATTCTCCAGCTTTCATAGAAGCTACAGCTTGAGCTGATGGAAGAACTCTGATTTCAAGGTTTTTGATTTTTGGAGCTCCCCAGATGTAGTGTTCGTTAGCTTTGAAAGTAACAGATTCACCAGGAACTATATTAGTTACATAGTAAGGTCCGTATGAAAGAGGGTTCTTTCTAAGAGCGTCGCAACCAGCAACGTCTTTCATAGCAACACCTTCGTATTGTTTTGCGTTTACATATTCAAATTGAAGTCCGCCACCCCAAAGGATTGAAGGGTAGAATTCTTTAAAGTGAACGATAAGTTTAGAATCGTCAACTTTTTCAAGTCCTGAGATATGATCAGCTTCGCCTTTGTTGTATTCGATTGCTCCAACTACGTTTTGAGTGTCTTCGTCAAATCTTACTGATTTAGAGTCCATGATGTAGTCTTTGTTACATACAATTTCGTACATTTTGATGATATCATCAGTAGTTACTTGGTCACCATTGTTCCATTTGAACTTAGGATTGATTTCTGCAGTAGCAGTTTTTGCTTTTGCATCAAATGTCCATCTTACTGGAACTTCATCTTTTGGATTTTGGTTCATTTCGAAGTTAGGTCCACCTGCTGAAGCACCGTTCATAGTATAACCTAAGATGTTAAAGTCAAGATCATCTTGAGCTAGTACTCCGTTTAGTACTCCCTTAAAAGTAGAGTCAGAAATAAGAGCTACTCTTAATGTGTCGTCAGCTGCATCAATTACGTCTCCGTCATTGTCGATAACAGCTTCCATATTTGGCTTTGATCCTTCTTGTTGTGCGTCTCCTGCATTGGCTTTGTTGCCGTTAGCTTTATTTGCTCCACCATTACCGCAAGCAGTAAGAATAATAGCAAATGCTAAAAGTAGTGAGACTTTTTTTAGGATATTTTTCATTACTTACCTCCTGTCATCCTAATCTTTGTCTTGCGTCAGATGCACGGCGCAGTGCTTGTCCGACATAATTTATACATAACATCAAAAACAATATTGTTAATGATGCAGGTACCCATACATAAGGTTTATCTTGTATGATTTCTGGCTTACTTGCAAGGGCTATAAGTGTACCTAGTGAAGGAACGTTAGCTGGTAGTCCGAAACCTAAGAATGAAAGTGAGGTTTCAATACCGATGTTTCCTGCAAGGGCTAGAGTTGAGTCAACTATAAGGATTGATGAAATGTTTGGAAGTATTCCACCGTACATAATCTTAAGGTCGGATGTTCCCATAGTCTTAGATGCATTTACATAGTCACGTCTACTTTCTGATAGGGCTTTAGATCTTACAAGTCTTGCAGTTCCTATCCAGTAGAAAGCTGACATTATTAAAATTAAGCTCATAGCTGAGAAGTTTTTAATCATTGTTACAAGTACAATAATTATCATAAGAACTGGTAGAAGTGATATAAAGTCTACAATTCTCATCACTACAGAGTCAAATTTGCCTCCATAATATCCAACCATAAGACCTACGAAAAGTCCTACAAAAGTTGTTATAACTGTTACACCGAATCCGATAAGAACTGAGTTACGAGCACCTACTATTGTAAGAGCCATTACACTACGTCCACCGGAGTCTTTTCCAAACCAAGTCCAGAAGCTTCCGCTAGATGGTCTTGCGTATTTTTCAAATATATCTACTTTTACGATTAAATCTTCTGAAATGAAGAATGATGTGATAATTATAAAAGATAAGAATGCTACGATTAGCCAAAATGCAACTGTTGCAACTTTATCTTTTTCAAACTCTCTAAGGATAACTTTGAAACCCATTGGGTTTTCCATTTTTCCTTCTTCGAGTTTCTTCATATCTATTGCTTTTGATTCTTTTGCTTCATTAGGAGCTATCTCTTTTTTGTTTTTATCCATGATGGTAGCCTCCTATTCTATTCTTATTCTTGGGTCAACGATACTCATGATGATATCAGAAAGTAGTGAACCAAGTAAGTTTAAAAATCCATATAGCATTACTAACGCATTTACAACAGAATAGTCACGAAGTAGTATGGCATCTATAAATAAGTTACCCATACCAGGATAGTTGAATATTCTTTCTGCAATCATTGATCCTCCAAGAAGACCAGTGATTTGGAATCCGAAGAATGCTGCTATTGGTAGAAGAGAGTTCCTAAATATATGATGTGAATATACTTTTTTCATAGGTACACCCTTTGATCTAGCTGTCTTAACATAGTCTTGTGTCTTAGCGTCTATGATTTCGTTTCTTAGATATTGGATAGTACCAGTTGTTGAAAGTACAGCTATGCATCCCGCAGGCATGATAAGGTGCTTCATTCTATTTAAGAAGTATGCAAATGTGCCTTTGGCTATGTGAGGATCTACAGAACCCATTGTTGGTAACCATTTAAGTACATAACCAAATAGTAAAAGTGTAAATAGGTATAGTACAAATGATGGCATTGCGTATGAAATGAAGTTATATAGAATAACTCCTTTATCAAACTTAGATCCTGGGTTTCTACCAGCTTTAATTCCTAATGGAAGAGCAATTATATAACTTAGAACAGTTGCAAATAGTGCTAATGCAAATGTGTTTGCAGCTCTTGCACCGATTACTCTAGTTACAGGTTGCTTATATTGGAATGATTTTCCGAAGTCGCCTTGTACAGCTTTTGAAATCCATCTCCAATATTGTTGATACCATGGGTCATACCATCCAGATTCACGTCTGATTTGTTCTAGTACTTCTGGTTTAACATTTCCACCAATTGATCCAGTAAGTGCGTCTCCTGGCATTTGTTTAGCCATGATGAAGATTAATAAACTCAATATAAATAATTGAGGGATCATTAGAAGCACTCTACGTAAGACTGTTTTCCACATTATTTCTCTCCTCCTTTAAGTGCGACAAAGTGAGTATCAGAAATTTGTGTCAATGGATATACCTTATTATTGCTATCATAGTAAAGATCATATTTTTCATCATATTCTTTTTCTACTTCGTCTCTTTGGCGTTTAAGTTCTTCTTTTAATGTAGGGTCAGTGTCAGGAATAGAAGCGATAAGTTTTCTTGTGTAAATATGTTTTGGATTGTTATAAATATCTTCTCTTGTTCCTGCTTCTACGAATCTACCTCTGTGCATTATATAGATGTAGTCACACATATGTCTTACAACTCCTAAGTCGTGGGAGATGAATATATATGTTAGATTGAAATCTTTTTGAATTTTCTTCATGTAGTTTAGTACTTGAGCTTGTACTGAAAGGTCAAGTGCTGAAACTGGTTCGTCTGCAATTATTAGTTTTGGATAACAAGCAACTGATCTTGCAACCCCGATTCTTTGTCTTTGACCACCAGAGAATTCGTGAGGGTACTTGTATATTGCTTCTTTAGCCATACCTACAATTGCAAGTAGTTCTAGAACTCTTTCAAATTCTTCTTCTTTATTTAAGTTTTCGAAGTTTCTAATAGGTTCTCCTATAATATCGATAACTCTTTTTCTAGGGTCTAGTGAACTCATTGAGTCTTGGAAGATCATTTGAACGTCTTTGTTATAGTGGATAGACTTTCTAACTGATTTCTTAGTTACGTCATGTCCATTGTATAGGATTTCTCCTGATGTAACATGTTCAAGACCTACAATGGTTTTACCAATTGTAGATTTACCAGATCCTGATTCTCCGATAAGTCCAATAGTCTTACCTTCGTCTATAGTCATGTTTACGCCGTCAACAGCATATACATAGTCTATAATTTTATTGAAAAATCCACCACGAATAGGGTAGTGAACCTTTAAATCTTTTATTTCTATTAAAGCCATATTACACCTCGTAATCAAATTTAAAATGTTTGTAGCATGTACATCTTACAAAGTGTCCTGGTTCAGCTTCGTGAAGCTGTGTAATCTCTTCATGTTCGCTTTCTGGAACCCAAGGAATTCTAGGTGCAAATCTACATCCTGTACGAGGTAGATTTACTAGTGAAGGAACCATACCTTGAATAACGTGTAGTTCTTCGTTTTCTGAATCCTTTTGAGGGATAGAATTTAGAAGAGATCTTGTATATGGATGTAAAGGATTTTTAAATAATTCATTTACATTTGCAAGTTCTACAATTTCTCCAGCATACATTACAGCAACTCTGTCTGCCATTTGCGCTACGACACCAAGGTCGTGGGTGATAAGTATAATACCTGCGTGCATTTCTTTTTGTATATCAAGCATAAGGTCTAGTATTTGTGCTTGAATAGTTACGTCAAGAGCTGTTGTAGGTTCGTCAGCTATCATAATCTTAGGCTTACATGCAAGAGCTATAGAGATAATAACTCTTTGTCTCATACCACCAGAAAGTTCGTGAGGATATTGCCTCATTATTCTCTTTGGATTTTCAATTCCAACTCTGGTTAAAAGCTCTTCTACTCTAGCCATTCTTTGCTCTTTAGTCATATCAGTGTGATAGATAAGGGCTTCTTCGATTTGATCTTCAATTCTTTGAAGCGGATTAAGAGCAGATAGTGGGTCTTGGAAAATCATACCGATTTTTCCACCACGGATTTCATTGTATTTATCCTCGTCGTATTCCAGAATATTTTCACCTTCGAAAATAACTTCACCAGATACTCTAGTGTAATTAAAATCGTGAAGTCCCATTATAGTTGTAGCAAGAGTGGATTTACCACATCCTGATTCTCCAACTATCGCTAAAACTTCATCTGGATACAAGGACAAATTAACATCGTCTACGGCATCGTAGTAGTCGTCTTTGATTCTGAAAGCCGTATGTAGGTCTTTCATCTCAAGTAAAACTTCTTTGTCCATTTAATTACTCCATTCTTTTTTTAAGTTGTGTTTATTATACCATAATTATGTATGGTAAATAAAGTTTTTAAAATTTTATCTTAAAAACTATGAAAGAAAATTCACATAGAATTTCTAACCTTATAGTAATCATTATAATGAAAATCTTTTCATAAAGCAATAAAAGTTTCATGGAATGTAACAAAATCTCCATATTTATAGTATGCAATAGATTACCTATGTATTTTAAATTTGTATTTCTTCTAATTTTCACAAAATGGTTTGAGAAAAACAATTTTTTTGTATAAAATATAATTAGTTATAACGGAGGTAATGATGGAACAGAATGTTTATTTAGATAAAACAAAATTAGATGAAATAGAAAGTATGGTAAATTCTCTTATAGAATCTATGGATATAGATGGAATGAAGGCAAGACTTAGAGACTTAAATGATAAACAAATGGAAGAAGGTTTCTGGGACGATACAGAGTCTGCTCAAAAAACTATAAAAGAATTTAATCATTATAATAGAAAGATTGAAAACTTAAAAAGCTTAACAGATGAAATTTCTTCTTTAAAAGATCTTCTTGAAATTATGGAAATGGAAGGAGACTATTCAAGCTACAAAGATTTCAAAGATGATCTTACAAAACTTGAAAAGCATGCAGAAGATTTCAAGATTGCTACACTTTTAAATGACAAATATGACGACAACGATGTAATTCTACAGATCCATGCGGGAGCAGGTGGAACCGAAGCACAAGACTGGGCATCGATGCTTCTTAGAATGTATACGAGATACTGTGAACAGAAAGGATTTTCTGCAGAGATTTTGGACCTACAAAAAGAAGATGAAGCTGGAATCAAATCTGCAACTCTACTTATAAAAGGAGACTCCTGCTACGGATATTTAAAAGGAGAAAAGGGCGTTCACAGACTCGTTAGAATTTCTCCTTTCGATTCAAATAAGAGAAGACACACATCATTTTCTTCTGTGGATGTCTATCCAGAACTTGAAGATGTTGAAGATGTAGATATAAAGCCAGAGGATTTAAAGATTGACACATACAGATCTTCGGGAGCAGGCGGACAACACGTAAATACAACAGACTCTGCCGTAAGAATAACTCACATTCCAACGGGAGTAGTAGTTCAATGTCAAAATGAAAGAAGTCAAATTCAAAACAGAGAGACTGCTATGAAACTTCTAAAAGCAAAACTTATATCTCTTGCTCAAGAAGAACAGAAGGAAGCTATAGAAGATCTATCTGGCAACTATTCGCAAATAGCTTGGGGAAGTCAGATAAGATCCTATGTTTTCCAACCATATACAATGGTAAAAGATCACAGAACAAACGAAGAAGTTGGTGATGTGGAGTCTGTTATGGATGGAAATTTAGATCCTTTTATAAACGCATATTTACAATCTAAGGTAAAATAATAAAAATATTTGATATTTTATTTATAAATATGTTGACAAAATAAAAACTAACTGATAGAATGGACCAGTATTGAAAGTAGAGCTCGCACTCTCACCTTACGCCGATGGAGGTTTAAGGTAAAAATTATCGAGATATTTTTGCGGGCTTTTTGCCCGCTTTTTTAATTTATGGAGGTGCTACAATTATTAAAGAACTTCAAATCAACGAAGCTATTAGAGAACAGGAAGTAAGACTTATCGACGAAGATGGAGAACAAATAGGAGTTGTCTCAAGAAGACATGCTCTTGATTTAGCAATTGAAAAGAGGCTTGATCTAGTTAAGATTGCGCCACAGGCTAAACCACCTGTTTGTCGTATCATGGACTATGGAAAGTACAGATACGAACTTATTAAAAGGGAAAAAGAATCAAAGAAAAAACAAAAGGTGATTAGTATAAAAGAAATCAGATTTACACCAAGTATCGAAGATCATGATTTAAGAACAAAGGCTAATCAAACTATTGGTTTTTTAAAAAGAGGAGATAGGGTTAAAGTTTCTGTTCGTTTTAGAGGGCGAGAGCTTGGACATACAGAATTAGGACGTGAAGTTCTAGATAACTTTGTCGAACTCATATCCGACAATGGTGTAGTAGATAAAAAACCAAAGATGGAAGGTAGAAGCATGGTTATGTTTCTAAATCCAAAGAATGAAAAGGAACAATAGGAGGATAATATGGCTAAGATGAAAACCCATAGAGCGTCAGCGAAGAGATTTAAGAGAACTGGCTCTGGAAAAATAAAGAGATTTTTTGCATTTAAAGGTCATCTTACAGGAAAGAAGACATCTAAGAGAAAAAGAAAATTAAGAAAATCAGCAGTAGTATCTAAAGGCGATCAAAGAAGAATTGATCACATGATTCCTTAATATAGGAGGTAGAAATGAGAGTTAAAAGAGGCGTTAACGCTAAGAAAAGACATAAAAAAATATTAAAACAAGCCAAAGGATATTTTGGAGCAAAATCTAAATTATTTAGACCAGCTAACCAAGCTGTTATGAAATCTCTTAACTACCAATTCTTCGGTAGAAAGCAAAGAAAGAGAGACTTCAGACAACTTTGGATCACAAGAATCAATGCAGCTTGCAGACAAAATGGAATGAGTTATTCAAAATTCATCGCTGGACTTAAAAAACATGAAGTAGAAATCAACAGAAAGATGCTTTCTGAAATTGCTATAAATGATCCACAAGGCTTTGCAAAGCTTGTTGAATTAGCTAAAAACTAAGAGTTCCCCTTGTGGGAACTTATTTTTTTTAAAAAATATTATGACGAAAATATACGAGAAAATAGTTAAGAATGCTCCTTTGTTTTTAGGGATGTCATTCTTAATAGTAATCTTAATTGGTGCAACACTTCTAAGCCTTCCCATTGCATCTGTGGATGGAAACTCTGTAGGTTTTGTAAATGCATTCTTCACAGCAAGCTCTGCCACTGCAGTAACGGGACTTGTAGTAGCAAACACAGCAACACAATGGACGATGTTTGGAAAAGTTGTAATCATAACTCTAATTCAAATAGGTGGTCTAGGGACAATTACTTTATTTTCAATTGCAACAGTCCTACTTGGTAGGAAGATATCCCTACAACAGAGACTTCTTGTGAAGGAGCAACTTAATATAACCTCCATGTCTGGAATAGTAAAATGGGTTATATACGTTACGAAGATTACATTTTTAATTGAATTTACTGGAGCTTTGCTTTTAAGTTTTTCTCTAATTCCAAAATATGGATTTAAAACTGGAGTTTGGTATTCTATATTTCATGCGATATCAGCATTTTGTAATGCGGGATTTGATCTCTTTGGAGATTCAATTGTGTCATATAGTGGAGATATCTATATAAATATGATTATATGTGGTCTAGTTATCCTGGGAGGACTTGGATTTTTAGTCTACATGGATATTTATAATGCAGGAAGTTTTAGAAAGTTGAAGGTACATTCAAAAGTTGTAATCACAGTATCTGCACTTTTATTATTTGCAGGGACAATTGCAACGCTTTTAATAGAGTATAACAATTCTCTAAGCATTGGAGAATTTGGTTTTGGACACAAGGTGCTAGCTTCTTTTTTCCAATCAACAGTTACTAGAACCGCTGGATTTAATTCCATAGATATAGGACAAGTTCACGATGCGACGGCAATTATATACATTTTTCTAATGTTTATTGGAGGAAGTCCTGCATCTACAGCCGGTGGGCTAAAGACCACAACATTTGCAGTTATGGTTTTTTCCACCATAGGAATGGTTAGAGGAGAGCATGATATAGTTATATTTAATAGAAAGATAGATAAAGAAGTAATACTTAGGGCGCTTGCAATAACCATTGTCTGCATCTCCCTTGTCATTACTGTTACGATGGCTGTTGCTATTATAGAGCATGACAGGTTTGAATTTTTGGATATATTATTTGAATCTGTAAGTGCATTTGGAACCGTAGGTATGACTAGAGGAATAACTCCTCATCTGTCTGACATTTCAAAAGTAATCCTTGCATTTACGATGTTTATAGGAAGAGTTGGACCTACAACACTTGCGGTAGGTCTTATGAAGACGAAGCCATCTAGTATTAAGTACGCATCAGGGAAAATATTGGTAGGGTGATAAAATGAAATCATATATAGTATTTGGTTGTGGAAAGTTTGGATCTTCTGTTGCGAAGACACTTTCTGAACTTGGAAACGAAGTAATGATTGTGGATATAAATATGGATTCCATAGAGGAAATTGCAGATTACGTAACCACGGCGATACAATGTGACGTGATGGATGAGAATGCCACAAGCGAAATGGGACTTAAAAATTTCGATGCGGCGGTAGTTGCAATAGGAACCAATTTCGAGGCTGCAATCATGTCCACAGTCCTTGCAAAAGAGGCGGGAATTGAGTATATAGTAGCGAAATCTACTAGCAATAGACAGGCTCTTATACTTAAAAAATTGGGAGCAGACAAAATAATATTTCCAGAAAGAGATATGGGCGTGAGAGTTGCACACAATTTAAGCGCATCCAACTTGATGGACTTCATACAACTTTCTCCAGACTATTCAATTGCAGAATTTTTATGTCCAGTTACTTGGATAGGTAAGACTTTGAAACAACTAAATGTTAGAAATAAGTACAAAGTTACAGTTCTTGCAATAGAACGCGGAAATGATGATATACAAATAGATCCTCATCCGGATTCAGCTCTTCAAGAAGGAGATGTGCTAGTGCTACTAGGCAAGGATGAAGATTTAAAAGACATCGAAAAAATAACTAGTTAATAATTTTAAGATCTTAGATGCATCATTTAAGATCTTTTTTTTCACAAAAATTTTAAAATTATGATTGTTTAAAATTTGATTATCAAGTAAAAAATCGGGTAAACTTATAAAAGAGGTGATAATAATGATTACATTAGAAGCAATCGACTACGTTATAAATATGACTGGAGCAGAATTTAGCGATGTAAGAATAGCGCTTATCGACGCAGATGGAGATGTGGATCGCGCTATAGAACTTATAAAGGAAAGAAAACAATTTAGAAAATTTGATAAAGAACATAATGATAGTGAATTTGAAAGTGAAGCAGAAGAAGTATTCAAAGATTTTCAAGATAAATTTACAAAGTCTGCAAGCAAAACTTTTGGAAATTTACAAGGAAGCGTAGAAGATATAATCGAAGCGATAAAAGAAATCTTTAGAAAAGGAAACGCTAGAAAATTACTTATCGAAAAGAATGGAGAAACTGTACTTCAACTATCTCTTACTGCATCAATAGTTGCAGCTATTGCAGCACCGATTGCGGCAGTTTTAGGACTTGGTGTAGCTTATTCAAATTCATATAAATTCCTAATCATGATGGAAGATGGAACAAGCATCGACGTAGAAGAATATATTAAAAGCAAGACTAAATCAAGTAAAAATGATTCATCAGATGGCGAAGAAGAACAAACTATCATAGATGAAGACGAAGAAGATAAATAAAATTATTTTTTAGTAGCTACTAACTGGTAGCTACTTTTTTTATTGTTTAGAAAAAATTATTAGTGAAAAATTTTAAAAAAAGTGCTTCATGTAACAAGATTAGAGTATTTGTTGATAATACTGCTACTATTCTGATATAATAGATGTAATTGGAGGTGAGCTTATGCCAGCAATCATAAATAGTGAAAAAGGTGCTGTAGTAATTGAAAACAATGTAATCGCAACCATAGCAGGGATGGCCGCTATGAAATCCTACGGCATAGTAGGCATGGCTTCTAAAAGTGCAACTGATGGACTTTTGGAACTACTAAAATTTGAAAATATTTCTAAAGGAATAAAAGTTTTAACTGAAGACGATAAATTAATGATAGAAATCCACGTAGTATTAGAATATGGAGTAAGAATATCTACTGTTGGAGAAAATGTAATCGACAATGTTAAGTTCTATATCAAAGATTTAACTGGTATTGAACCTTACAATGTTGAGGTTATAGTTGAAGGAATAAGAATTAAATAAGAGGTATGTATGACTAATAAAAATATTTCACTTAAGTCATGTATTAATGGCGCGGTGAATTTTCTTTTAATGAACAAGGACCATGTAAATACCCTTAATGTCTTTCCTGTTCCTGACGGGGACACTGGTACTAACATGGGTCTTACATCTAAATCTGCCTTAAAGCAGGTTAACGAACTACAATCTGATGACGTTTATGAAGTAGCTCTTGCGGCTTCTCGTGGTTCTCTTATGGGAGCCAGAGGAAACTCAGGGGTAATTTTATCCCAATTTTTAAGAGGTTTTGCCGAAGGGCTTAAAGATAAAAAAGTTATAACTAACAAAGATTTTGCAAAGGCTTTGAAATCTGCATCAGACACAACCTATAAAGCTGTAATGAAACCTACTGAAGGTACAATCCTAACTGTAGGTAGAGAGACAGCTGATTTTGCTATGAAAAATTATAGCAAGTACGAAAATATTTTAGATTTTATGGAAGATATTGTTAAGGCTTCTAAAGAATCTTTGGAAAGAACTCCAGAAAAACTTCCTGTATTGAAAGAAGCAGGAGTGGTTGACTCTGGTGGAGCTGGTCTTGTATATCTTTTCGAAGGAGCGCTTAGAGCTCTAAGGGGAGAAGTAATCGAAGTTGCAGGAGAAGATGAAGAGCTTAAAAAGAAAGAGCAGAAAGAAATTTCTTTTGACGATTACGACAAAGATTTGGAATTCGGTTACTGTACAGAATTTGTTATAAGAACAGATATTGACGATACAGATGAATTAAAAAATAAATTGATGCCGCTAGGAGATTGTCTACTAGTAGTAGGTGGAGCAGGAACTGGAGTTATAAAAGTTCACGTTCACACAAATAATCCTGGTAGAGCACTAGAATACGCGGTAGAACTTGGTCAACTTCAAGATATAAAGATCGATAACATGAGGTACCAACACAAGGAAACTCTCTTCGATGAAGCTGAAGTAGAAAAAGCTAGAAAGAGCAATATAAAGAAAAAATATGCCATAGTTTCTGTTTCCATGGGAGAAGGAATAAACGAAGTCTTCAACTCACTAAATGTTGACTATATAATTGAAGGAGGACAAACCATGAATCCTTCTACAGAAGATTTCTTAAAGGCAATTGATAGTTTAAATGCCGATCACATAATACTTCTTCCAAACAACTCAAACATAATTCTTGCTGCTAACCAAGCTAAGGAACTATCAGACAAGGATGTGTATGTAGTAGAAACTAAATCCGTTCCACAAGGTATAGGAGCGTTATTTGTACTTGATGAAGAAAAAGATCCAGAAGAAAATATAGAAAATATGAAAGAAGAATTAAATCATATTAAGACTGGATCTGTAACCTATGCTGTTAGAGATACCACTTCAAATGGTTCTCAAATCAAAAAAGATCAAATAATTGGCCTTACCGGAAAAGAAATCGAATCCTTTGGTGATGATTTAGATGAAGTAACTGAAAAACTCATCGAAAAAATGGTGGACGACGAATCTTCTGTCATAACTCTATACTATGGAAATGGACTTGAAGAAGAAGATACAGAAAATCTAATGGATAAGCTAGAAGAAACATACGATGAATTGGATGTGGTGTTCGTAAGAGGAGCGCAACCACTATACTATTACATCTTATCAGTAGAATAGGCAGATTTAATCTGCTTATTTTTTTAAAAATTTTTTGGAATTGGAGTAATGGATGAAGCTATTCGATAAACTAGATACTTTAAATGGAGTGGGTCCTAAGAAAAAATCCTACTTGGAAGCAATGGGCCTTGAAACAATTTCAGATCTTGCGGAATATTTCCCTATTAGATTTATAGACTCAACCAATATGAATCCGATAAAAGATTTGGTGGAAGGGGAGTTTGCGACCATTAAAGCAGAAGTTGTGCAGGTGGTCCCTCACTATCACGGCAGACTCAAAAGACTTGATGTAATCGTAACAGATGGATTTAATCTAAAGATTTCTTTCTTTAATCAAAACTTCCTATCTTCGAAATTTTTAAAAGGAGAACAGTTCTACTTCTATGGCAAGGTGTCAAGGTTTGGAAATAATCTCACCATGACCTCGCCAAAATTTGAAAATGTAAAGAGAAAAAAGGTACTAGGAAGTATTATTCCCGTCTATCAACAGTCGAAGGATATAAATAACAAAGAACTTATAAAATTAACAGACCAAGTGCTAAAAGAATATACTTGGAAAAATGTCATTCCAGAAGAAATTTTGGAAAAGTACAAGCTCTACGACATGGATAAGACCATGAGAGAGCTACACAGACCGAAATCTCAAAAAACTTACGGAAACGCAAGAAACTCATATTCATTCTACGAAATTTTAACCTATCTTCTAGCCCTATCTACAATCAAAAAAGATAGGGAAGAGACGGACATAAAACTTATAGAATTTGAAATAGAAGAATTTCTAAAAACATTACCATTTACCCTAACCGATTCACAGATGAAAGTAATCGAAGAAGTAAAGGGAGATTTAAAGAGCGGCTACAGGGTAGACAGGCTTATCCAAGGGGACGTAGGTTCAGGTAAAACTGTTGTTGCAATGGCAATAATGTATCTATTCTACAAAAATGGATTTCAATCTGCAATCATGGCACCGACAGAAATCTTGGCGACCCAGCACTACAATTCATTTAAAAATACTTTTGATAAACTTGGAATAAATGTAGCACTTCTTATCGGCTCAATGAAGAAATCACAAAAAGATGAGGTTCTAGAAGATTTAAAATCTGGAAAAGTTGACATGATTGTCGGAACCCACGCGCTTATATCGGAAAATGTAGAATTTAAAAATCTCGGCATAAGTATAGTGGACGAGCAACATAGATTCGGAGTTTTGCAGAGAAAAAATCTTTCTGACAAGGGAGTCCATACCATTGTCATGACTGCAACCCCGATACCTAGGACACTTGCACTTGTAATGTACCAAGATCTTCAAGTTTCTACCATCGACACACCACCGGCGGGAAGGCTCAAGATTCAAACTGCAACCATAAATGAAAATGGACTTTTAAAAGCTCTTGAATTTATAGAAAAAGAGTTGAAAGAAGGAAGACAGGCGTATATAATCTGTCCTATGATCGACGAAAACGAGATGCTCGATTTAAATTCTGTTAAGAAAGTCTATAAAGAGATCAAAAAATATTTCAAAGATTATAATGTTGGTCTTCTTCATGGTCAGATGAAGCCTGATGAGAAGGACAGACAGATGGAAGACTTTGAGAAGAATAAAATAAATGTTTTGGTATCTACCACAGTAGTTGAAGTCGGAGTAAATGTGCCAAACGCAACGGTGATGATGGTGGTAAATGCGGAGAGATTTGGACTCTCTCAACTCCATCAGTTAAGGGGAAGAGTTGGAAGAGGAACTCACCAAGGTTACTGCATACTATATAATAAATCTGAATCTGAAATAGCCTCCATGAGGATGAAGGTAATGGTCGAATCCACAGATGGATTCTATATTTCGAAAAAAGATTTGGAACTTCGTGGCTCGGGAGATATATTCGGAGTAAGACAATCAGGATTTATGGGATTTATCTTGGCAAACCCGATAAAAGACAAAATGATTTTAAAATACGCTGCCCTAGAAGCTAAAAATATATATAGAGATGACCCGGATTTTATAAAACCAGAGCATCTTCAACTAAAAATAAGCGTAGATAGACTAATTTCTAGAAAGTTTAATTGTTAGATTATTGATAATGTGTTAAAATAGTAATAATTGGAGGACTATGAGAGTAATATCAGGAATAGCAAAGGGTATGCGTCTTGTGTCCGTTGAAGGAATGGATGTAAGACCTACAGCAGACAGAGTAAAAGAATCTGTATTTAATATTATTGGTCAATATTTTCACGACAAAGAAGCGCTGGATATATTTTGCGGATCTGGAGGAAATGGTATAGAATTTCTATCTAGAGGAGCAAAAAGCTGTGTCTTTGTAGATACTTGTAGCGAATCACTAAAAGTTACAAGAGAAAATCTAAAGCACACGAAGCTAAATGAAGGTGCAAAAGTCATAAATATGGACTATAAAAAATATTTAAAGACCACAGAGGATAGATTTGACATCATCTACATGGATCCACCATTTGACGAACTGCAAAAGTATCGTCATACATTAGCGATAATACTTGAAAGAAACTTACTTAAAAAAGATGGATTGCTAGTGGTAGAATATAGGTATGGAAGTAGAATAGACTTTACAGGCTATGAAGTACTTAAAGAAAAGAAGTATGGATCTACATCCATAGCAGTATTGGGAGTGCCAGATGAAAGCAATATATGCCGGTAGTTTTGATCCGGTAACGAATGGGCATATAGATATAATAAAACGTGCCAGAAATATTTTCGGAGAAGTGACAGTCGCAGTCCTAAACAATGTCAAGAAACATGGACTCTTCACAGTAGAGGAGAGGATGGAACTTCTAGAAGAAGTGACAAAGGACCTTGACGGAGTAACAATAGATTCATTTACAGGACTACTTGCAGATTATGCAAAAGAAAATAACTGTAAAGTAATCATAAGAGGCATAAGGACAGCTTCTGACTATGAAAGTGAATATATATTAGCAATGGCAAATATGCACTACTATGAAGGTTTAGAAACAGTATTTCTACTATCATCGAACAAGAACACATTTGTAAGTTCAACCCTTGCAAAGGAAGTGGCGATGTTTGATGGGGATTTAAGTTTATTTGTGCCAGATATAGTAGGAGACGCTATGAAAGAAAAATTAATTGGGAGGTAGCAGATGACACTAATGGAATTGGTAGATGAGTTAGAACAACTTATCCAAACAGCAAGCAGTATTCCTCTAACAGGAAAGACTGTAGTAGAAAAAGAAGAAGTTCTAGAAATAATAAGAGATATAAAGGCAGAACTTCCATCAGAAATCAAAGAAGCACAAAAGATTTCAACAGACAGAGAACAAATCATCACAGGAGCACATGAAGAAGCTGACAGAATCATGGCAGCAGCAAGAGCTCACGCAGAAGAAATGATAAGAGAAGATGAACTTGTTCTTAAGGCAAATGAAAGAGCAGAAGAAATTCTAAGCTCAGCACAAAGAGAATCCACTCAAATTAGAGAAGGAGCTCGTGACTATGCAGATGAATTACTAGAAAGAACACAAACAAATCTTACAGAAATAATCAAAACAATAAATTCAAACAGACAGGAACTTAGAGGATAACTAAGTTCCTTTTTTATTTGTAATTTTTGTTTTAGTATAAAATAAAATTAATAATAATTATCACGCTATCCGGATAGCATTTAAAATAAAAATATTTTCATGCTCTACATAGAGCATTTAAAATTATAAAAATGCCTAACATGGATTAAATAAATTTATGCTATAATTATTTACATAGGTAAACTATAAAACTAATAATAAGGAGATTTTATGAAAAAGATATTGGTAGACTTAGAGAGAATAAAAAGAGATATGGACTATATAAACTCCATAACTGCTACTGAAGGTGAGGGATGCACCAGACTTAGCTATTCCAAAGAAGACAGAAAGACAAGGGATTACATACTATCTGAGCTAGATAAGCTTGGAGTAAATTATAAAATCGATGGCGTAGGAAATATAAGAGCGAAGTATCCAGCTAACTTAAATGAGTCTTCAATTCTAACGGGATCTCATATCGATACAGTTCCAAATGGAGGAAGATTCGATGGTTTGACAGGATCTATCTGTGCATTAGAATCTATGAGAAGAATCGTAGAAGAAAATGTAACTCTGAAAAAACCTATCGAATTTATAATCTATGCTGAAGAAGAAGGATCTAACTTCGGTTCAACAACTCTTGGTTCTAAACTTCTTGCAGGCAAGGTAGGAGTGGATGAACTGGATAGACTTACAGCTTCTGACGGAAGAACTGCAAGAAAGGTGATGGAGGATTTTGGACTAAGTATAAGCACCATTGAAAGAGATAGACTTAAAAAGGGCGAGGCATATGCGGTTATTGAGCTTCACGTGGAGCAGGGAGCGGTTCTAGATAGAGAAAATCTTGAAATTGGAGTCGTAAATGCAATTTCTGGAATGAATACATTTGAAGTAACAATAAATGGTGTGGCAAACCACGCTGGAGCAACTCCAATGATCTACAGAAAGGATCCTCTAGCTGCAGCTGCTGAAATAATTTTGGAAATGGAAAGATTTGCAAAAGAAAATGTAAATCCAACCACCGTTGCAACAGTAGGTAAGCTAAATTGCTATCCATGCGCTTCAAACGTTATAAATGGCAAAGTTGTATTCAATGTGGATATAAGAGATATAGACCAAAATGGAATCGACAAAACTTCTGACCATTTAAAAGAAGTTCTCGAAAGAGTGAAAAAGGAAAGAAATATAGATTATTCCATCGAACTTGTAGGATCCTCCAAGTCAGTTACTTTGGATGATGAAATAGTTTCTACAATAAAAGAAAAGGTGGATGAGTTTAATTATAAAAATAGAATTATGCACAGTGGAGCGGTCCATGACTGCATGATACTTTCAGACCTGTGCAAGGTAGGGATGATTTTTGTTCCTTCAAAGGACGGCATAAGTCACAATCCAAATGAAGACACCGATTTTGCAGATATTGAAAAGGGAGCCAATGTTCTTCTAGCAACTCTAATAGCTCTAGCAAACTAAATAATATAAATATTTTATTTTTCGGCATAGGACTCTTATGCCGATTTTTTAAATTCAATCCTGATAATTTGTTAAAATAATTTTAATATTTTATAAGTTTCACCAAATGTAACGAAATTATCGTGATTTATATTTAACACAACTTTCATAATAAACTATTGCAAATAGCGAAACATAATGTTAAACTAATAAACAGTGAGAACATAAATGCTTTTTATTTTTATAAAAAATTTTCGCATTTATAAAAGGAGGATATTTTGAAAAATATAAAATTATTTTCAGTTGTAGCACTTTCTCTAGCACTATTAGCTGGATGTTCAAATGATAAACCAGCTAACCAAGGCGCAAATAAACAAAATGCAGGGGCTGCTACAGAAAACAAAGTTGCCTATACTGAAATGGCAGGAGAAGAACTAGATAAGATTGAAGAAGATAACAAGGCTAAAGAAAAATACTTAGTTATCGATGTTAGACCAGTTGATCAATACAACGAAGGTCACGTTAAACACGCTATCAACATTCCAGTTGATGAATTAAAAGACAGACTTTCTGAAATAGAATCTTACAAAGATAAAGATGTTGTAACAGTTTGCAATACTGGTAAAAAATCTTCTGAAGCTGCACAAATCCTAGTTGACAATGGATTTACAAAAGTTGCTAACGCTCAAGGCGTAAAAGACTTTTCATACACAACTATGACTAAGGCTGCTACAGTTCTTGGACCACAGTTCAATGAAATGGCAAAATCTGGAAACTATACAATCATTGACGTAAGAGATGAAAAAGATTACAACGAAGGACACATTGAAGGCGCAATCCATACAACAGTTGACACTTACATGGATGATATTAAGAGTTTCCCAACTGACAAACCATTCTTAACTTACTGTTATTCAGGCAATAGATCATGGCAAGTAGCTGATGAACTAGCTAAAGAAGGACATGAAGTTTACAATGCGTATGACGGAACAAAAGAATACGACGGATACGAATTGGTAAAATAACTAATTATTAGGCTTTGGGGATTACTCCAAAGCCATTTTTTTGTATTATGATTATTTTTTTTACAAGAACACCAGAGCTAGGTCAGACGAAAACCAGACTATCTCCATATTTAAAAGATGAGGAGATTTTATCTATTTCGTACAAGTTAATAGAAAATCAGTATCGAGAAATTAAAAATACGTGTGATGAATATAAAATATATTTTAGCGGTAAACTTCCAGAGGATATAGATAAAAAATATTTAATTCCACAAAGTGGAGATGGTTTAGGAGAAAAGATGGGTAACGCAATTAAATCTGAACTTAAAAATAGAGACAAGGTTGTGCTTTTGGGTTCAGATCTTATCGGTCTAGATTCTACAAAAATAAAAAAATGTCTGGACAAACTAAACGACTACGATGTGGTGCTTGCTCCTACCTATGACGGTGGATACGGACTAGTTGGAATGCGAAAATACTACGATATTTTTTCGGACATCACCTATTCAAATGGCGAAGTCTTACAAAATACCATAAAGAGGATTGAAAGTTTTGGACTTAGTTACTATTTGACTGAAAAAATTCTGGATATAGATGAGTATGTTGATCTCGTAAGACTTGAAGTGGGAGATAATGAGCTAAAAGTCCTAGGTCAAGGGGAGTACAATCTAAACTTTCTATCTAAGGATAAAGTTATAAGGGTAAACCTCGGTTCCCAAATGCACCTTGGATCTCGCCAGCTCAAGTATGAATATGACGCTCTTAAATTTTTAGAAAAATCAAAAGTTACTCCAGAGCCGATTGATTATATCGAAGATTCTTTTTGGCTCAAAAAACCTTATTTAATTATGAAATATTATGAGGGCAGACCCCTCGACTATAAAAAAGATCTAAAAATTGCGGCAAAACTTCTATCTTCCATTCATAGTCTCGATACAGAAGAATCAGACTTAATCGTGGCGGATAGACCGTTTAAGGCGATGCACGACGAATTTATCTCCATGTACTCCCATTACAAAAGCTTCGACCAAAAAGATTTAGAAATCGAAAAGAGAATTGACGAACTCTTTAGAATTCTTGAAACTTCCAACATGGATGAAGAGATTTCAAACCCTTCAATTATAAATACGGAACTAAATAACCACAATTTTATAATTGGAGATAAAAGTGTGGTCATCGACTGGGAGAAGCCAATCATCGGAGAAGCGGAGCAGGATCTGGCACACTTCTTGGTGCCTACCACCACCTATTGGAAGACTGACACAATCCTAAGTGAAGAAGAGATGCTAGATTTCTTAGATGAATACGAAAAATATAGACCTGTGGACAGAAGAAAATTCTATAAATACTTGATGTTTAATTCTCTGAGGGGAGTTACCTGGTGTTCCATGGCGATGGTTGAATATAGCAAAGATAGAGCGATTAAAAATTTAGATACAGAGAAAAAGATAAAAGAATATCTCTCAGTAGATTTTTTAGATATGTTAAAGAAACTTTATAAGGAGGATTTATGAAAAAAGAAAACAGAAATAGAATAATACTTCTAATTATAATTGGAATATTCTTTGCAGTTTACTTCTTCGTTCCATCTGTAAACAGAGAAGTAAATGAATCCATAAGAGTGCTTACAAAAGTTGATATTAATGGAGTTGCGGAATATATAAGAGGATTTGGAGTATATGCGGTTGTAGTTTCATTCTTACTAATGCTACTTCAATCACTTATTTCGCCGATTCCAGCATTTTTCATCACCCTATCCAATGCGATGATTTGGGGATGGGCAAAGGGAGCGTTACTATCCTGGTCAAGTGCAATGGTAGGAGCTGCTATGTGCTTCTTTATTGCTAGAATCTTGGGTAGAGACGTAGTTAGGAAATTTGCATCAGAAGGAGTTCTAGTAGCGATAGAAGAATTTTTCAAAAAATATGGAAAATATGCAATCATGGTGGCGAGACTTCTTCCATTTATACCATTTGACGCAGTATCCTACGCTGCAGGATTAACCTCAATGGACTTCTGGGGATTCTTCCTTGCAACAGGTCTAGGACAACTTCCAGCGACAATAGTTTATTCCTATGCAGGTGGAAGCTTGACCGGAGGAGCACAAGCTCTAATGGTAGGGCTTTTGATTCTATTCGCAGCTTCAATTATTATCTACGTGGCTAGAAAAATTTACAATGACAAACAAACAGAACGAAATAAAATTAAATGATAGACGCATGAATGCAATTAAGATTACAATTATGATCTTGATTGCACTCATTTCTATATTTGTAGTTAGGAAATTCTCCTTTGAAGATATAAAATCATTTGTAGATTCAAATGGACATGTGGCGGCGCTCTTTTATATCCTTATATTTACAATTCTTCCGGTATTTTTCTTTCCGGTGATAATAATCGTCCTAGTTGGAGGAGCACTATTTGGAATTTGGAAAGGATCTCTATATACGATGATTGGTGTGGTTTTAAATACGCCAATTATGTACTACATGGGAAGATTTCTCTTAAAGGATTTTGTAAGAAATTTCGTCAATAACCATATGATTGAGAAGCTATCTTCTGCACTATATAGTGACAATCAAAAGGTTTTGTCTTTAGTTTTATTTATCATAAGACTTAGCCCGATATTTAGCTACAATGTGGTGAACTATATCTCTGGAATTACCGAGATAAACTTTTTTTACTACCTTCTTACTACGTTTGCGGGGGTAATTCCAGGGGTATTGGTGTTTAATTATTTTGGAGAAGCTGTCCTAAATCCGGGATCAAAAGAATTTATCTATTCAATATTATTTTTAATTTCTTTGGTAATAATATCGGCGATAATTTCTAAGCTATTCTTAAAAGAGGAGAAGAAATGAAAAAACTTGGTATAGTCATACCAACCTATAACGAAGAAAAAATCATAGATAGAACACAGGATATGATCTCTAGATTTTCTGATCTTTGTGATATTGTGTTTTCTGATGGATATTCTACGGATAAAACCTATGAAAAAATAAATTTTAAAAAGATTCAGAAAACCAGGTACAGATCCAATCAGATGAATGAGGGTGCGAAGGAACTTAAAAACGACATAATTCTTTTTCTCCACGCAGATAGCAAAATCTCAAGAGAAGAAGTACTTGAACTAATAGAAGAAGATTGTGATTTTGGATGTTTTAGGCTTAAGTTTGAACCGACTTCACTCTTTTTAAAATCCATTGAGTGGGGTTCCAACTTCCGAGTAAAATACAGGCACATAGCCTTCGGTGATCAAGGAATATTTATAAAGCGGGAACTCTTTGAAAAGATAGGAGGATTTAAACCTCTTTCACTTATGGAGGATTATGAACTCTCTCTCACCTTAAAAGAAATGGGTATCTATCCAAAGCTTCTTGAAAGTAAGATCACCACATCTTCGAGAAGATTTATAAAGGGTGGACCTTTGAAGACATTATTTAAGATGCAAGAATACCAAGAGATGTATAGAAAAGCGAGAACAGGTGGAGACATCTACGCCTGTGCAGAAAAAATAGAGAAATTATATAGGAGCTAAGATGAATGTACTAGAGAAAACGAAAGAAAATTGCATACATTGTAAGAGATGCACCAAGGCTTGCGACTTTTTATCAAAGTACGGCATGGATCTTTCGGATTTTGCAAATAGACCGGACCTTAGATACTCCTGTTTTCTCTGTGGCAAGTGCAATGACGTGTGCCCTATGGATTTAGATGGAAAAGAAATCTCTCTCTTTATGAGGAGAAAAAATTCGAAGGGACTTAAATTCGTAAAGTTTATGAAGAACAATTATAAACTTCGAAACATCGGTAAGAAAAAATCTAAAGATCTAATATTTTTAGGATGTAACTATCCAGGATTTTTACCTAAAACCAGTGAAAAGATAATTGAAATTGGATATGAACATGGAGCGGATTTCTCTGTGGATTGCTGCAAGAGACCTACCCATGATATGGGTGGAGAAGCGCCCCTTGAAATATTGGAGAAGAATCTAAAATCTCAAAGTGTAGAGAGAATAATCTGTCTATGTCCAAACTGCTACCACTTTTTAAAGGGCAAGATCTATGCAGAAGTTATCTCCGTCTATGAATATTTAAGAGAAATTGGAGTTGGAAAGAAAATCGACGAGAGTGCAAATGTATTTTTCCCATGCTCCGACAGATATTCAAGGGAGATCTTCGAAGATATAAAGTATTTTGCAAAAGATTATGCAGAACCATTTAAATCCATCGGCTGCTGTGGCCTCGGAGGAGGTGCCATAAAGCAGGAGGGGGATGTTGTGGATAGATGGAAAGAAAAGATGAACTCCTTGGATAAGGAAAATATCTATACCTATTGTTCTTCCTGTGCGGGGATTTTTCACAATGGGTACAAGAGGAAAAATGTGAAGAACTTTTTGACAGAGATACTTGAAGTCGAAGAAGAACCTTCAGAAGAGTTCGCAAAGAACGTAATGAAATATAAATTTAAAAAACACAGGAGGTAGTATGTTTAACAAGAACTTACTAAGAAAATTATCAGTATTTATGTTAACGGTATTTTTATTGGTAGGTTGTGGCAAGTCTGAAAAACCACAAAATAACGCGGCAAATAAAAATAATAAAGAACAAACTGAAACTGTAAAAGACGCAGCAGATATGACTTTTGAAGAAGCTTTAGAATCTGCAAAAGGAAAGACCGTTAACTTCTATGGATGGGGTGGAGATGAAAAGAGAAACAATTGGATCGACAACTCCATCGCACCAAAGATGAAGGAAAAATACGACATTACAGTGAACAGAGTTCCAATGGACATCGACGAAATCAACAATCTTCTTCTAAACGAAAAGAACGCAGGCAAAGATGGTTCAATCGACGTTATCTGGATCAATGGAGAAAACTTCGCAGCAGCTAAGAAACAAGATTTCTTATTCGGACCATTTACTGACAAACTTCCAAACTTCAAAGACTATGTAGATGGAGAATCTGCAGATGTGAAATATGACTTTGGCGAACCAACTGAAGGACTAGAAGCTCCATATGGAAAGGCACAATTCGTATTCGTTTACGACAGTGCAGTAATTCCAAACCCACCTAAGAATGCGGAAGAACTTCTAGAAGTATCAAAAGCAAACCCAGGCAAATTAACCTACGCAGCTCTACCTGACTTCACAGGTTCAGTATTCGTTAGACAAATTATGTCAGATCTACAAGGCTACGAACAATTCATGGACAAGAATCTTACACAAGATAAACTTGCAGAAATGATGAAACCAACCATCGACTATCTAAACGAACTTAAACCATACCTATGGAAGGAAGGCAAGACATATCCATCAGACAACCCAACCCTTACAAATATGTTCTCTGACGGAGAAGTTGCAATGGCAATGAGCTACAATCCAAACCAAGCATCAATGATGATTAACGATAAAAAAGCACCGGCAACCACTAGATCATTTGTGTTTGACAAAGGAAATATAGGAAACACCCACTTCCTTGCAATTTCTAAGATGAGTCCAAATAAAGACGCAGCAATGGTATTTATAAATGAAATCCTAGCACCGGAAAATCAAATTGAAAAGGCTGACCCAGCAGTGCTTGGAGATCTACCAGTAGTAAGCTACGACAAATTAACTGACGATCAAAAGAAACTTTATGATTCAATAAATATCGGGGAAGCAACCATCCCTTACAACGAACTTGACTCTAAGAAAGTACCGGAAATGCCGGCACAACTAGTACCATTAATTGAAAAGATATGGGAAGAAAACGTACTAAATTAGATTTATCATACCTGCCGGGAATCGCACTAATCGCTGTGGTGATTCTCGGCGGTTTTATAAAATCTATTATTATATCATTTGGATTTTACAAAGAAATAGGGATAAGTGAATTTACAACCAAGTACTACAGAGAGATTTTAACTTCCAAAGGATTTTTAAATTCTCTTTTTTTCACATTTAAATTCGCTGCAGTTTCATCTATCTTGGCGGTAATAATCGGACTATTTATGGCATATGGAATATATTTTTATAAGAAAAAGTCTTCCTTTAGCTTAAATATTCCTATGATAATACCACATATGATTGTGGTGGTAATACTTTTAAATCTATTTTCCGAAGCAGGATTATTTTCAAGAATACTTGCAAATATAGGAATAATAGATAGTCCGCATAAGTTCGTTTCGCTATTTTATACGAAGAGTGCAATAGGAATTATCCTTGTGTATATTTTTAAAGGAGCGCCATTTGCGGCGGTGGTATTCTTAAATGGAATTAATAAAATCGGAATGGAACAGTTTAGTGCAGCTAGGAATTTGGGAGCAACAGAAAGTTATGCCTTCTACCACATCTACTACAAGAGGGTAAAATCCTCTCTATTAAAAGTGCTTTTAATACTATTTACATTTTCCATGTCATCCTATGAAGTTCCTTACCTAATTGGACCGACAGCACCTCGCGCACTGGCGGTGAAATCCTATATAGAATTTACACAAAATGATTTTATCTACAAACCATATTCCTTGGCTTACAACGTAATTCTTGGGCTCATTGGAATAATTACGGTAATTGTATTTTTGATGTTGGAGTTTAAAGATGATGAAGACTTTATCTAAGACATTTGTAAATATTTTAATATTTCTACTTTGCTACACGGCGATTACTCTAACCTTGGGAGTGTTTCGAGAGAGTTATCCATATCCTGTGATCTTTGGCGGTACATTTTCAACAAGGGCAATCGAATATTTAAAAGTAGACAGAAATCTTTTAAATTCAATCATAAACTCTATGGTAATAGGGACCATCTCCACATTTATAGCAACATTTTTAAGTTACTTTGTAGCAAGGAGAATAAGCACCAATAGAAAGTTTAAAAAACTTCTTATGGCGGTGGTATTTCTACCGATGGTGGTATCTGCAACATCCATTGGAATTGGGCTTCAACTAATATTTATAAAACTTGGAATGGCAGGTAAGATCCCTGCGATAATTCTTGTGCACATAGTGTATATAATTCCATATTCAGTTTGGATTATGATACCAGGATTTGAAAGTTTCGATGAGGATCTCTACAATCAAGCGAGAATCCTAGGAGCGTCGGAATTAAAAGCGACGGTAAATTCCATACTCGTTCATATGTTTTCATTTATAAAGACATCCATCATCATGGGATTTATCCTTTCCTTCTCCCAATATTATTTGACCTTGGTACTTGGAATAGGAATGGTAAACACATTTACTCTACTTTCGTTTCCATTTATGGTGGTAAAAGATAGGAGTATAACAGCTGTGATGAGTATAATATTTATTCTTTTAAATGTACTATTTATCCTTGGAATAGAACTCATTTCAAAAATAATTATAAGGAGCAATAAATGGCATATATAGAACTTAGAAATATTACAAAATCCTATGGAGATAGAATGATATTAAAAGATATTTCCTTTGATATAAACGAAGGGGAAACTATCTCCATAGTGGGACCATCGGGTACGGGAAAATCTACACTTCTTAGAATTATTTGCGGAATACTTGAAGAGGATGGCGGAAGTATAACAGTGGCGGGAGAAAATCTCTTAAATTTGCCGCCAGAAAAGCGAAACACCCTTATGATGTTTCAAAACTTTGAACTATTTCCACATCTCACAGTGTGGGACAATGTGGCATTTGGTCCAAGGGCAAAAAAGATGAAGAAGGATGAAATATTTAAAAAGGTAGAATACTTTTTGGACTTAGTTGACCTAAATCATAGAAAAAACGCCTACCCAAAAGATTTATCAGGAGGGGAAAAACAGAGGGTCGCACTTATAAGATCACTTATAAATGAACCGAAGATGCTACTTCTCGATGAACCATTTTCAAGTCTAGATGAAATACTTAGAGACAGGGTGAGAAAATCCACCTTTGAAATTCTAAAAGATCTAAAGATCTCTACACTTTTCGTAACCCATAGCATCGAAGAAGCTTCTATGTATTCAGATAGGGTTATCGTAATGCAAGAGGGCAAAATAATTGGAATAGGAACTCCAAAAGAACTCTATGAGCATCCAAGTTGTAAAGAAGTTGCAGAATTTCTATATAAAGAAAATGTCTTTGACGATTACTTTTTAAAGAAGGAAGATATAGAAATAAAACCGGGAAGCGAATATAGTATCGATAGAAAAAGTTTTGTAAATGGAGAGTATAGATACGAAATCGGAAAATATATTGCATATAGTAGCGATGAATATAATCTCGGAGACG
Source organism: Peptoniphilus sp. BV3AC2 (assembly GCF_000478945.1). Classification (NCBI taxonomy): domain Bacteria; kingdom Bacillati; phylum Bacillota; class Tissierellia; order Tissierellales; family Peptoniphilaceae; genus Peptoniphilus; species Peptoniphilus sp. BV3AC2. Next base: position 150,309 of record NZ_AWXD01000007.1, on the reverse strand, counting down.
AAGTAGATTTAGAAATAAAGAGGAGAACTTATGAAAAAAGTACTTGTTGATTTTGACAACACCATAAATGTGAGGGGCTGTGACATAGACGACGCTTTTGCATTATTTTTTCTACTGAGCCACAAGGATATGGAAGTAGTGGGAATAACCACCACATTTGGCAATAGCAACGAAGACGACACATACAACTCAACCGTTATGATGAATAAAGATCTTGGAATAGAAATTCCTCTTAAAAAAGGAGGAATATATTCCTACGATGCTGCAAAATTTATAAAAGAAATCGTTGAAAGAGAAAAGGTAAGTTTAATCTCACTGGGCTCCACGACAAATACTATGAAGGCTCTAGCCCTTGGAATGGATACGAAAAATCTTACTGAATTTGTGCAAATGGGAGGCATCACATCTCCACTATATTTCAAAGGAATGGTAATGGATGAGCTCAATATGTCCGTAGATTTTCTTGCCACCAACTATGTCCTTAAAAGAATCGAAAAACCTGTAATAATTACAGGCAATAATTGTATCGAAAAGAAGTACAAAGTAAAGGACGGAGAGTATATTTCAAAATATATGAGGTATCTCGATTCACATATGCGTCGCTGGAAGGCAGAGTTCGAAGTAAAATATCAAGAAGAAGAACTGGTAATATGGGATGCACTAACTGCGCTATATGTAACCAATCCAGAATTTTTTGAAATAGAGAAGAGAAAGATAAGACTTGGAGAAAATATGATGACCGGATACTTGGAAGAAGGAGAGGACAAGGAAATCCTCATCCCTAGATTAAAAGATACGGTGGACGCAATGGACTATATAGTAAGCACCATTGAAAACAATTAAATAAAAGATTATTTTAAAATTTGCACGAGAGATCGTGCTTTTTTTATGTGGAAATTAAAAAAATAAATTTTAAATTAATAAAAAAATTCAAAATATATAACATAGCATTAATAAATATAAAATAGCTTTTAAATAATAAATATGGTACAATATATAGGATATGGAGGTTATTACTTGAAAGAAAATCAATGTAAAATTGTGCCGATTTCAGACACAAATATTTTAAATACACTTTTTGGTAATTTAGATGAATACCATAAGCTCATTGAGAGCTCTATGGGAGTTAAAATAATCGTGAAAGAAGATCTCTTAGAAATATACGGCGACGAAATTGCTACAGAAAATGCGGCTCTTCTAATCGAAAATCTAAAGGAATTAATAATCAGACAGAAATCTTTGGAAAAAAAGGACGTTGAATATTCCATAGCTCTTATAAAACAAGGCGAGATGAAGCCGATGACAGAACTTCTAAACGATGTTATCGTCCACACTGCTATGGGTAAACCGATCCGTTCAAAGACTTTGGGACAGAAAAAATATGTGGATGCCATGAAGGACAACGACATTGTATTCGGAGTTGGTCCTGCCGGAACTGGTAAGACCTACCTGGCGATGGCGATGGCTGTAAAGGCATTTAAAAATAAGGAAGTAAACAGAATCATCCTTACAAGACCTGCAGTAGAAGCTGGAGAATCTCTAGGATTTTTGCCTGGAGATTTACAGATGAAAGTCGATCCATACCTTAGACCTCTCTACGATGCGCTATTTGAAATTATGGGACACGAAAACTACACCAGGTACGTTGAAAAAGGTTTGATCGAAGTAGCTCCTCTAGCATACATGAGAGGTAGGACTCTCGATTCATCCTATGTAATTCTTGACGAGGCACAAAACACCACCAACGAACAGATGAAGATGTTTCTAACTAGACTCGGTTATGGTTCGAAGGCAATAATCACAGGAGACATCACTCAAATCGACCTTCCAAAGGGCAAATCCTCTGGACTTAAGACAGTTATGAGAATCCTAAAGGATGTAAAGGGAATCGAAATAGTTAAACTTGATAGAAACGACATCGTAAGACATCCACTAGTTCAAAGGATAATCGATGCCTACGACAGATGGGAAAATAAACAAAACAAAGAAAATAAAGATAGTAAAAAAGATACAACATCAAACAGAAGGAAAGAAAGATGATTTATTTCGACAATAGACAGGATTTAATAAAAATCGATGAAGAGATAGAAAATATTGTAGAGAAATCTATCGAAGCTGCCTTAAAAGAGATAGAGTTTACAGAGGACTACGAAGTTTCCGTTTCGTTTGTTGGCGACGAAGAAATCCACGAACTAAACAGGGATTATAGAGGGGTAGATAGAACTACCGATGTACTTTCTTTTCCTATGGACGATGAATTTACAAACATGCTTGGCGATATAGTCATAAATATAAATAAGGTTATCGAACAGGCAAAGGAATATGGACACAGCGAGAAGAGAGAGATTTCCTATTTAACTGTGCACTCAACCCTTCACCTAATGGGATTTGACCACGAGGAAGAAGAGGACAAAAAAGAGATGAGAGCAGTGGAAGATAGGGTTATGGAAAAATTAGAAATTAGTAGATAATATGAAAAATAGTAGCTTTATTTCATCTTTTAACTATGCGGTGCAGGGGATAATCTCCGCACTTACAACTGAAAGAAATATGAAATTTCATTGGCTTGCCTGTCTTGGAACGATTATAATTTCTCTGTTCTTTGACTTAACTAAGATGGAATTTCTCATCCTATTATTTGCGATTACACTTGTAATAGTCCTTGAACTTATAAACACAGCCATCGAAAGAACGGTGGACCTGGTGGTTACTGACTACAATCCGATTGCAAAGTATGTAAAGGACGTCTCTGCAGGAGCGGTTATGATTGCATCACTAAATGCAGTGGTGGTTGCATACTTACTCTTTTACAACAAGATCTCAAATATAGGACAGATTGCCCTTGTAAAGATTAAAAATTCTCCAGACCATCTGGCACTGGTTGCGGTGATTATAGTCCTCATTCTAACCATCGGAGGCAAGTACCTTATGGCGAAGAAGAATGGAGGATCATACTTCCAAGGGGGAGCAGTTTCAGGACATACATCAATTGCCTTTTGTGCTGCCACAGTGATATCTCTAGTGGCACAAAAAACTGTGATAACCACATGTGCATTGGGACTTGCACTACTGGTAGCAGAAAGTAGAGTTGAAACTGGAGTCCACAGAAAATCGGAAGCAGTTGCAGGAGCGATAGTTGGAATCTCTGTTGCAATCTTTGTATTTAAACTATTTACGTGAGGTGCATATGGAAATTAAAAAACTAATAGAACTTGCCTTAGATGCAAAGGAAAAGATGACCTACACTCCATACTCAAAGTTCAACGTTGGTTGTGCAGTTGAGATGGAAGACGGTTCTGTGTACCAAGGTGGAAATATAGAAATCGTCTCCTATTCACCGACTATTTGTGCGGAGAGGGTTGCAATTTTCAAAGCAGTCTCGGAAGGTCATAGAGAGATTAAAAAGATTGTCATAACAGGAGATAATAAAGACACCTTCCCATGTGGGGTTTGTAGACAGGTAATTCGAGAATTTTCGAAGGACCCAGAAATTATAATTGCAAACTCGACAGAGGATTATAGAAAGTTTACGCTGGAAGAGATACTTCCCCATAGTTTTGGACCGGAGGAATTAAATAATGTTTAAATCGGGATATATAGCGGTGATTGGCAGACCAAATGTAGGCAAATCGACGCTTTTAAATAGACTAATCGGCATGAGAATCCTTGCAGTTTCTGACAAGGCTCAAACCACGAGAAATAAAATAAACTTAATATATAGCGACGACGATAGTCAAATAATATTTCTCGATACACCTGGGATGCAGACCCCAAGAAATGAACTGGGAGACTACATGCTAAGAGAATCTAGCTCAGCCTTAGAAGATGTGGACCTAATCACATACATCGTGGATACTTCTAAAATAATTGGAAAACAGGACAGGGCTATTATAGAAAAATTAAAGAAGATAAAAGACAAAAAAGTAATCCTACTTATAAATAAAATCGACAGTATTCCTAAAGAAGATATACTTCGTTTAATAGAAATGTATTCGAAGGAGATGGATTTTCTAGATGTCATACCAATCTCTGCAAGAGAAGGAGATGGCACAGAAATCTACCTAGACACTGTTAAGAATAATCTTCCAGAAGGACCGAAGTACTACACAGACGAATATGTAACCGACAGACCTATGAAGTTTATAGTTGCAGAAATAATAAGAGAAAAAGCACTTAGGTTTTTGCAAGAAGAAGTACCTCATGGGGTGGCTGTTGAAATAGAAAAGATGGAAGAACTAGAAGACAGGACCAATATCATTGCTACGATTTATGTGGAAAGAGATAATCACAAGGGGATAATCATTGGCAAGAATGGCACCATGCTTCAAAAGATTGGCACCCAAGCGAGACACGATCTCATGGACTTACTTATGACAAAGGTAGATCTAAGAATTTGGGTTAAGGTTGATAAAAACTGGAGGGATAACGAAACCAGATTAAAAGGGCATGGCTACCTATGATTAGGACAGAAGGTATAGTTCTATCGGAGAGGAACGCTGGAGAAAGCTCCAAAGCTTTAAAAGTGTACACCCTTGACGCGGGTCTTGTGACCATCTATGCAAAGGGAGCGCTTAAGAGAAGTTCAAAAGTCACGAGCTCTTCACAGGTGTTCTTTGTAAATGAATATACCATTTCAAAATCAGGGGTCTTCTACTACATTAAGAGTGCAAATATACTATCTTCAAACTTGCACCTAAGACAGAGCCTTGTAAAACTTTCATATGCAAATTTAGTATTAGAAATCTACTTAAAAAGCAATATGGAAGAGATAGAAAACAAGAATGCTTACCTACTTTTAAAAAAATACTTAGAAACACTTAAAGATTCTACTGCAAGGGTGAGAACCATGCAGCTTCTACTAAAATATATTTCCTTTATAGGTTTTAGACCATCCATGAATGGAAGATACTTTTTAGTAGATGGGGGCGGACTTACACCTAATTTAGAAAATTCTTCTAAGTACTATGAATTAAATGACGAAGAAGTAGAATATCTAAATCTCTTGATGTACAAAGATTTAGAATTTGAGTTTCAAAAGAAAGATTTCGAAAGGAAGATCTTTCACATAATTATAGAATATGTAAAATACTGTCTAGATTTAAGACAAATAAACTCATTGGAGTTAATTAGGGAGGAATAATGTATTTTCAAGATTTAATTAAGAATTTGACAAGCTACTGGATGGAAAGAGGAGCAATCATAATGGAGCCTTACGACATAGAAAAAGGTGCAGGAACTATGAACCCTCACACATTTTTAAGATCCCTTGGACCAGAACCATGGAGAACAGTATACGTAGAACCATCTAGAAGACCAGCAGACGGAAGATATGGAGAAAATCCAAATAGACTATATCAACATCACCAACTACAAGTAATCTTAAAACCATCTCCAGAAGATGTACAAGAACAATATCTTGGATCTCTTGAAGCGATAGGAATTGACACCAGCATCCACGACATTAGATTCGTAGAAGACAACTGGGAATCACCTACCCTAGGAGCATGGGGACTTGGTTGGGAAGTATGGCTTGATGGAATGGAAGTTACACAATTTACCTACTTCCAACAAGTAGGAGGAATAAACTGTGATCTTGAATCAGCAGAGCTTACCTATGGTCTTGAAAGAATTGCAATGTACTTACAAAATGTGGATTCAGTTTACGAAATTCAATGGAACGAAAATATTAAGTACGGAGATATTTTCAAAATGGCAGAGTATGAACAATCCAAGTATGGATTTGAAGATGCGGATGTAGATATGCTTAAACATCTCTTCGACGTATATGAAAAAGAATCTGAAAGAATAATCGAACTAGGACTTGTGCTTCCAGCATACGACTACACACTTAAATGCTCACACACTTTTAACCTTCTTGACTCAAGGGGAGCACTTTCAGTATCAGAAAGAACATCCTATATTGCAAGAGTTAGAAATAGGGCGAGAAAAGTTGCGGAAACATTCTTGAAACAGAGAGAAGAACTTGGCTATCCACTTTTAAACAGAGGTGACAAATAATGAATTATTTACTTGAAATTGGAATGGAAGAGTTGCCAGCAAGATATGTAGACCTTGCACTCATTCAAATAAGAGATAAGGCAGATAAATTTTTAAGAGACAATCTAATTGATTATAAAGATATAAGAACCTATGCAACACCTAGAAGACTTACTCTTTTTATAGATGGCATAGAAGAATTCCAAAGAGATATAAACGAAGAAGTAAAGGGTCCTGCAAAGAAGATCGCCTTTGATGAAGATGGAAACCCTACAAAACCACTAGAAGGATTTTTAAAATCTAAGAATTTAAAACTAGAAGATATCGAAATAAAAGACTTAAAGGGAACCGAATACGTATACGGACAAGTTCACAAAAAAGGTGAAAAGTCAGAAGAAATTCTAAAGGTAGAAATCCCAAGTCTAATAAAAGGTATAACCTTCCCTAAGAATATGAAATGGGGCGGTAAGAATCTTAAATTTGCAAGACCTATTAGATGGGTTGTCAGCATGCTAGATAGTGAAGTTGTAGAATTTCCTTTCGAAGGAATCCCGGTTGGTAATGTAACTAGAGGTCATAGATTCTTAGGAAGCTCTCACATTGAAATTGACCACGTAGACAATTACGAAAAACTTCTTGAAGAAAACTATGTAATCCTAGATCAAAAGAAGAGACTTGAAATTATAAAAATAAATGCAAAGAAAGAAGCGAAAGCTCTAGGTGGAGAAATAAAAGAAGATAAGGATCTACTAGATGAACTTACCTATATCAACGAATATCCAACTCCTATTACTGGAAATGTAAAGGAAGAATATCTAGAACTTCCAGCGGAAGTAATAACCACACCAATGAGAGATCACCTTCGCTACATCCCTGTATACAACGAAGACGGAGATCTACTTCCATACTTCATAACCGTTAGAAATGGAACTGATTACAAAAAAGAAATAGTGTCTAAAGGAAATGAAAAAGTCCTAGGAGCGAGACTTGAAGACGCAAAATTCTTCTACAACGAAGATATCAAAACCAAATTAGAAGATCTAAATGAAAATCTAAAAGGTCTTATGTTCCAAGATAAACTTGGCACAATGTATGATAAATCTCTAAGAATAGATAAACTTTCTCGTGAAATTGGAGAAAAATTAGAAGTTGCAGACGAATCTCTAGTAGATTTAAAGAGAGCGGCAGAACTTTCTAAAGCAGACTTAACTACCAAGATGGTTACAGAATTTACAGAACTTCAAGGAACCATCGGCTCAATCTATTCAAAACTTCAAGGAGAAAAACCTCTAGTAAGCCAAGCAATCTTCGAACAATACCTACCTAGATTTGCAGGAGATGAACTTCCAGAGACAACTATCGGTTCAATCCTTGCGCTAGCAGACAAGATCGACACAATAGTAGGACTATTTGCAATAGGTCTAATTCCAACTGGATCACAAGACCCATTTGCCCTAAGAAGACTTTCAATCGGAGTTGTAAATATTCTAAAGGATAAGAACTGGGATCTATCTCTAAGCGATATAGTTGACCACGCTCTATACACCTATGTTCAAGAAAATAACCTAACCTTCAACTACGAAGAAGTTAAAGAAAAAATCCTAGACTATTTCAGAGCTAGAATCAAAAATATTCTTGAAGATATGAATATTAGATACGATATCATCCAAGGAGTAATTGCATCTGATGGAACCGTAATTGAAACCATTGACAAAGCGATAAAACTAAATGAATTCTTTAAAGAAGATAGAACAGAACTTGTAGACGCACTAACTAGAGTTCATAACCTTGCAACCAAGTATGAAGAAGGGGAAGTTGCCGAAGAAAGATTTGAAGATCCTTCAGAAAAAGAACTCTATAATAGATTTGAATCCATAAGACCAGATGTAGAAACCTTGATAAACGACAAGAAATATGAAGAAGCATTACTTGCTTTAAATCCATTAGTACCATTTATAGATAAATTCTTCGATAGCTGTATGGTGCTTGTAGATGATGAAAATGTAAGAAATAACCGTTTAGCACTACTACATTTAATCGATAGCCTTGTAGAAAGAGTAGTGAACATAGAATCTATTAAGGAATAAATATGGAACTAACCAAGAGACAAGAAGAAATAATTGAAATAGTAAAAGAGGGAGAACCTATAATAGGCGACGAAATTGCTGAAAGATTGGGACTTTCAAGGGCGACCATAAGACCTGATCTTTCCATCCTCGTGATGTTAAATATTTTAGGTGCAAGACCTAAGTATGGTTATTACTTCAGAGGAGATGTGGACACCCAATCTATAAACAATAAACTTCAAAAGATGTTGGTAAAGGACTATATGTCCACCTCAGCAATTTTAGACGAAGAAGATAGCATAAACGATGCGATAGTAGAACTATTTGCATCAGATATCGGAACTATATTCGTAACGAGCAAATCAAAATTAATCGGCGTAGTAAGCAGAAAAGATTTATTAAGAGCCACCATGACGAAGATGGATATAGAAACCACTCCCGTTTCAGTGATCATGACTAGAATGCCAAATGTGTTTACCGTAAGCCCTAGGGCAACTGTAAAAGAAGCGGCTCAAATTTTATATGATCATGATGTGGACGCCATTCCAGTTATAAATCAACATTTAAAAGTAGTTGGAAGATGGACCAAGACCAACGCGCTTAATGTATTTATAGAATTATCTAAGACTAAGGAAGATTAATATGCCTAATATTTCAATATTCGTAATCTCCGACTCAGTTGGAGAGACAGGAGAACTAATTGCTAAAGCATCTGTAAAACAGTTTGAAACTACAGACTACGAAATCAGAAGATTTCCATACCACAATAGTGTCGAACAAATAAAACCGATTATGGAAATGGCTTCCAGATGTAAAAAAGCGGTGGTTGTGTATACCAATGTAGTTCAAGAAACTAGGGACTACATTCAAATGAAGGGAAAGGAACTCGGCATCCATCTTATAGATGTAATGGGAGAGCCACTCTATGAATTTGAAAAGGCATTGGGACATCCTCCACTTAGAGAACCTGGACTTATAAGGCGTCTTGACGAAAATTATTTCAAAAAAGTGGAGGCAATTGAATTTGCGGTTAAGTATGATGACGGCAAGGATCCTAGGGGCGCTAAGAAAGCTGACATATGCCTAGTAGGTATCTCTAGAACTTCTAAGACTCCGCTTTCAATGTACCTTGCAAATAAAAATTATAAAGTCGCAAACATTCCATTGGTTCCAGAAGTACCAGTACCACAAGAAGTTTATGACAAGGATGTAAATAGGGTAATCGGACTTACATGTAGACCGAGAAAACTTATTTCCATAAGAGAAGAAAGGCTTAGATCACTGGGACTTTCTCAAGGCGCGAAATATGCTGATATAGAAAGAATCAGAGAAGAGCTTATGTACGCAGATGAAGTCATGAGAAAACTTGGCTGTGTAGTTATAGACGTAACTGATAAGGCAATAGAAGAAACTGCGGAGATAGTGCTCGATCATATGAAAAGTGTAGGACTATGAATATAAGAGAAAATAGGGAGATTCTTGAATATAAAATTTTAAAACCCTACGCATGCCATTCAAAGGATGCGAAGAGAAAGTACGCTGAAGAAGATTGTAAAATCAGAACCAGCTACCAAAGGGATAGGGATAGAATCATCCATTCAAAATCTTTTAGAAGATTAAAACACAAGACCCAGGTCTTTATCAGTCCGGGCAGAGACCACTTTAGAACCAGACTCACCCATACATTGGAAGTGCAACAGATTGCAAGGACCATTGCAAGGGCACTTGAACTAAATGAAGATTTGGTAGAAGCGATAGCCTTGGGCCACGACCTAGGTCATACTCCATTTGGTCATAGTGGAGAGACTGTTTTAAATAGACTTAAACCAGGTGGATTTCGCCACAATGAACAATCCATAAGGGTGGTAGATTTCCTTGAAACAGGAGAGAAGAGAAGAGGACTAAATCTAACAGAAGATGTGTTAGATGGAATCCTTCATCACACCGGAGACAGAATGGCATCCACCTTGGAAGGAAAAATAATTAAATTCGCAGATAGAATCGCCTATATCAACCACGATATAGATGATGCTATTAGGGCGGGAATTTTAAGAGAAGAGGACCTTCCAAAAGAAGAAATAGAATTACTCGGTAGCACCCACTCAGAAAGAATTGGCACCATGATCAGCTCAATCATAAATAAATCCTACGGCGAAGAAATAATCGAAATGGAGCCGGAAATTTATGAAGCGACGATGAACCTTAGAAAATTTATGTTTGATAGGGTCTACCTTGATAAAAATGTAAAAGTAGAAGATACGAAAGTAGATAGAATACTTACATATCTCTACAATTTTTACAAAGAAGATTTATATAGAATACCGAAAGAACATCTAAGTTTGTATGCAAATATTGAACACACAGAGGACGAAATAGTGGCAGACTATATAGCGGGCATGACAGATACCTTCGCCATCCATGTGTTCAGAGAGATATGCATTCCTAAAGGATGGGATAGTAGAGATGAGAATTGACGACAGAGTTTTGGATGAAATACGCCAAAAATCAAGTATCGTAGATGTTATAAGTGAATATGTAGATTTAAAGAAAAAGGGCTCAAACTACATGGGATTGTGCCCTTTTCATTCTGAAAAAACCCCTTCATTTTCCGTATCAGAATCGAAGCAAATATTTAAATGTTTCGGTTGCAGTGCCGGCGGCGATGTAATCACATTTATTATGAAGATTGAGCATTTATCTTTTATAGAAGCGGTAAAATTCTTAGCAGAGAAATATAATATCGAACTTAGCGAAGAAAAAATAGACAAAAAGAAACTCGATAAAATTACGAGATGCTACGATGCCAATGTGCTTGCGGCAAAATTTTATATGCAAAATCTAAAGAAAAATAAGATGGCCCTTGAATACTTAGAGAGAAGAGAAATAGGACCAGAAGTTATTACTGCCTATGGACTTGGCTTTGCAGAAGATAGCTGGAACAATTTGCTTAACTATATGAAGTCCAACGGATATAACGAAGAGGAATTAGTAGAGTACAACCTGGTTTCTAAATCACAAAATGGAAAGTATTTCGATAGATTTAGAAATCGAATTATGTTTCCAATTATCGATTTAAGACGAAGGGTAATCGCCTTTGGTGGAAGAGTAATGGACGACTCCATGCCAAAATATTTAAATAGCACAGATACAGTTGTCTTTCATAAGGGGAGAAATCTCTACAACCAAAATATAGTAAAAAATTTGGATAGAAGTAGAATTATTCTCGTAGAAGGCTACATGGATGTTATTTCTCTCTACAAAAGTGGTATAAAGTATAGTGTAGCAAGTCTAGGTACAGCACTTACTCCAGAGCAGGCAGAACTTGTAAAAAAGTTCGGCAAAGATGTATACATCTGCTACGATGGAGATGAGGCAGGTATAAGAGCGACGAAGCGCGCTATTGGAATCTTGAGATCCGTTGGAGTAAATCCAAAGATTATAAGACTTCCTGAAGGGCTTGATCCAGACGAATATTTAAAAAAATATGGAGCATTCAACTTCGAAGTGACCTTATCTGAAGCGACAAACTATTTTGAATACTTAATCGAAGATCTAAAGAAAAACTTCGACATAAGTACCACAGAAGGGATGACAGGATTCTTGGTTGAATCAGCAAAACTCGTCGCTACAATAAAAAATCCTATTGAAAGGGATCTTGAAATCGACAGACTCTCAAAAGATTACAAAGTTACGAGATCTGCAATTATAAACTATATAAACAGAAATAAACAAAATTACGAGGACAAGAGAGAAAGAAATAGGGAATTTAATTTAAAAAATAGTAGACAAACTACAAAACCGGTAGCTAAAAATATACAAAATGGTTTTAAAAAATCAAAATACCAACTTATGGCTTATGCAGCAGCTGACGAAAATTATATAAAGATAATTAAAAAGTACTTAAACCTAGAAGAATACCTCGAAAAAAATGAAGTAGAGGTCATAAAATCTTTGGAAGAAGCCTATGAAAAAAGTGCAAAAGATCCACTTGAAAATCTAAAAGAAAATGGAAAGATAACAGAGACTTCCTACAGAATTATAAAAGAAATTGAAGTCTTCCACGAATATCCAGATAGAATCATAGAAGAACTTGCAAAGACTATTATAAAGAGTAAGCTACAAGAAGATTTAAAATCGACTCTATCAAAATTGGAAAAATTAGATAGAAATGAGCCAAATTACAAAGAAAAATTGAAAGAATTATCAGAAATTATTATAGATTTAAACCAAAAACTTAAAGGAGGAATGAAAAATGACTGATCATTTAGATTTTGAAGATGAAGATCAATCTATGTCTAAAGACTCCATAGTAGATTCTCTCATGAAGACAGGAAAGAAAAAGGGAAATCTAACCTATGAAGAAATAGTTGATGCTCTAGATGAAATTCCTATGGAAAGTGATGAAATTGATTCATTGTATAAAGAATTTGAAAAAAAAGGCATCGAACTATTGGATGAAGAGATAGGTGACGATGAAGATGATGATAAGATCGACGTGTCTAAAGAAGATTTGTCCGTTCCAAAGGGAATAAGTGTAGACGATCCTGTGAGAATGTACTTAAAGGAAATCGGTAAAATTCCTCTATTAACAGCGGATGAAGAAGTGGTCATCGCAAAGAGAATGGAAAATGGAGATAGGGAAGCTGCAAGAGAGCTTGCTGAAGCGAACCTAAGACTTGTAGTATCCATCGCCAAAAGATACGTGGGAAGAGGAATGAGTTTTCTTGACTTGATTCAAGAAGGTAACCTTGGACTTATGAAAGCGGTAGACAAATTCGACTACACGAAGGGATTTAAATTCTCAACCTATGCAACCTGGTGGATTAGACAAGCCATCACAAGAGCCATAGCAGACCAAGCAAGAACCATAAGGATTCCTGTTCACATGGTGGAAACCATAAATAAACTTGTTAGAATTCAAAGACAATTGGTGCAAGATCTAGGTAGAGATCCATCTCCAGAAGAAATTGCAGAAGAGATGAACATAGATGTGGAAAGAGTTCGTGAAATTCAAAAGATTGCACAAGAACCAGTATCTTTAGAAACACCAATCGGTGAAGAAGAAGACTCTCATCTTGGAGATTTCATCCCTGATGAAGAAATCCAATCACCACAGGACGCTGCAACATTTACACTTCTAAGAGAACAACTTGGAGATGTCCTTGACACTCTTACAGATAGAGAAAAGAAAGTCTTGACCCTAAGATTTGGACTTGAAGACGGAAGAAATAGAACTCTTGAAGAAGTGGGCAAAGAATTCGATGTCACAAGAGAAAGAATAAGACAGATTGAAGCAAAAGCACTTAGAAAACTTCGCCACCCAAGCAGAAGTAGAAAGTTAAAGGATTATTTGGAATGATTTCTAAAAGATTAAATAAAATATCTAGCCATATAAAGGGAAAGAGAATGGCTGACATAGGCACAGATCACGGTCTTGTGCCTATTTTTCTAATTGAAAATAAAATCGTAGACTATGCCATAGCTGCAGATATTTCAAAGCCATCCCTTCAAAAGGCAATAGATTTAGCAAAAGAAAAAAATATAGAACTGGACGCAAGGCTCGGAGATGGCATGGAGGTTTTAAATCCGGAAGATGGAATCGAAACTGTAGTAATAGCTGGCATGGGAGGAGTCTTGATCGGAGAGATACTTTCCGCATCAGAAATTTCTAAAAATGTTAGACTCATCCTGCAACCGATGCAAGGTGCAAGAGAACTTAGAAAATACCTATTTGAAAACGGATATGAAATAATTGACGAAGATGTGGTTTTCGAAGATGACAGATACTTCGAGATAATCGTCGCAGAATACGATGGAAATATAAGAGAAGTTCCAAATGAAATTGAACTTAAAATCCCAATCCAGGCTCTTAGAAAAAATCAAGAAGAGGCATTTTTATTTGTAGAGTATTTAAAAGATGCAAATCTTTCCATAATGAAAGGACTAAAACAGGGTAAAAGAGCCCTTAAGAGATATATAGAACTGAAAAAAGAAGTGAATTATTATGAAAAAATCAATGACAAGTACAGAAAAAATAATTGAATATATAAGAAAGATTGCTCCGGAACAGTACCAGGAAGAATGGGACAATTCCGGTTACCAAGTCAGGATAAAAAACGAAACAGAAAAGGTCATCCTATGTATGGACATAACGGATAAAGTTATTGATTACGCAGTAGAAAGTGGAGCAAAACTAATTATATCCCACCATCCGATGATATTTACAGGCATAAAGAGAATAGACGAAGATAGCTACCTCGGGAAAAATATAATTAAACTTATAGAAAATAAAATTTCCGTTTATTCATCCCACACGAGCCTTGACGTTTCAGATAAAGGTGTAAACGTCGCATTGGCAGAAGCTCTTGGACTTCCAATAATAGAAAACTTTGCCATGACAGATTCAACAACCATTGGATACGTCCTAGAAAATAATATTGGAGATGAAATCTACGAGAGATTAAATGCTCTCGGAGCAATCTTCTACGGTAAAAAAGTTCCAGTTGATAAACTTGCAATCGTAGGAGGTTCTGGTATGAGTTACTTCGAAGAGGTAGTATCCAGAGGTCTTAATATGTATATAACCGGAGATGTGAAGCACCACGACGGACAGAGAGCCTATGAAGAGAATATTTCTCTAGTGGATCTTACCCATTACGGTTCAGAAAAATTTGTATTAGATAAGTTAAAAGAGCTTTTGGAAGAAAAATTTACAATAGATGTGGAAATAATTGACACAAATTTTAAGTTTTATATATAATATAAAAATGAGAAAAATATAAATATAAGACTGAGAGGTGCTTATGATAGAAATAAAAAATCTTACGAAGATCTTCAAACTGACTAAGAAGATGAAGAAAGAACTAAAGACTAAGGACAGCGAAAAAATCGCTGTAAATAATATTAATTTAAATATCAAAGAAGGGGAAATATTTGGGATTCTAGGAACCAACGGTGCCGGCAAGACCACAACCCTAAGAATCATCTCCACACTTCTTAAGCCAACTTCTGGCACTGTAGAAGTAAACGGACTAGACACTGTAAGAGACGGAGAAAAGGTAAGAGAAAAGATTGGATTTTTAACTTCAGAAATAAAACTCGATCCAAACTTCACACCGGACTATCTCTTTGATTTCTTCGGCGAACTTAGAAATGTTCCAAAATCAACAATAAAAGAGAGAAAAGAAAAATTATTTTCATACTTTGGAATAGATGATTTTAAACACAAGAAGATCGAAGAACTTTCAACAGGGATGAAGCAAAAAGCTGCCATTGCGGTGAGCCTTATGCACAATCCAGAAATAATAATTTTCGACGAACCGACATCCGGTCTTGATATTATAACTGCAAAATCTGTACTTGATTATATAAAAGAACTTAAATCAGAAAATAAAACCATCATCATGTCCACCCACAATATGACTGAAGCGGAAAAAGTCTGCGACAGAATCGGAATTATAATCGATGGTAAACTTGTGTTTCATGGAACTATTGACGAAGTGGTAGAAAAGACTGATGCAAAAGATTTGGAAGAAGCATTTTTTAAACTTTATTCAAATGAAAAAGGAGAAGACTAATGGGAATGATGATAATACTTAAGAAAGAACTAAGAAGAGTCTTCGGCGATAAAAAAATGATTTTTGGGATGTTCATTATGCCGCCACTTATGATGATAATCATATTTTCATTAATGGGTAAGACCATGAACAATATGGTGGACGATATGAAAACCCACAAATCTCTCGTGTATTTCTCTAATTTAGATGAAAAGACAAAGGCAGATCTTGGAAGCATTTCTGAAACCATGACCATCGAGAGTATAAAAGATGGGGAGATGGAAAATCTAAAAGAGAAGCTTAAAAATGGAGAGATAGATGCGATAGTAGAAATTCCATCTGATTTCAGACAAAAAATCGAAAACTATGATAGAGAAAATATCCCGAATATAAATATTTTCTACAACCCTTCAGAAGACAATTCCGATATGGCTTATAAAAAACTTGAGTCCCTATTCGATGAAGGTATAAAGAAAAATATTATAAAAGAAAGAATAGGAGACGAAAAAATATTAGAAGTATTCACCATTAATAAGGATGTAGATGGACAGATTTTCAAAGAAGAAAAGATGTCTGGCAAGGCACTATCTATGATGCTTCCATATTTTATAGTTATCATGCTCTATAGCTCCATCATGGGTCTTTCAATCGACACATTTACAGGAGAAAAAGAAAGGGGAACCATGGCGAGCCTTCTTCTTGCACCTATAAAGAGAACGGACATAGTCCTTGGAAAATTAATCGGACTTACGATAATCTCCATGATATCTTCGATTGCCTATGTGATTTCAATGTCAATCGTAATGCCAAAAGCCATGTCCTTTGGTCAAGATGCTACTGTGAAATTTACATTTACTCAGTTTGGACAGATTGCACTTATCATGCTTTCAATGGCATTTCTAATGGTGGCGATGATTTCTATAATTGCAACCTATGCAAAGAATGCAAAGGAAGCGGGCACATATATAGCTCCACTTTATATTATTGTCATAGTTGCAGGAGTTTTGACCATGACCTCAACGGGAGAAGCATCTCCAATTAAATTCTTGATTCCAATCTATGGAAGCTGCCTTGCAATAGGTCGCTCTATAGTTTCTGAATTAGATACTTTAAATCTTATCTATTCAGTGGGCTCAAACGTACTAATTGGACTAGTATTCTCATTCATCGTTGCCAAGATGTTTGGAAGCGAAAAAATAATGTTTAACGCATAAAAATTTAACCCATTCGCAGTTGAATGGGTTTTTTAATGTTTATTTTATTATAAGTCTTTGCAAATGTAACTTACTACAGATTTTAAATTATACATTTCGATGGATTTCAAATTTAAAATTACAACTTCTTCTGGTGATTTAAGGTCGCTTACTTCAACGGGGAAATCCCTTTTTAGAACATAGTTGCAGATTAAATTCTTGGAATATTTTCCGCTCTTTGTGTAGATATCTAAGAAAAACTCACCATCCTGTATATTTAGCAGGTAGTCCTTTGAATTTAAAAACATATCAGGAAAAGTGGTAACTCCTGAGATTTTAAGTGTGTCATGGTCGAGATCTATATCTCTTATTTCGAGATAATCTTCGCCGAAAGTAATCCTATTTTCTCTATGAATCAAAAATCTATTTTCGTAGAGGTACACAAGACCTTCTACATCTTTAAGATTGTGGTGTCCAATAATATCCAGATTCTTTTTGTCCTTTGATGTGAGATAATTTCTAAAAAGTTCAACCACTTCCGCACCTGATATATCCTCTCCACGATCTAAATTAAAATACTTTTCAACTTCAATCTGTCTTAAGGACTTCATAGGGAAGAGGTGCCTGTACCTGTTGAAATACTTGTAGAGGTCCGTGGATTCGTATTCAAATTCCATATTATAATACTTCGCCCTCTGTCTTATAAAAGGAAGGTCGAAGGATTCGCCATTGTATGTAATAAAGTTGCATCCATTATATTTTTCTATAAAATCTGAGATAAGTTCCTGCTCATCCTTTAGATCTTCGATGACAGTAGTCACTATTTTTACGCCGTCGGAAACGGTGATGGATACGATGGGATTTTGATGTGTGAGTCCTGTGGTCTCAATATCCATGAAAACAAAATCGTCATATTTATTATTTTTTTCGTTAATAGTCTCAAATACTTTCATAATTACCCACTTTAAATATTTTCTTATTTAAATTATAATTGATACTAGGTTATTTAGAAAGGGGAAGCAATGATAAATTTAGTGAGAACTAGAAATAGTCTGATGAAGAACGGATTTATTTCTGAAATATTTGAAACTGGAGCAGAGGCAAGAGATTACTTCATGAACTTTATAAAGCCAGGCAGAACTGTGGCAGTTGCAGGATCTGTAACTCTTGAAGAGCTTGATATATATAATTCTTTAAAAGAAAAAGGAGCAGACGTGTCCATGCACTGGTTGGACAGGGACTACCAAAGCAGCATGATGAAATCACATATGGCAGATTTCTTCGTGACTTCTGCAAATGCAGTAACTGAGGACGGACAGATTCTTATGGTGGATTACTATGGAAATAGAATAAGTGCTGTTACCTTTGGCAAGAAAAAAGTATTCTTCTTCGTTGGAAGAAATAAGGTTGTAACCGATGTAAACTCAGGATTTAATAGATCTTTGATAATCGCTCAACCACAAAATTTCAAGAGAATGGAACTAGAGAGCCTAAAGAAGAACATGAGACTTGACTTCGATAGACAAGAAGATACGAATATTATGGAGCTAACTCTTAAACATGGACCTAAATTCCAAGATACATATGTGTTTTTAATTAACGAAGATTTGGGGTATTAAATTGATTTATTTAGATAATTGTGCAACTACAAAACCGAGACCAGAAGTGGTGGATATGATGGTGAAGATGCTTACATCTGATTTTGGAAATCCTTCCTCACTTCATAGAATGGGAATGGATGCTGAAAAGATCAGAGAAGGTGCAAGGGCGAGTCTTGCAAAATTCATCCATGCAAATCCAAAGGAAATATTCTTCACCTCTGGCGGAACTGAAAGCAACAATATTGCAGTACAAGGTTTTATAGAAAAGAATAAGAGATTTAAAAAGATAATCACTACAACCATAGAACATTCTTCTCTTAGAAAATTATTTCTTCGCTACAGAGATCTCGGTTATGAAGTGGTGCTACTTCCCGTAGATCCAAAGGGCAAAGTCTTGATTTCTGAACTTAAAAAAGAAGTAAATGATAACACGGCGGTGGTAGCCCTTGCCCAAGTAAATAGCGAACTAGGAACTATCCAAGATATAAAAGAAATCGTAAAGATTGTAAAAGAAATAAATCCTAATACTTTTGTCCATGTGGACGGAGTCCAAGCTCTTTGCAAAATTCCTGTAGATGTGAAGGAACTTGGCTGTGACAGTTATGCAATGAGCTCACACAAAGTATATGGACCAAAGGGAACAGGAGCTTTGTATATAAAGAATGCGGTGGCAATCCCTTCAATAGTTTATGGCGGAGGACAGGAAAAAGATGTCCGTTCAGGAACAGAAAATATGCCGGGAATAGCAGGCTTTAAAGTTGCAATCGACTGTGAACTAGAAGATTTCGAAAAAGAATACGCCCATGCAAAAAATATTAAGGCGTACTTACTTAAAAAGTTGGAAGAAAATTTAGACCGCTACCAAGTAAATGGTGAAGATGGAAGCCCATATATTACCAGTGTTTCCATAGAAGGCACCAGGGGAGAGGTAATTCTTCACTACTTAGAAGAATTTGATATATTTATAAGCACAGCATCAGCTTGTAACAGTAATGGCACAGAAAAATCTGCGGTTTTGCAGGGAATAGGACTTCCAGAAAATCTAATGGAAGGCACAATCAGAATTTGCATATGTAAAGATATAGATGAAAAAGATATAGACGAATTTATAGAAAAACTTATTTATTCGGTGAAGGAAGTCAGAGGAGTGATGGAAAGATAATGTTTAAATATGCAGTAGGACTCTCATTGGGAGAGTTGGTTTTAAAAGGGAAAAATAGGGGAAGTTTTATCGACGCACTTATAAAGCAAGTTGTAAGATCTCTCCACGATATAGAATATAAAAAGATTTACCAAGATATTGGAAAAGTATATATCGAATGCGAAAAAGAAAACATGGATAGAATAATAAAAAGGGTGTCCCACGTATTTGGGATTGTGTACCTAAGTCCATGTATAAAAGTTGGTAAAGACGAAGACGAAATAAGAGAAGCGATAAAAGAAATAACGAGAGAAACTCTGGAAAAGAATGATTTCAAAACATTTAAAGGAGAAACGAAGAGAGCAGACAAGAAATTTCCAATGACCAGCATGGAATTTAGCCGCGTCATAGGAGAAACTGTTCTAAAAAATTTCGATGTAAAAGTTGATGTGCATAATCCGGACTTCTATGTCTATGTGGACATAAGACAAGATGCCTATGTGTATACAGAAAAATTTAGAGGACATGGAGGACTACCTCTTGGCACCAACGGCACAGGACTACTTCTTTTATCAGGAGGAATAGACAGCCCGGTGGCAGGTTACATGATGGCGAAGCGTGGCGTGAAGGTGGACGCTCTTCACTTCCATTCATTCCCATTCACATCTAAGAGGGCAGAAGAAAAAGTAATAAAACTTGGAGAAATAGTAAGCTCCTACTCAGGACCGATGAAGATTTATTCAGTAAACATCCTTCCAATTCAGAAAGAAATCAACAAACACTGCCACGAATCTCAGATGACCGTCCTATCAAGAAGGTTTATGATGAGGATCGCAGAGAGTATCTCAGCAAAAAACGGGTATAAATCAATTATAACCGGAGAAAATCTCGGACAAGTTGCTTCCCAAACTATAGAAGGACTAGCCTGCACCGATGCAATTACAGACAGATTGGTATTTAGACCACTAATCGGAATGGACAAGGTTGACATCATAGAAATATCTAAGAGAATAGGAACCTATGAAACATCAATCCTTCCATTCGAAGATTGTTGCACAGTGTTCTTACCTAAGCATCCACTTCTAAAACCAACCATAGAAATTATGGAAAAATCAGAAGAAGGCTTGGACATCGATAAATTAGTTGAAGAAGCAATAGAAAATATGACCATAATTAACATTGACTAGGAGGAAAAAAATGAAAAGACAAGGAAAGATAGGTGGCTCACTACTAATCATAATAGCATTGGTAGCAGTTATCGGGGGAATACTCGTTAAGAATTACAATAGATTAGTAACCCTAGAAGCAGAAGTAGATGGCAAGTATGCTCAAGTAGAAAACGTGGTAAAAAGACGTGCAGACCTTATACCAAACTTAGTAAACACTGTTAAAGGTTACGCAAACCACGAAGAAGAAACACTAACCAAGATCACAGAAGCAAGATCAAAAGTTCAAAGTGCAAAGACCCCGGAAGAATTATCAGAAGCAAACACAGAACTTACAAAGGCAATCGGCGATATAAATGTAGTGGTAGAAGCATATCCAGAGCTAAAAGCTAACGAAGGATTCTTAAACCTACAAGCGCAACTGGAAGGCACAGAAAATAGAATCGCTACAGAAAGAGAAAGATACAATAGCGCAGTTACAGAATTTAACAAAGATGTAAAGAGATTTCCAACCAATATTGTAGCTTCAATCTTAGGATTCTCACCTAAGTCATACTTTGAAGTATCAGCAAGCGATATGGAAAATCCACAAGTAGATTTTGATAAAAAATAAAATGAAAAGAATCATCCTTTCAATAATACTTTTGATGTCTCTAACCATGAGCACCTTTGCAGAAAAAGACGTGTGGGTGCCAGATCCAAAGGATGCAAAAGGATATGTATATGATGAAATGGGAATCCTATCAGAGACATCAATTGAGTACATCAACGAAACAAACTACGACTTGGAAAAGAAGACCGGAGCGCAAATAGGAGTGATGATAGTAAAATCACTTCAAGGATATGACGGCAACTCCTATGGTGTAAAAATTTTCGACAAATGGAAATTTGGAAACAAAGAAAATAACGGACTTCTAATTCTACTATCCATCCCAGAAGGAAGCTTAACCATCATGCCTGGATATAGGACAGAAGGTTGGGTACCAGATGCGGTAGCAGATACCATAAGGCGTAACGCATCCAAACTATTTCCACCAGGAGATAGAACAGGAGAGAACAAGGAAGCTTACGAAGAAGGAATCCTTGAAATCTATAACGAAGTACTAGAAAAATATAAACAAGAGTACGACATAGAAATAGAAAGATCAGTGCCGGCATCATTCTCACCAGATGACGAAGATTCGGATATAAGCCCTATAAGAATAATAATGTTTGTAATCATCATCCTAATAATACTTTCAACCAACAATAGAAGGAGAAAGTATAGGAGAAGATATAGAAGAAATATTTTCTATGATGATGACGACTTCGGAGGCGGCTTCGGAGGATTTTTCGGAGGAGGCGGCTTCGGTGGAAGCAGCGGAAGCTCCGGCGGTGGCTTTGGAGGATTCTCCGGTGGAGGAGGATCAACAGGCGGCGGAGGAAGCTCCGGCTCTTGGTAAAAAATAAAAAAATGACCAGAGGCATGACCTCTGGTTTTTTTGATGTGAAATTAAAATAAATATCTAAGGCACTGTCATCCATACTTGACTTTACCAAGGTTATACCCGTTCGACTTCGATGACTTCGTCATCTTCGCTCAGGGTGACTGCATTCCTTAAGATGTCATACTAAATTATTTTCCCTCAGACGAGCAGTCGAGTTCTGCAAATCAGCCTTCACTTTGTTCGGCTTCTTTGGAACTCTTTTCACGAGACCTGCACCGAAATCACAGATTTCGGCTAGGGCTTCGACGCTACAGTATCCTCCAAACTACAGTCACCCTGAGCGGAGACGGCTCTGCCGTCGTAGTCGAATGGGTATAACCTCCAATGGTCAAGTCCTTGCAAATGAAATAATTTCAAAGATTATAATATATGTAAATAAATATCCTACGCATAACCAAACCCTATTCTTTCTCCTTCCAATTTTCTTTTACGAGGGAGAGGGAGGAAATTAACGTCTCGCCGATAAAACCTACGGTTTTGCGAACGAGACTCGCAGTTTCCTCCCATCCCCCTCGAGCTCCCTCTGCCCACCTCGCATTATCAGGGAAGTGATTTTCACATTTCGGCTAAAATTTGGGAACTCGCTACGCTCAGACGCCCAAATTTTTTAACGCCTCATGGAAAATCACGTAAGTTGCATAAGTGGGTCGTAGAAAAGTTTAAAGATTATATTCTCTGGAATTTAAATGGTGTTAAATCCGTATGTGGACTTTTAATTTTGCATAGAATAAAGAAAAATCAGGCGAAGCCGTACGAAAGTGTAAATTTTGATTTATCCCTCGTAGCGGAAGCATCTTGCTTCCACAGCCGAAGGCTACAATAAACTTTGCAAGTAATTAATGCTAATAGAGCGTCAACCATTCCAACTGGTCATCCTGAGCGGAAAAGGCGTTAGCCTTTGAAGTCGAAGGATCTGACCTATATTTAACCTATCTAAGACAAAAAAATATTAAAAATCTCTTCCACCACTGGTCATTCTGAGAAGCAGGCGAGTTCTTATTGGGTGACTGTACTCCATAAGATTTTTTTGAACCATGATTTCCACAAAGACATGGATTAAGTGCAGCGATTAATGTGACTTTGGGTGATTTTACATAGTATGTATATTCAGCATTAGATTATTTTTATGATTTTACAGAAAATATATAAATTCAGTCACACATACTTAACCCCACCAAGGTTATACCCATTCGACTTCGCTGACTTCGTCATCTTCGCTCAGGGTGACCGGATTTATAGGAAAAATTTATCAAATTGAGTCCATAATTTTATTCAGACATGCATTTAAAAGAAATCCACACTGTTACCAGTATGGATTATTTTTCTATTAGTGTATTTACAAATTCTTCGATTAATTTCTCCGCTGGAAGATAGTTCTTTAGCACGTGGTGACCGACGCCTTTTGCCACATACAGACTTCCCTTGGGTGTATTTGCTACCATTTTATTGGTATGGTCGATGTCTATTATATCCTTGCTTCCAACGATGTATAAAACCGGCACTTTTATCTTTTTAAGATCCTTCATAGAAATATTTTTACTTTCTGTGATTAGCGAAAGTAAGATGGATCTTTCCATATATTTTTTGTTAAATCTTCCCAAGAAATGGGTTATTTTTCTCCTCATTTCAAAGAAAAGATATGGAATCCTAAATAGCCCCTTCGGAGATATATTTCCAGATAGACTTACTGCTCCGATGACATCGTCGTACTTGGTTAGATATTTTAGTGCGATGTTTGCTCCGTCAGAATGTCCAATCAAGACAATATCTTTTAGTCCAAGGCTTTTTATAAGCATGTGTAAATCATCGGATAGTGTATCTAAGTTAACTGGTCCACTTCCGAAGCTGGATTGTCCATGACCCCTCGTGTCCGGCGCCACTACTCTATATCTATCTTTAAATTCTAGGATTTCTTTTTTGAAATAGTGGTGGGACACTAGGTTTCCGTGGAGGAAGAGAAGTGTTGTTCCGCTTCCTTCATCCACATAATTTATTAAAATTTTATCGCTTTTTAATTTTTTATTTTCTATTTCTTTCATTGGAGATCATCTTTTGTTGACCTTTCAGTGCTTATCTTATCTTTTACAAAATCCAATATCTGTGTGGACACGTACTTCCACATATTTTTAGGGAAGTGGCAGAGGACTATAGCGGTTAAAATTTTGAAGAAATTCTTGCCGCTGTAGTAAAGGTATCTGTTCTTCCAAGTGGTTGGTCCATATTTTTCCTTTGAATGGCGAAGTGCTTTGAAGTTATAAAACTTTGAAAATCTTTCGTAGATTTCGTTTAAAAACTTTTCATTAAATCCAGAGAAGTCATCCACCACATTGTAAAGAGGGCACAGTCCCATATTTCCTTCTTCTGCTCCTTCTTCTTTAAGGGTCATGAATCCGTCGTAGATTATAGATTCGATTGCTCCTTGTGGTGCTCCTTCCCGGCGTCTTGTGATATCTGCGATGTAGCCTTTTCTATTGTCATAAGGGACAAATACTACAAACGCTATTATAACTCCGTCCAATATGCTGTAAAAGTATCTGCGGTTTTCGGGAGCTTCAAGATTCATTGAGCCGACAGTGAATTCCATCATCATGGATCCCTTATTTTTTATCCATGCATCGGTGATTTCTCTAAAGGAATTTTCTATAAATTCGTCTCGTCCTTCTTCTATTTTATATTCGTGAACTTCCACGCCGAGCTTCTTAGATTTATTGATGGCTGTTCTAATCTTTTGTGCTCTTTTGCCCTTTAGGTCGTATTCGTCGAGGGTAAAGATACAGTCTTCGCCATACTTTGCTTGGTGTAGCCCAAGGGAGAGAAGTTCCTTTTTATATTCTCCAGTTGAGTTTAGAAATAATATTTCAAGCTTTTGATACTTACAAAATTCAAGTAGTTCTTCTATGAAGATATTTTCTCCACCTTCTTCAACTACTATATCTCCAAGGATTACAAATACTCCATTTACGATTTTGTATCCTACGAGACCTCTAACTCTTTCTGAGTAGAAGATATTTTTATCTTCTTCCAAAATCAAGTAGGAGAGAGGGTTTTTTCCATTTTCTATGATGAAACTCTTTACATCGTCGATATTTGTGTTGTAAGATTTTTCAAAAATTGGCTTTAGCGCTATTGCAAGAAATACGATCAGTGCAAAAATCAGTTGCAGCCAAATGGTGGATTGGTATCTAAGGAATATGTTTTTCGGTAGGTAGATGTCCAAGGTGCTGATTCCAAATATCCCGTAGAAAGCATTTTTTAATATTTCTTCAATAGGTAGATGAAGATTAAATCTCTTGGATGTAAATACCACAAGTATTATGGATTGAGTAAATATAATTGTAAGTGTTGCCAAGAGACTTCTAATAAACGATTTTCTTTTAAATCCCACTACATTTACTGTGAAGTATCCGTTGTTTAGATAGAGCACGATAAATATATAGAGATAGATTGGTACTAGATATTTTCCCAGGATGCCGTGCCTAATTATTCTAAGGCAAATGAGCAAGAATAGGGAGAATAGTTCTAGTAGATATGCGTACCTCTTCTTCTTTACAAGGTCGAAGAAGATTATAAAGTTAAGTGTGGATAGGGCAAAGAATATAAACCTTGAAAGATTGAATATGTCCTTTAAATATTCTTTGTCTTTTCCATGCAGAAACTTGACTGTGTAGACTGCGCTTGAAAAAATTAGTTGAAATGAAACTAAAAAAAGTAGCACAAATGCAGAGTACAGAAAGTATTTGTTGTAGTTTTTTCTATTAAAAGAAAGACCTTTTACAGGTCTTTTCTCATTAAATGTTTTTGCCACAGCAGTTTTTATACTTCTTTCCGCTTCCACATGGGCATGGATCGTTTCTTCCTACTTTTTTAGTTTTTCTTTCATAAGGTTTTTGTTTTCCTGAATCAGGATCTACAGTTTCTACTTCTTTTGCCACTCTAACTCTTTGTACTTTTTCAGGGTTGTAGATGTGGAATAGCATCTTTACAGTGTCTTCTTTTATAGATTCGTTCATTTCTTCGAACATGTCGAATCCTTCTTGAGCATAGGCACGCACTGGGTCTACTTGACCTACTGCACGAAGTCCAATACCAGTTCTTAGTTGATCCATTGCGTCGATGTGATCCATCCATTTTTGGTCAACTACTTGTAGAAGAACGACTCTTTCTATTTCTCTAAATTTATCAGGTGTAAACTCTGCTTCTTTTTCTGTATATTTCTTAGCAGCTAGATCTTCAACATATGAGATTAAATCTTCTACAGAATTTCCATTGTATCCATCTAAGAAATTCTTTTCAAATCCAAAGATATTTGTAACGAAGTTTACAATTCCTTCCATATCTAGGTAGTGCTTGTTGTTGTGATCCATCTTGTTGTAGAATTGGATATTCTTTTCGATGATGCTATCTATCATAGCCTCTATATCTGCGTGGATATCTTCACCTTCAAGAACTTTTCTACGTTCTTTGTAGATAACTTCCCTTTGTTTATTCATAACGTCGTCATATTGTAGGACATTCTTACGAATTGAGAAGTTGTTACCTTCTACTTTTCTTTGAGCAGATTCAATAAGTTTAGTTAGAAGTTTAGATTCTATCGGTTCATCTTCAGGAGCGTCGATTCTTTCCATGGTGTTTTTAAATCTATCACCAGCGAAAAGTCTGATCAAATCGTCGTCTGCAGAAATATAGAATCTTGAAGAACCAGGGTCTCCTTGACGTCCAGAACGTCCTCTAAGTTGGTTGTCGATACGTCTAGATTCGTGTCTTTCGGTACCGATTATGTGTAGACCGCCGGCAGCCTTTACTTCTTCAGCTTCCTTATCTGTTTCTTCTTTATATTTTTTTACTAATTCTTGATATTTCTTTCTAGCTTCTAGAACTTCAGCGTTATCAGTTTCATTGTAGGTGTCAACTTGGTTTAGAATTTCTTCTTCCAAACCTTCCTTCTTCATTTGGTTCTTAGCCATGAACTCTGGGTTACCACCAAGCACGATATCCGTACCACGACCAGCCATGTTAGTAGCGATAGTTACCGCACCAAAACGACCAGCTTGAGCAACGATTTCTGATTCTTGTTCGTGGTTCTTAGCGTTTAATACATTGTGTTTAATGCCAGCTCTCTTTAAATATTTTGAAAGCTCTTCAGATTTTTCGATAGAAATAGTACCCACTAGAACCGGTTGACCCTTAGCGTGACATTCTTCGATTTCTCTAGTAACAGCTTTAAACTTAGCGTCTTCAGATTTGTAGATAGAATCGTTGGCGTCCACTCTTATAACAGGTTTGTTAGTAGGGATTTCTACAACGTCTATGTGGTAGATATCTCTAAATTCGCCTTCTTCAGTCATAGCGGTACCAGTCATACCAGCAAGTTTTCTATACATTCTAAAGTAGTTTTGGAAGGTAATAGTAGCAAGAGTCTTGGACTCAGCTTGAACATTTAAACCTTCTTTAGCTTCGATAGCTTGGTGTAGACCTTCAGAATATCTACGACCAAACATCAAACGACCGGTAAATTCATCAACGATTATAATTTCGCCATCTTTAACAACATAGTCGATGTCCTTTTTCATATTACCTTGAGCCTTTAGAGCTTGGTTTATATGATGTTGAAGTTCCATATTGTCAAGGTCTGTAAGATTATCTACGCCGAAATATTTTTCAGCCTTTGAAATACCCTTGTCAGTAAGAGTAGAAGTCTTGTCTTTTTCATTTACAACATAGTCAACAGTTTCTTCTTCGAAGGTACGGTTAAATCTCTCAAAGCTGCTTTCTTCTTCAGTCTTAACCCTATGGCTAAGAGTATTTACGAAGTCACGAGCCTTTACATATAGATCGGTACTTTCGTCGCCACGACCAGAAATAATAAGTGGGGTCCTAGCCTCATCGATAAGAATTGAGTCAACTTCGTCGACGATACAGTAGTTAAGAGGTCTTTGAACCATCTCTTCCTTGTAGATAACCATATTGTCTCTTAGGTAGTCGAATCCAAATTCGTTGTTAGTACCGTAAGTAATATCAGCATTGTAAGCAATTTTTCTCTCTTCAGGAGAAAGACCGTGGATAATACATCCAACGCTAAGACCTAGAAATTCATAGACCTTACCCATCCAAAGCTTATCACGGCTAGCAAGGTAGTCGTTGACAGTTACAACGTGTACACCTTTTTCAGAAATAGCATTTAAGTAAGCAGGAAGAGTAGCAACCAAAGTCTTACCTTCACCAGTTCTCATTTCCGCGATTCTACCTTGGTGAAGAATAATCCCACCAATAATTTGTACAGGGAAGTGCTTCATACCAAGCACTCTCCAAGCAGCTTCACGAATATTCGCAAAAGCTTCTGGAAGTAAATCGTCTAGAGATTCGCCATTTCTATGTCTCTTTTTAAATTCTTCAGTATTATTCTTAAGCTCTGCATCACTAAATTTAGCAAATTTAGGTTCAAGAGCTAATACTTTATCAACAAGTGGTTGAATTTTTTTAATTTCTTTATCACTATATGATCCAAAAATCATATCAAATAGTCCCATTAAACCATCCTTTCTCGGTTTATAATCATTCCTATCTATTATATACCTAAATAGATAAAAAAACACTTAAAAAATTCTAAAATCTTTGAAAATAACACATCTTTCAATAAAATTTTATAAATATTCCATGAAAATAAAAAAATTGAGTTCAAAATAGATATAAATTTTTTATAAATAGATAAATAAGTTAATTGAAAATAAATCAAAGTGTTTTTTATTTTATCTTGTAAAATTTTAAAATTTATAGGAAAATATAAAATAAAAAATCAAATAAGTATATTCCAATCTTTAAGCTTGAAAAGAAGCATAAAAAACAATTATAATATATATAATTAATAGGAGGGTGTAAATGATAATAATAGCAGACTTTGGAGGACAGTACAATCAACTAATCGCAAGAAGAGTAAGAGACATGAACGTGTACTGCGAAGTAGTTCCATATACAAAAGCACTTGAAAAAGCGAAAGAATTAAAACCAGAAGGAATAATATTTACCGGCGGACCAAACTCAGTATACCTAGAAAACGCACCGAAAATAGAAAAAGAAATATATGAACTAGGAATCCCAGTACTAGGA
This sequence comes from Peptoniphilus sp. BV3AC2, assembly GCF_000478945.1. Lineage (NCBI taxonomy): Bacteria > Bacillati > Bacillota > Tissierellia > Tissierellales > Peptoniphilaceae > Peptoniphilus > Peptoniphilus sp. BV3AC2. The sequence goes on along the minus strand of NZ_AWXD01000007.1, from coordinate 120,998 downwards.
CTATGCTACGGAATGCAAATAATGGCGCAGACATTGGGCGGAAAAGTAGTAAAGGGAAAAGAAAAAGAATTTGGAAAGACAGAAACCAAGGTAGATAATTCTTCAAAACTATTTAAAGACCTAGAGGAAGACCAAATAACATGGATGAGCCATATTGACCAAGTAGTAGAACTACCAGATGGATTTGAAAAAATAGCAGGAACAAAGAACACCAAAATAGCAGCCATGGCAAATGTAGAAAGAAAACTCTACGGAATGCAATACCATCCAGAAGTAAATCACACAGAGCATGGACTCAAGATGCTAGAAAACTTTTTATTTAACATCTGCGAAGCAAAACCAAACTGGACCATGAAGAACTACGCAGAAAAACAACTAAAAGAAATAAAAGAAAAAGTCGGCGACAAAAAAGTACTTTTAGCACTATCCGGAGGAGTAGACTCATCAGTAGTAGCAGCACTCCTTTCAAAAGCAGTAGGCGAACAACTAACCTGTATCTTCGTAGACCACGGACTAATGAGAAAGAACGAAGGAGACGAAGTAGAAGCAGCATTCAAAGATAGCGGCATGCACTTCATAAGAGTAGACGCAGAAAAGAGATTCTTAGAAAGACTAAAAGGCGTAGTAGATCCAGAAGAAAAGAGAAAAGCAATCGGCGAAGAATTCATAAGAGTATTCGAAGAAGAAGGCAAGAAGATCGGATCAGTAGACTTCTTAGCACAAGGAACCATCTACCCAGACATCATCGAATCAGGAATAGGGGACGCAGCAGTAATAAAAAGTCACCACAACGTCGGCGGACTACCAGACTTTGTAGATTTCAAAGAAATAATAGAACCACTACGCATGTTATTTAAAGACGAAGTAAGAAGACTAGGAAGAGAATTAGACCTACCAGAATACTTAGTAAATAGACAACCATTCCCAGGACCAGGACTAGGAATAAGAGTAATAGGAGAAGTAACCAAAGAAAAATTAGACATTCTAAGAGACGCAGACTATATCTTTAGAGAAGAAATAGGAAAAGCAAAATTAGAAAACCATCCAAACCAATACTTCGCAGTCCTAACCAACAATAGATCCGTAGGAGTAATGGGCGACTTCAGAACCTACGACTACACATTGGCACTAAGAGCAGTAAATACCACCGACTTCATGACAGCAGACTGGGCACGCATCCCATACGAAGTACTAGATAAAATCTCAGTGAGAATAGTAAACGAAGTAGAACATATAAATAGAATAGTCTACGATATCACAAGTAAACCACCAGCAACCATTGAATGGGAGTAAAACTCCCCTGTGTGGGAGTTTTACCCGAAAAATAGCGCAGAGCGCGAAGAGCAGTGAAACTGCGATTTTCGGTAATCGCAAAATTTTCTAAAATGGCTTAATTACAAGCTATATAGAGAATGAAAAATGGCTACTGGTACTCAAATGGTACTGGAAGCTAAAAAGAATAAACTAAATAATAGTTCCAAGTGGTTTACATTTGGACAAAAAAATAAGACCGTAGTTTAAAACTGCGGTCTTTTTGTATACATATACTTATTTTAAAAATCTTGATTTTTTGGGATAAGATAGCTTCCAATCTTCAAATTCTTCGTCTGTTATTTCATCGTTGTAATGCTTTTTTCTCATCTCATTCCATTCTATAAGAAAATTATTGAAGTCAACATCATTTGATAAAAGTCCAGTAATTTCTCCATCATCTGCCAACGGTCTAAACTTCATGTCTTTTTCATAATCAAAAATTATATGCATTATTTCAAAAATAGAATTAGGTTCATGATCATTATGGCTATTTTATATATTTGAATTATTACAAGAGACTTTATTACATATTTTTGCAAAAGTGAAAATTTTTATGATACAATAATTACATTTATAGAAGATGTTTTTTTAAATGTTGGCTATTAAAATTTTATTAGGAGAGGGGATTATGAGATATAAAACAGCAGAAAAATATATTGATAGAATAATTTTATTTTTATTATTTTTTATACCGTTATATGGTTTTGCAATTCTGAATAGTTCCCAATACACTGGTTGGGACGTTGGAACAACGATGAATACATTTTCAAAAATTACCAACAAGATTTTTATATGGTTACTGGCAATCTTTACTCTGCTATCTTTATTAAACTTGTTCTTTATTTTGAAACGCGTATTAAATGGAACCATTACGTGTAAGTATTTTTTAATAAAAATATACCCGTTTACTATAATATTTTTTTTTAAATAGTTTTAGATTTAGTAACCTAATTACTTTTATAAAAAATATTGTTTTTTGAGATTTTTTGAATAATGAAAAGCAGAAATTCAAATGAGAATATTTGGCATAGTTTTATTTTTATTATTGGCTAGATGTATTTGTGCATTTATATAGAATAGCTATAAATAATTATTTTTTTCTGGTACTGGGGCTGGGACGGGACTAAAAATTTGAAAACGTCCTATAATTAGTAAGATTTATTGGTACTATAAAAAATAGAACCTAGTATTTTGAATGGTTTGGGATATATTGTACGTTTGGAAAAGAAGAATGGGATTAGGGAATGACATTCTGTAAATCATAATTTTACTTACCATTGTAATTGTATGAGTTGTCAATTATGCTATCATGATTCTGTTATATAATAAATATTGGCTAATTTTGAAACTGAAGAATAATATTGTAAGTAAAGTATAAGGTAGAGTTGAATAATATCTGTTCTATATTATTTATTATGGCTGTGCCCTGAGGAGATTTTTATGGAAAGAGGTTATGAAGAGATTTTAAATGTGTTGGATGAAAAAAGGTTAAAGTCTAATATTCATTTTGCATCTTTATATGTTTTGTACTATGAGTACTTGAAAGATTCATTAATAGATTTGCCAAAATCTTTTTTTTGCAATCATACAGAATTTAAAGATGGGAATATTATCGTTCATGAGTCAGAAGAGTATAAAGAAAATGTCAGAAAACTTGATGATCATATAGAGAATGCATCTTTTAAGTGGTTTATTACGGTTGGCGCTGTTTCATATGAAAATTATTTATCTTTTAATAAATTAAGAAAATTTAGAAATAAGATTGTTCATGAACTGATGTTATGCTTGAGTGAAGGCTTTAGTGATGATGAGGTAAAATATCTAGTAGAAGTAATTGAAATTTATAGAAAAATTGAAAATTGGTGGATAAATGAAGTGGAAATCCCTACAAGTGGAGATATCCATGGTCCATATGATTCAGAGAATGTTATAAGTGGTCAAGGTTTAAAATTAGAAATAATACGAGATATTTTAATAAATGATGGAAAGGATAGCGAAGCTCTTTTATTAGAGTTTCTAAAACAATATTAATGAAAGATTGATTGATAGACTAGTTCAAAACATATCAGCTGAATTTCAAGTCGAGATAGTGTTCATATATGGTATTTTTTTTAAAAATTTGGTTTTGTGATTAATATTGAGAAACATAGAATCTTGAGTTTATATCATTTCATAGACTGATTTATAATCCTAAGTATAAATAGATTTGTTTTTACTAAAAGTAAGAAATATTAATAAAAATGATTGGAAAGGCTTATTAAATCTGGACAACAAGATGTATGTCAGATATTAATTATGTGTATTTTTTTAAGTAAGATAAAAAAATCACAAAAAATGTTTAAATATATATATATATATTTATTTATTTATTTATTTATCGTTGTTATAAATCTTATACCTGTAAGAAGTTTTTAAAATATGATATAATATATTCAAATGAACTGCCGATTTTTAAAATGACAAGGGAGAGAAATTTATGCAAAACTTTGGGAAAATTATTTTTAAAATAGACCAGGTTTTAGAAGAAAAAAATATAAGCAAAAACAAATTGGAAAAAGAAGCAAATCTTCAAAGGACACAACTTAATTCTTATTGTAATAATAAAGTTAAAAGAATTGACTTAGAAACTATAGCAAAGATTTGTTATGTTCTTGAGTGTAAAGTTGAAGATATAGTAGAGTATTGTAGGTGATTAACAATGTATAAATCAATAGATCTATTTGCTGGAATAGGTGGAATTAGGCTTGGTTTTGATCAAGCATTTGGTAATGATATAGAAACAGTTTTTGTATCTGAATGGGATAAGAAAGCTCAAGAAACATATATAGCTAATTTTGGAGAAAAACCTAAAATTTTTGGGGATATAACACAAATCGATGAAATTGATATACCTATCCATGATATTTTATTAGCTGGATTTCCTTGCCAAGCATTTTCGTTAGCTGGTCAAAAAAAAGGTTTTGAAGATACAAGAGGTACTTTATTTTTCGATGTAGCAAGAATAGTGGAGTTTCATAAACCTAAAGTTGTTTTTTGTGAAAATGTAAAAAACCTGGTAAATCATGACAGAGGTAAAACATTTAAAATTATTAAAAAAACATTAAATGATTTGGGTTATAGAGTTTTTTACAAAGTTATCAATAGTAAAGATTTTGGAGTTCCACAAAATAGAGAAAGAATATATATAGTTGCATTTAGAGAAGATATATCCCCAAATAAATTTATATTTCCAGAAAAAACTGACGATACTAAAGTTATAGCTGATATTATGGAAGAAAAAGAGACTTCTCCTAAATATTATTTGTCTGATGTTTATCTTGAATCTTTAAGGAAACATAAGCAAAGACACAAAGCAAAGGGAAATGGTTTTGGATTTGAAATAAGAGATGTAAATTCCATTGCTGGAGCTATAGTATGTGGCGGAATGGGAAGAGAAAGAAACTTAATAATAGACAAGAGATTAACTGATTTTAAACCTGTAACTCACATAAAAGGAAGAATAAATAGAGAATATATTAGGAAAATGACACCTAGAGAATGGGCACGACTACAAGGTTTCCCAGATGATTTTAAACTTGTTGTTGCTGATACTCATCTTTATAAACAATTTGGAAATTCAGTAACTGTTCCTGTAATAAAAGCAATTGCGAAAAATATTAAAAAGCAATTGGAAGGTGTTACAATTGAAGATATTTTTCAAGATAAAGAATATTATGAACAATTAGAGTTTGCATGGAGGTAGTGTTAATGCTTACAGGGAATAAAGGAGAATGGTCGGAAATATATGTTTTGTTAAGACTTTTGGCTGACGGAAAGATATATGCAGCCGACAGTGAATTGAATAAATTGGAGGATGTATATTTTCCTATTATTAGAATAATTAGAGAAGAAAACAAAGGTGAAATTAAAGAATATACCGCTGGAGAAATAATATCAATATATATTAACGGATCAAAAGTAAAAGAGTTGCCTTCAACAGAATTTGAAACAGAATCTGAATATCTATTGAACGAAATTAACAGTAAAGCTTCAAAAGGAGCATTTTCAGTAGAAAAAACGCAGAATTTTATGGATAAAATTTTGTGTTATAAGCTGTCGGCACCTGCGACGGACAAAAGTGATATCACAATTAAAATAATCGATATAAACACTGGATACAGCCCTACGGTAGGGTTTTCAATAAAATCAGAATTGGGTTCTTCCCCTACTCTGTTAAATGCAGGGAAAACCACAAACTTTATTTATAAAATCATCCACAGTTATCCCGACCTGGTTCGAGAAGCAAATGAAATATATATCGTATCGGCAGGTAAAAATCACACGGATGTCAGAGGGCGTATCAATAAAATAATTGACGAAAACGGACAATTGAAATATTGGAAAATGAATAATCAGACTTTTAGCGATAATTTAGTATTGATTGACAGCAATATGGACAGAATTATAGCCGAAACTCTTTTATACTTTTATAAAGACGGAATCAGCAATTGTGATGATATGGTTACAAAACTTGAACGTGAAAATCCTATGAACTACGGTAATGTAAATGCTTATAAGTATAAGTTCAAGAAATTCCTGACAGCTGTAGCATTGGGCATGAAGCCTGCTACAGTTTGGGACGGTTTAGATGAGGCTACAGGAGGATACATTGTAGTTACAAAGGAAGGCAATGTTCTTGCATATCATATATACAACAGAAATTACTTTGAAGAATACTTATTGAAGAACACAAAATATGAAACGGCATCCACTTCAAGGCATGGTTTTGGAGAAATATATAGTGAGAACGGGGAAGATTTTATTAACTTAAATTTGCAGGTGAGATTCAGATAATGAAGAAAAAGAAGCCCATGACCAGAAGTCAAAATATGGCAAGAGTGAAAAGTAAAAGTACAAAACCTGAAGTTTTCCTGAGAAAACTTCTGTGATATAAGGGGTTCAGATATAGATTAAACTATAAGGAGTTGCCTGGAAGTCCTGATTTATATATTCCTAAATACAAAGTTGCTATTTTTGTAAACGGTTGCTTTCGGCACATGCATGAAAATTGCAGGTATTCATCCATCCCTAAGAATAATCATGATTTTTTGAAAAAGAAATTGGAAGGGAATGTTGAAAGAGATAAGCAAAACTACAGCAAACTTGAAAGGATGTGCATTAAAGTAATTGTTGTTTGGGGTTGCGAAATTAAACAGATGATGAAAGATGAGGATTTTTTAGAAAAACACTTTTGTAATATCTTATATGCAATTACGAATTACATATAAAGAGGTAAATCATTATAAATTGATAATAAATGAGAGGATTATGCTGATATAAATTTCAAATTACTTTTGCGTTGTATGATTTTTATAAGGTATTCTTAAGCAACTAAGAATTTTAATTGATAGAAGAAATATAATACAATATTACTTAAATTGATTTATACATTGAATAAGAATATTTTTTAGTTACTATAATAAAGAATTGTTGCCAAATCTGAAAAAAGGAGGTATTCTAAGAATAGCGTGTGGTTAGAGTTTTTGCTTGTGTTTCGCAAGCGTTGATTTAAATGTGAGGTCTGTTTGTCTCGCTCGTCAATTCCTTTTTATTTATATATGATTTTTGTATGAATTTGACATAAAGAGTAACCACACGCTTTGTTATTGTTATGAATGATTATAAAATTGCACGAAAAGAATTAGCTAGATTGATAAGTGTTGATCTTAAAGAGATTACTTATGTGTTGTATAAAACAGGAATAGAAAATTCATATGTATCATTTGAGATTCCGAAGAAAAATGGGGAATCTAGAGTTATTGATACACCTAAAGATAAGCTAAAATGGATTCAAAGAAAATTAAGCGAAAAGTTGTATCAAATGCATAGTGACTATATGACTCAAAACGGAATAAAAACAAATGTATCTCATGGTTTTGAAAAGAATAAAAGTATAATAACAAATGCTTATAGGCATAAAAATAAAAAATATTTATTGAATGTAGATATTTCAGATTTCTTTTCGTCTTTTAATTTTGGAAGAGTGCAGGGTTATTTCTATAAAAGTCGAGAATTTATGTTTTCGAAAGAAATAGCTACAATAATTGCACAGTTAGTTTGCTATAAGGGAAAATTACCTCAAGGAGCACCAACTTCTCCTATAATTTCAAATTTGATTTTTAATATTGTGGATATCCAAATTTTAGCATTAGCAAAAGAATATAGATTGAATTATACAAGATATGCTGATGATATGAGTTTTTCTACTAATAACAAAGTGTTTGAAAAAGAATATCTTAATTTTATACAAGAGTTATCAGATCTTCTTGGAAAGAATGGGTTTGAAATAAATCAAAATAAAACTAGATTAGAATACTGTTCTTCAAAACAAGAAGTGACTGGATTAACTGTAAATAATAAAATAAATGCTAGTCAAAAATTTATAAAAAATACTAGAGCTATGGCTAATCAACTGTATAAAACGAATAGTTTTCTAATAGATGGAAAAGATGGAACCATAAATCAATTGGAAGGACGGTTCTCTTTTATAAATCAATTAGATTGGTTAAACAATAAATTAGAGTATCGAACAACAAAGAAAAAAACAAATAAGAAATTTATTTCAGGTTTGAATGCCAGAGAAAAGCAATATCAGTATTTTTTATTTTACAAGTATTTTTTTAGACCAAATAAACCAACTATAGTGACAGAAGGGAAAACAGATATTTTGCATATTAAGTCTGCGTTAATGAAGTATTGTGATAGATATCCAAATTTTATTACTAAGGTTGCAGATGGGGAATATGACTTCAAGGTATATTTTCTAAATAAAACAAAACGATTAAATTATTTTTTAGGTATTTCAGGTGATGGCGCTGATACCATGAAAAATATTTGGAACTTTTATAGTGGAAAAAATAATTATGAAAACATATATGAATATATGAAAAAGAAGAACCAAGCTGAGTCTTCAAATAAAGTTAATCCTGTGATTCTATTATTTGATAATGAACAAAAAAGTGATAGACCGCTAAAGAAATTTTTAACATATTCAGATGTTAAGATGGATGATGGACAAATTTTTAAACAATTAAAAGCCAACTTATTTTTGCAGACAATTCCACTTGCTAATGGTTTAGAGGAGTGTGAAATCGAAGATTTATATCAAAAAGAGGTTTTAAATGTAATTATTAATGGAAAAAAATTCTGTAGAAATGAAGAAGATGATTCTGAAAAATATTTTGGGAAACATATATTTTCAGTGTATATTATGGAACATTACAATGAAGTTGATTTTAGTAATTTTTTGCCAATCTTAGATTCAATAGATAGCTTAATATAAAATTTATTAAATGAAGTGTGATATATAGGGATAGTATAAAATTAATATCCGTGCTTGCAATATGCTTGCAAAAAATCAGATAAACAGAAATAAATTGGATAATAAGTCTAAATTTGATAATAAAAGCCCTGATTTTACGCCATTTATACAAAATGAAATCAATTGACATATCGAATGGGAGTAATCGCAAAATTTTTTAAAATGGCTTAATTACAAGCTATAAGGAGAATGAAAAATGGCTACTGGTACTCAAATCGTACTGAAAGTAAAAAAGAATAAACTGAATAATAGTTCCAAGTGGTTTACATGAGGAGAAAAAATAAGACCGTAGTTTCAAGCTGCGGTCTTTTTGCGCGTAGATATTGTACATGATTTAGCAAATAAATAATGCGACAATAAAATGTTTTATTGCTAACTTTTGGAGTCAGTTTCTAAAAGATTATAAGATGTCTAGAACTTTTTCTAGTATTAGGGTTATGGATGTGATTGATATAAAGCACACTCCTCCTAAGGCTAGTGGCTTAGCTCCTGATTTTAATAGTTTTACTATATCACTATTAAAACCAATAGCTGACATTGCCATTACAATAAAAAATTTGGATAATTCCTTAAAGGGTTTGAAAAATTCAATATTTACTCCTTTGGCTAGGGCTATGGTTGTAATCAAACTTGCAAGGATGAAGTAGATTATAAAGAATGGGAAAATTTGTATTATAGATATTTTTTTATTAGCTTCTTGCTCAGCGTTTCTCATCCTAATGAAGGCTAGTCCTAAGCATATTGGAATTATTGCTAGGGTTCTAGTCAATTTTACTGTTACAGCCTTGTCAAGTGTCTGGCTACCTAGATTAAATATTGTATCCCATGTTGATGCGCATGCTGTAACTGATGAGGTATCATTAACAGCAGATCCTGCAAATATACCAAAGGCATGACCATCGGTAGTAGAAAATCCAATCATACGACCTAGGCTTGGAAATAAAATAGCAGCTAAGATATTAAAAAAGAATATAACAGATATGGCTTGGGCTATTTCATCTTCATCTGCATCTATAACTGGAGCGGCAGCTGCAATTGCAGAGCCTCCACAAATTGATGATCCAACACCAACAAGTGTTGCAATATTTCCTTTTATGAGCCCAGTTCTGTAGGCTAGGTATGCGATTATAAGTGATGTTGATATGGTAGATATGATGATTGGAAGTGATTGTCTACCAGTTTTTAAAACAATTCCAAGATCAAGACCAAACCCAAGGAGGATTACAGCATATTGAAGGATTTTCTTTGATGTAAATCTCACACCACCCATATAAGGTTTTTTGTCTTTTATAATTTGACCTAGAATCATTCCAAATAGAATACCAAAGACTGCTGGGCCTACTAGTGGGATTTTTTTGCCGATTATCTGGGATATTATTGCAATTATAAGGCAGAGAATAATCCCTTTTATATTTTTTTCTATAGATTTTATCATATATTCTCCTTTCACTTTTTTATTATATAATAAATAAATATAATGTAAAATTATAATTATTTACTATATGATAAAAATTTATTATGATATATGTGGAGGATACTATGTTAGATTTTAGAATAGAAAGTTTTTTGGAAGTATGTAAATATATGAATTTTACAAGGGCTGCTGAAAGCCTTAATATAACACAGCCAGCCATATCTACTCATATTAAATATCTAGAAACCTATTACAATTGTAAACTTTTTTATAGAAGTAAGAGGAATTTGTGTCTAACAGATGAGGGCAAGATTCTAAAATCTGCTTTGCTTTCTATGTCAAATGATCAAGATAAGTTGAAGATGATATTAACTGAGAAAAAAGCTAAGAGTGAAAAAATTTCCTTGGGTTTTACTAGGTCGGTTGGAGAATATCTAATATTGGATAAGCTTATAGCCTTGATTAAAGAAAAACCTTCTTGTGATTTCCATATTTATTATGAAAATACGGATGAGATTTTAAGTGATATTGATAGTGGGAGGATAGACTTTGCCATTATAGAGGGATTTATAAAATCTAGTGATTATTTCATAAAAAAATACAAAAGCGATAGGATTGTTTGCATCAGCCACAAGGACCACAAGTTTAAAAAACAAGTAAAAAAGCTAACAGACTTATTAGATGAAAGAATTATTATTAGAGAAGACGGATCTGGTACCTTAGCTATATTAAAAAATTTTCTAAGCATGGACAATATTGATACGAAAGATTTTGCAAATATCATAGAAATAAATAATATGCGTTCCATAGTAGAAATGCTCAGGTCAGATTGTGGCATAAGTTTTATTTTTGAATCTTGTGTAAAAAAAGAACTAGAAGAAGGTGTTCTCATGGTTGTGGACCTAGAAGATTTCAATCTAGTTCATGATTTATCCCTTGTTGCCAGAAAAAATTCAATATTTACTGATTTGTATTTACAAATAGCTGAAGCTTTTTATTAGAAAAAATTTCATAGTACTAGGTTAGGCTAAGATAGGTAAAGAAAAATATAGTTTTATTTTTTTATTAGAGGAGAATATATGTTAACGACTCATAGAAATGATTTTCACAATAAAAATATTTATATTGATTTTGAAAATGGAGACATAAGCCCGATGCTATCTTTTCGTGCAATTGCTGATAAATTCGGTGCACCTCTTCAGATTATGCTGGAGGACAAGGATGATTTAAAGAGGAATTTTATTTTGCAAAATGGTTTTAAGCTTGTGCGTACTTGTTATTCATGTGAATTTTATTCTTCAGATTTGAAAATTGTACCAAGTGATACGAAAATTATGACGACAGTTAAAAATCGTGAGTTTTCTTGGAATTATTATAATCATTACAAAAAAATGCATCAGGCGATTAATCCATTGACAGCGAGCTTTGAAGAATTTGTGGAAATTTTACCAAATGAAGTTTATTTTGTTGATGAGAAAAATTTTGCCTTTGTAGAGGATAATGAAATAGCTTATGTACTCTGTGAAGAGACTAGTGCAGGAGACGATTTTTTGCTTGCCCTTTGTCATGCTCTCTTCTGTAAATATGAGACGATTGTATTTGAGGCTGACGATGTAGATCCCATTGCAATGAGGCTCAAGAATAAATTTGTCAATGGATTTGTAGAAAAGACAGAGACTTGGATTTATAAATAAATTACGAGAAAAATAAATATTTAAACTATAGGATAGGCGACTTGCTTATCCTTTTTTGTTGAGCAGACTAATATTAAAAAACATAATTATGCTATAATAAAAATTAATAAAAACTTCAATTTATCAAATGAATAATTTACAGGAGGGAAGTTATTTGATAAAAATACTTGTACTTATAATGTTTCTAGTACCGACAATAATAAATTACAAGCACAAAAGAAAAAATATACTTGAAGTTAAGAAAAAATCTAAGGAAATGATAGGGGTTGTAGCGCTATTGATCGTTGGAAGCTACCTATGTTATAGATTCGATAACACCGTAATCGGATACTTAATAGCATTAATAGCGACGATGATGTTCTACACATCTGTATTTTTCCAAGGATTTACAGAAAAGGGAATCAACATATTTTTAGGCACAAGCCCAATATTAAAATTTGTTAAATTTGACGAAATAAATACAATTGATATGAAAGAAAATGATAAAGATGAATTAAAAGTTACGATTGAAGCATATGGGACCACATTTGTTCAAGTTTATAATAAAGAAACGGGAATGAATATGTTTAAGGATAATTAATAATGATTATCACGCTATCCGGATAGCATGAAAAAAATTGAAGTTATTCAAAGCATAAAGAAAAGAATTGGTGCTATCCGGATAGCATTAGAAAATATAAAACCAAAAGAGATCTAAATTAGTTCAAAGTGACTTAGCATAATTCATCCGACTTTCATACTCACGATGATAACTCTACCGACTATCATACATACGAGCATCCTTCCCCCTTGTCATACTTATGAGCATCCTTCCCCCTTGTCATACTTATGAGCATCCTTTCCTCTTGTCATACTGAGTAAGCGTTGCGAGTCGAAGTATCTCAACCAAAAAATAAAAACAGATGCTATCCGGATAGCATTTAAAAATTACATTGAATTTCATTTAAAACTTTTCAAAAATACATTAATTTTACAATAAAAAATTGTGATAAAATAACATTGATAACAGTTATTAATAGGAGAGCGAAATGTTAAAAAATTTTTTTAGAAAATAGTAAAAAAACCAAAAAATAATTTTGGCGGTCGATTTATGGTCAAAGGAATGAACATGGGTCACGAAAAATTGGCGAAATGGGGAAGATCATTCTTACAAATTAAACCCTCAGATGTAGTTTTAGATCTAGGATGCGGCGGTGGACGTAATGTTCAATATTTTTTAACGAAGGCTAAAAAAGTATATGGAATGGACTATTCTAAAACAAGTGTCGATATCGCAAGCTCAGTAAATAGCGAAGCTATAAGAGATGGCAGGTGTAAAATTATTGAAGCAGATGTGGCTAAGTTACCTTTTGAAGATGGATCCATAAATATAGTTACAGCCTTTGAAACCATTTATTTTTGGAAGAATATAGAAGTATCTTTTAGGGAAATTCATCGGGTTTTAGTTAAAGGTGGTCAGTTTTTAATATGCAATGAAGGAGCATATAGAGAACATAAAAATATAAAAAAATGGGCGGATATGCTAGATTTTGAAGTATATTCTCCTGAATATCTCACAGAAACATTGACTAAGATTGGTTTTAAATGCGAATATCAACTGAACGAGAAATATCATCTAGCATTTTTGGCTAGGAAATTATAAAAAACTCACGAAAACATCTGCAAAAGTAGGTGTTTTTCTTTTATAGGTATGGTCTCAGTAGAGTAGAGTGAAAATAAAATCAACTCGGGTATATACAAAATAATAAAAAAAACAGGAGCAACACATGGAAAACTTTAAAACAAAAGACTACAAAATATTTGAAATGTTTGACAAAGATTGGGGACTTGTCACAGCAGGAACGATGGAGCACCACAACAGCTGCACAATCAGTTGGGGAAGCCTTGGAAATATCTGGGGCGATGGAAATAAAAGTTTGCTAATCGTGACAGTTTACATCCATCCAGCGAGGTACACCAGCGAATTTTTAAATAATTCTGACACATTCACCGTAAGTTTTTATCCGAAAAATTATAAAAAAGCCTTGGGATACATGGGATCCCATTCAGGAAGGGAAGGCAACAAGGACGAAGCAGCAGGACTAACACCAATTCAAATGGGAGAGAGTGTAACATTTAAAGAAGCAAACTTAACATTTCTATGTAAAAAACTCTACCAACACCAATTTTCAAAAGAAAACCTCGCACCGAAAGTAAAAGAATACTACGCCTCAATGCCAAAAATCTATCCAGATTTCAAAGGAGGCTGGCAACCGCATATAGTGTTCGTAGGAGAAATAATAGACGTGGTGGATAAGAGATAAGAGAAAACATATAAGCACTTGACATTGTTAGGTGCTTTTTTGTTGCAAAAAACTTATTTAGATAAAAAAATATTTTCACATAATAGCATAAAACTAGATAAATAATTCTATAGTGTTATAATTATGATATAATAAAATTTTTAACTTTTTTTGAAATTATTTAATAAAGTGAGGTAAGATATGTCAAATTTAGAAAATCAGAACAATGAATCATTGCAAAGGGCAGAGTTACATAGAAAGATATGGGCGATTGCAGACAATGTAAGAGGAGCTGTCGATGGTTGGGATTTCAAACAGTACATACTCGGAATTTTATTCTATAGATTTATTTCCGAAAATATAACAGAATTTTTCAACAGTGCAGAGCATGAAGCAGGAGATCTAGACTTTGATTATGCAGATCTCTCAGACGAAGAAGCAGAGAGAGATTTCAGACCAGGAACAGTAGAAGACAAGGGATTTTTTATCTTACCAAGTGAGCTTTTTGTAAATGTTTGTAAAGGTGCAAGAACCAACGAAAATCTAAACACAGATCTTGCAAATATATTCAAAGCCATAGAAGGAAGTGCAGTGGGATATCCATCAGAAGACGACATAAAAGGACTGTTTGAAGATGTGGATACCAAGAGCAACAGACTCGGAGGAAATGTTCCTGAAAAAAATAAAAGACTGGCAGATATTTTAACAGGAATAGCAGAGATAAACTTCGGAGAATTTCAAAAGAATGACATAGATGCATTCGGCGACGCATACGAATATTTAATCTCAAACTACGCAAGCAACGCAGGCAAGTCCGGAGGAGAATTCTTCACGCCACAGACAGTTTCAAAACTGTTGGCAAGGATTGTAATGGACGGCAAAACCAGTATTAACAAGGTATACGACCCTACATGCGGGAGCGGGTCATTGCTTTTACAGATGAAAAAACAATTCGAAGAGCATATCATAGACGAAGGATTTTTCGGTCAAGAAATAAATATGACCAATTTCAACCTAGCTCGTATGAACATGTTCCTTCACAACGTAAACTACAACAACTTCTCCATAAAGAGAGGGGATACATTACTTCAACCGCAACATAAGGATGAAAAACCGTTCGATGCAATAGTTTCCAACCCACCATACTCAATAAAATGGATAGGAGATGCAGATCCAACTCTAATTACAGATGAGAGATTTGCACCAGCAGGTAGATTGGCACCGAAATCATATGCGGACTACGCATTTATACTACATTCACTGGCGTATCTATCTAGCAAGGGAAGAGCAGCAATCGTATGTTTTCCGGGAATATTTTATAGAAAAGGCGCAGAAAAAAACATTAGACAGTACCTCGTAGACAACAACTTCATCGACTGCGTAATACAATTACCGGAAAATTTATTCTTTGGAACATCTATAGCCACATGCATACTTGTCATGGCTAAGAATAAAACAGAAAATAAAATACTATTTATAGACGCAAGCAAGGAATTTAAAAAAGAAACCAACAACAATATCTTGGAACAGAAAAATATCGATACAATAGTAGAAGAATTTAGAAATAGAGAAGAGAAAGAATATTTTTCAAGATATGTGCCGGTAGAAGAAATAGTAGAAAATGATTACAACCTATCAGTGTCAACCTATGTAGAAAAAGAGGACACCAGAGAAAAGATAGACATAGTAGTCTTAAATAGAGAAATCGAAGAGACGGTAAAGAAGATAGACGAACTAAGAGCTTCTATAAATGAAATAGTAAAGGAGCTTGAAGATGAGTAAGATAGATGAACTATTAAAAGGTGAAAAGGTAGAGTGGAAGAGACTTGGGGATGTTTCAGAAATAGGAACTGGTAAATCTAATACTAATGAACAAGATGAGAGTGGCGAATATCCTTTTTATGTTAGATCTAAAGATATAAAAAAAATTAAAACCTATGAATTTGACGAAACTGCAATTATTATACCGGGTGAAGGAGGCATAGGAGAGGTATTTCATTATGTTATAGGAAAATATGCGTTGCATCAAAGAGCTTATAGAATTCATATAACTGATCAAAAAATAAATACTAGATTCGTTTATCATTATATGAAACAAAATTTCAAAAAATACATTACTAAGTTTGCTGTTTCTGCAACTGTAAAATCTATCAGAAAACCTATGATTGAAAATTTTGAAATACCAATTCCACCAATAGAAACTCAAGAAAAAATTGTAAAAACACTTGATAAATTTACAAAATGTGTAACTGAGTTACAGGTTGAGTTACAGGCTGAGTTACAAGCTCGAGTTAAACAGTATGAGTATTATAGAGACGAACTTTTAAGCGAAGATTATCTTACTAGATTTACAAAGGATTTTTATAAAAATGATATATTTAGAAAATTACATTATTTTAAACTACAAGATTTAGTAAATATAATAGTTGGATCTGATGTACCGAAAAATAACTATTCAAAAGTTAAAAATGAAAAATATAAAATTCCAATATATAGCAATGGCACTGATGAAAATTCATTATATGGATATACAGATACAGCAAAAGTTTTTGAAGATAGTGTTACAATATCTGCAAGAGGAACGATTGGTTATGTGAGTTTAAGAAACGAACCTTATTATCCAATAGTTAGATTGCTTTGCTTAATTCCTAAAAATGAGGAATTAAATGTTAAGTTTTTGTACTATTTTTTACAACAATACAAATTTAACTATGTCAATACTGGTATTCCATCACTAACTAGTGATATGGTTAAAAATATAAAATTCCCATTACCGAATATATTGATACAAAACATAATTGTAGAAATCCTAGATAAATTTCAATTTTTAGTTTCTGAAACTAAAGGTTTGTTGCCACAAGAAATAGAACAGAGACAGAAACAATATGAATTTTACAGAGAAAAACTCTTGACATTTGATGAAAATATGATACAAGTCAAGTCAAGTCAAGTATTAATAGCTAGTAGCTACTTTACCGTGATAAAAGAAGCTTGCGATATTGTAGGAACGAATTTAGATAAAGTCAATTTAAAAAAGCTTAAGGATGTTACAAATATTATTTTAGGAGGCACACCAACTAAAAGAAAAAAAGAATATTGGGAAAATGGTAATATACCATGGATGAGTAGTGGAGAAGTAAATAAAAAAACTATTTATAATACAAATGAATTCATAACGAAAAAAGGTTATGATAATTCAAGTGCAACTATGGTTCCATCAAATTCTACAGTGATAGCTTTAGCAGGACAAGGTAAAACTAGAGGTCTGGTTGCAAGGGTAAAAATAAATCTTTGCACAAATCAATCATTAGCAACTTTAGTTCCTAAAGAAAAAATAATTAATGATTATTTATATTATTACTTAGAGGGACAATATATTAAATTAAGAGAATCATCTTCAGGAGATGGAAGTAGGGGCGGGCTCAATAAAGATATTTTGCAAAATTATCCTATTTTAGTCCCACCACTTTATGTTCAAGAGTATGTGGTTTCTATTCTTGATAAGTTCGATAGTTTAATAAACGATATTAACGAAGGATTACCTAAAGAAATTGAGCTAAGACAGAAACAATATGAGTACTACAGAGAGAAACTTTTAGATTTTCCTAGATAGAAAGGAGTTATTATGTCCGATATAATTGTAAATTATAATACATCTACTATTGCAGAGATGCCTAACGGGATTATCCTTGCTAATTATAAAAAAGATTTGGATGTTAGGGATCCTGGATACCAGAGTGAAGCGGATCTCGAAAGGAAACTTATTGAAAATTTAGTTTCCCAAGGCTACGAGCATGTGAAGTTTAAATCCAAAGAGGAAATGTATAGAAATGTAAAGGCTCAGATTGAAAGATTAAATGGCGTTACTTTTTCTGATTCTGAATGGAATAGATTTTTAACTGAATACTTGGATGCTCCTAACGATGGAATGATCGAAAAAACTAGAAAGATTCAAGAAAACTACATCTACGATTTCACTTTTGACGATGGAACTCTTAAAAATATAAAGATCATTGATAAGAAAAACATATTTAACAATTATCTTCAAGTTCTAAACCAATTTGCACAAAAGGGAACTCATAGCAATCGCTATGATGTAACTATTCTTGTAAATGGTCTTCCTCTTGTGCATATTGAGCTTAAAAGAAGAGGAGTGAGTTTGTATGATGCTTTTTATCAAATTCACAAATACAGCAAAGAAAGTTTTAACAGTGACAAATCTTTATACAAGTTTGTACAGATTTTTGTAATTTCAAATGGAACTTATACAAAATACTTTGCAAACACTACTGCAAAGAATAAAGATAATTATGAATTTACTTGTGATTGGGCGGATGCAAAGAATAAAGTCATCTGCGATTTAGAAGATTTCACGAAAACATTTTTTGAAAAGCGAGTTCTTTTAGAGGTGCTTACTAAGTACTGTGTCTTTGATGTTAGCGATACTCTTCTCATCATGAGACCTTATCAAATCGCTGCAACTGAAAGAATCTTATGGAAGATAAAATCTAGTTATGAAGCAAAGAAGTTCGGCAGAGCAGAGGCTGGTGGATTTATTTGGCACACCACTGGTTCTGGCAAGACTCTAACTTCTTTTAAGGCTGCTAGGCTTGCTACTGATTTAGATTTTATAGATAAGGTATTCTTCGTAGTTGATAGAAAAGATTTGGACTACCAAACTATGAAAGAATATCAGAGATTTCAACCGGACAGTGTAAATGGAAGCAAGGATACCAAGGAGCTTAAACGCTCTATCGAAAAATCGGACAATAGAATAGTTGTGACAACTATTCAAAAGCTAAATGAATTTGTAAAGAAGTATCCGAGTCATGAAATCTATAACAAGCAATGTGTGCTTATTTATGATGAGTGTCACCGTTCACAATTTGGAGATGCTCAGAAAAATATAAGGAAATCTTTTAAAAAATACTACCAATTTGGTTTTACTGGCACTCCTATATTTGCGGAAAATTCTCTAAATGGAGAGACTACTGCTGGTATATTTGGAGCTCAGCTCCATTCTTATGTAATCACAGATGCGATTAGAGACGGCAAGGTTTTGAAATTCAAGGTTGATTACAACAATATCACTCCGAAATTCAAATCTGCTGAGATGGAAGAGGATGAGCGTGAGCTAAAGAAGATTGAAAATAAGATGCTCCTACATCCAGAGAGAATCGCAGAGATTACCAAGTATATTTTAAGAGTATTTGACACGAAGACTCACAGAAATGAATATTACGATTTAAAACATAGAAGAATAAATGGTTTTAATGCCATGTTTGCTGTACAGAGTATAGATGCTGCGAAACTATACTACGAAGAGTTTGCAAGACAACAAGCATCTCTTCCAGAAGAGAAGAGATTAAAGGTTGGGACGATTTTTAGTTTTGCTCCTAATGAAGAACAATCTGCTATTGGAGAAATAACAGAGGAAAATTTCGATCCCTCTGCAATGGAACTTACTGGCAAAGAATTTTTGGACAAGGTTATAGAAGATTACAACGGATATTTTAAAACCAATTTTTCTACAGAAGGAAGTGACTTCCAAAACTATTACAAGGATCTTTCTTTAAAAGTTAAGAACAAGGAAATAGATTTAGTAATCGTAGTGGGGATGTTTTTAACCGGATTTGATGCGCCAACTTTAAATACTTTGTTTGTAGATAAAAACCTTAGATATCATGGTCTTATCCAAGCTTTTTCGAGAACAAATAGAATTTTAAACAAGGTTAAGTCCTTTGGAAACATAGTTTGTTTTAGAGATTTGGAAAAGGCGACGCAGGATGCTATTAAAACTTTCGGCGATGAAAATAGTGTGAATATCATCTTGGAAAAGAGCTATGATGATTATATGCATGGATTCACCGATGAAGAAACCGGCAAAATCACCAAAGGTTATTTAGATATTTGCGAAGAAATCGTAGCGAAATTCCCTGATCCTACAGAAATAGTCCTAGATGCTGACAAAAAAGAATTTGCACAGCTATTTGGCGAACTTTTAAAAGCAGAAAATATTTTAAAGAACTTCGATGAGTTCGAAAACTTTGACAATATAATTTCCGATAGACTTATGCAAGATATGAGAAGTGTCTATGTGGATATAAGAGAAAATTCTTTGAGGAAATCAAGATCGACAGAAGGTGAAACTGGAATAGATTTCTCAGATGTGGAATTCCAAATTGATCTTCTAAAGACTGACGAAATAAATTTGGACTATATCTTAGCGCTAATTCTTGAAAAATCTAAAGAAAATAACGATATAGAAAGTCTAAAGGCAGAGGTAAGAAGAGTTATAAGATCCAGTCTTGGCACGAGAGCAAAAGAAGGACTGGTTATGGATTTTATAAATCATACGAGACTATCTGAACTTAAAAATACAGATGATATTTTGGAATCTTTCTACGCATTTGCAAGGAAAGAAAAAGAAAAAAACATCGAAAGAATTGTAGAAGAAGAAAAGTTGAAGGATGGATCTAACCGCTTCATTGAAAAAGCTATAAGCAGAGGTTACGTTGAGTCTGCAGGAGATGAACTCGACGGACTAATCCCACCGACTTCCCGTAGGCAAGGAGCTAGAGAAAAGAAGAAAGAATCTGTACTGGATAAAATCAGAAAAATTGTGGAAGTATTTGTAGGAATTTAAAAGATTTTTAATTACGAGAGTTAAAATGAGTTTTGAAATAAAAATAAAAGGAATTGATGTAAAATTAAATATCAGAAACTATAAGCTAGGTAATCGCGATGATTTTAGTGATTGGTGCAGGTGTGATTTTTCTTTAACTTCTAGAGATTGGCTAAATTATTATGTTGAAGATGATGAACTTCTACTTTCTAGTGAGGTTGATGAGCTTGAAAAGAATCTAACTCTTCTTCTTCTTGAAAATAAATTTTCAGATATTTTTGAGATGCTTTGCATTGAGCCGGATTTTTGTTTTATTTTGCATCCTCAAAAAGATTTGCGTGAAGACCCGAAGTATACCTATGTTGCTCCTGGCTATGAAATAGAGGATATCTATCTAGAGTGGAGAATATACTTTTGGCATGACGGGCTTACGGATAATTTTATAAATTTGAGATTTAATAGAGACGAGATTATAAAGTTTCGAGATTATTTAAGTGATGTTAGAAATTCATAATTTTAATTATAATAACGCTTACTTTGTGTAGGCGTTATTTTTTGTGGGTGAGAGTAGGTTTTTGGATTTCATTTGTAAAGGTTAGGCCCTCGGAGGTTATACCCGTTCGACTACAGAGCCTTTCGGCTCTTTCGATCAGGGTGACCGCATTTGGGAGGACTATTGTAATATTTTTTTTGGTAAAGATGGGTTAAATATAGGTCAGATCCTTCGACTCGGAAATAAATTTCCTCGCTCAGGATGACGACATTCCTCCGGTCATACCAAAGAAGAAATGAAAAATTTCTAAGAAAATAGATGAATACAGTCACCCTGAGCGAACGTAGTGAGTCGAACGGGTATAACCATGGTGGGGTGAAGTATGGGTGACCGCAGTTGGGAGATACCATAATATTTTTTTGGCAAAGATAGGTTAAATATAGGTCAGATCCTTCGAAGCCCTAGCCGAAATCTTTGATTTCGTAGCAGGTCTTGTGCAAAGAGTTCCAAAGAAGCCGAATGAAATGAAGGCTGATTTGCAGAACTCGACTGCCGACTCGGAAATAAATTTCCTCGCTCAGGATGACAAAGTGTGGGATTGTTTCACGGCTTCGCCTAAGGGGCAATAGTTTAGTACCAGTGTCGATGGAAGCAGGTTGCTTCCGCTATAGTTGAAATTGGGAAAATTACTAAAATTAAAAAGAAATTTTTTAATTTTAATTCATTGCATAAAAAAAGCTGACTTTCAATGCCAGCTTTTTTTCTTTATTTATTTATTTTCTTCTTTATCTAAATCGTCTTTTGCTTCTAGTTCTAAATTTTTTTCTGATGCTTCTTTATTCAAATCTTTTTCTTCTTTTATTTCTTCTTGTTCTTCTATGTCAGAGTTTAGATATTCTCTTAGATTTACTGTGTCGTCTTTGTAGAGTTTTTCAATTGTCTTTTCGATGTCTTTTGCATTCTTTCTAATCAAATTGGTTCTTATTTGTTTTAGAAGATTTATTTTGTCTTCGTTGTAGTCACTTACTAGGTCTTTTAAATCTTTGGAGAATTCTTCTTCGATTTCTGGTAGACTTGAGGTGCGGGAAACTGATAGAGATATGTCGCCTACATTGTAGAAGTCATCGATTATGAAGCTTGATTCTGATTTGATGTCGAGTCTTTGGTATGCTAGATTTGAGTTTAGCGCTCTATTTTCTAGTGCGTTGTTTAGATTTAAATTGTATGTGCCTATGATGACCATATCGTAGCCAAAGAATCTAAAGTTTTCGTCTATGTCCATGATCTTTATTTTTATTCTTTCTGGATTTTCTTCTTCCAATTTGGTGATGTCTGGTAATATTTCTGACGCAATGATATAGATTGCATGAACTTCTGTAAGGAGTAGTTTCTTGATTGTTTCTAGCACCAAGACTCCTCCACCTAGCACTAGAACATTTTTATCTTTTGTATCTAATGAAACGGGTATGTATCTCATATAATCCCATCCTTTCTTTATCTACTCACATCTATTTTATACTTAACTAAGCCATTTTGTAAACAATGAAATAAATTTGTAATAAATGTATATTAATAAACTGTGATATAATATACTCATTGGAGGTATAATATGAAAAAATCAAAACGTATTTTAGCATTATCACTTGCTGTTGCAATGCTACCTACATATAGCTTTGCTAAACAGTTTTCGGATGTTGCTTCAACAGGGACATATAAATGGGCATACTCAGCTATAGATGAGTTAAGCAACAAAAATATTATTGCAGGTTTTAATGATGGAACTTACAAACCAGAAAATTTAGTAAGTCTTCCTCAAACTCTTAGCTTACTTAAGGGTATTATAAACCCAAGTAGTGACGAAGTTACTAAGGCAACTAATACTTATGGAAAAGATTTAATAAATCTAGGAATGGACACTTGGGCAATTGATGCTGCTGCAATCTGTCTTCAAAACAATGTTATTACTATGGGACAGCTTCAAAGTGCGAAGAAATATGATCAAATAGGACCTGGTTCTAAGTCATATCCTGCAAGAGAAGATATTGCTGTGTTCTATGCAAAGGCTCTAGGTCTTGGAAAAAATTCTGATGTTTCTAACTTAAAGCACAAAGATATTTCTGATCTTGCGACTGAAAAGAAACAATATCTATCATCTCTTGTTAAGGCTGGGATATTTGCAGCTACAGGATCAAATGGAAACTTCAACGGTAGAAATGCGATCCGTCGTGCAGAGATTGCTATCATCACTAAGGCAGCTTATGATTACAAATCTAAGGTACAAGTTGCTACTGCTAAGGGTAATGTAATCCTTGCATCATCAACTAACAATCTAAACAGATTTATCATCAAAGATGGTACCAACACTATGAGTTTTGAATACAATGGAAATACAAAATTCACCATCAATGGTACTTTGGCTGATGCTACAAAACTTAAAGAAGGACAAGAAGTAGAAGTTAAATATCAAAAGGGTATTGGCGATGGAGTTCATGGAACTGCTACCGAAGTAACTATAAAAGACGTAGTTACTCAATACATTGGATATATTTCTGGGGTTTATTCAAATCAAGTAAAGATTAAATACACAAATAATAGTTCTTCAATTGATCTAAAGGCATCTGATAGTATTTCAACTTCTAAGGAATTTAATTATACTTTGGGAACTAACCCTGATATAACTATCCTAGGAATTTCATCTCCACTTTCTTATGTAAAGGAAGGGGACATGGTTGAATTTAATCTAGACGCACAAGGATATTTAACTAAGATGGTAGTTACTCCTAAGAATGGACAAATTAGTGGAGTTCTTAAGGAAATCGGATCTGTTGATGCTTATAAATTACTAAAAGAAATCACAGTTACCCTTAAGGATGGTAAGGATTACAAATTCTATGTAAGACTTGATAACAATTTAAAGAATTCTACAATAGATAATCTAAAGGTAGGAAACACCATAAATGCTTATACTAACTATAGATTTATCGGCGATAAGAGGAATATTGTAGGAAACAATGTTGTATTTGGTACAATCTCAGAGATCAAAACAGATAGCAAGTACAATATCACTGGTATAACTATTAAAGAAGGTGCTACTGATAGACCTTTAAGTTTTGATATAGCTAACAATTCATATATAAACGGTCAATACTACCTAAACAGATTAAGTAGAGGCGATACAGTATTAGTTGAAAACAATGGCTACTATGCAACTTCAATAAAAAACTATAGCAATAACACTACAAATGATTCAGTGTATCGTGTGACTGCAGAATTAAGAAATGATCTTGTAAACACAAATAATACCAAGAGATTTGAAATTACAGATTCTAGGTATATTGCAGGACGTCAATCATATAATCTAAGAGGACAAAAATTTGACGTAACAGGACTTAACTTACCAGACAATGGATACTTTAGACAAAGTTATACTTTTATTGTTGAATTTGATTCAAGTAATAATATTAGACCAATAATGATAGTAAACTATAACAACGGCTATGGATATGGTTATATAAAATAAAATTTTAAAAATTTAACCCCTTTCCAATTGAGGAAAGGGGATTTTTTTATCCTTTGTGTTATAATAATCATGGAGGTTTTTATGGAAAAATCAATGAAGAAACTTATGAAGAAATTTTTTATAATTGGACTTTCAGCTATAACTTTGGTACAGGGGATAGATGCGAAGTCATTTTCAGATATGAAGAACAGTGGATACGGCTGGGCGAATGAATACGTGGAATATTTGACTGAAAAGAATCTTTTAGCCGGATATGATGATGGGACTTTTAAACCACAAAGGGCAGTTTCATTTTTGGAAACATTAAAGATTATCGAGTCGCTTAAGATCGGAACTGTTAAAAATAATGAGACTTATGATCTAACTAAGTACAATATTCCTGCTTGGGCTATCGGGGCTGTAAGCTACAATCTTCAAATCGGAACTATTACTTTAAATACAATAGAAGCAGCTGTGAAAAAAGGACTTATAAATGGTAAGAAGTATCCAACTAGGGGAACTATTGCCGCACTTTTCGGAAGAGCTTTTGAAAGCGACAAGTCTGGAGATATTTCTCTTTTAAATTACAAAGATTTAAATAAAATAAATAAAGAGGCACTTAAATATTTGCCAGGACTTGTAAGTTTTGGAATTTTTGACAAGAATGGTTCTGACGGATGCTTCAACGGTGAAAAACATATTCGTCGTGCTGAGATGGCTGTAATCATGAAGAAGGCTCTAAACTACAAGGAACAATATAATTCTGCTAAACAAGATGAAAACTTGGAAGTAGTAGGAAAGGTAAAGGGATACGATATTGAAGTTATAACCCTAGATGTTCTTGGAGTGGAAAAGGATTATAAACTTGGGTTTGAAATTAAAGAGGATATAGTTGGAGCTACTGTTAAATTAAATATTACAAATGATGTTGCAAAATCCTACACAATTGTAGATAGGGATTTCCAAACTGAAGACGTTGTTACAAGATGTGAAGTGGTTGGATCTGTTGCAGCAGGAAATGGATATGTTATTACATTTAAAAATCTTGAAAACAACAAGGTGCCTACAGAATTCTCATACTACTTTGACAAGAATCTAACTGGCATAGTTAATTTAAAGATTATGCTCACAGGAGATTCAATATCTAGGATTGAACTTAAATGACAGATTATAGAGAGAGAACAGAAAAAGTTATAGGAAGAGAAGCGTTAGAGGTTTTAAAAAATAGGTCTGTAATTGTATTTGGCGTTGGAGGTGTCGGCGGATATGTGGTCGAATCCCTTGCTAGATGTGGAATCGGAAGGATTGGAATCGTAGACTTCGACGATATTTCTCTAACCAATATCAATAGACAGATCATTGCTACCAACTCTTCTGTTGGAATGAAAAAAGTAGACGCATTTGAAAAACGAATCTTGGATATAAATCCGGAAGCGATTATAGAAAAATATCCGATTAGGTACAGCGAAGAGACTGCAGGGGAAATAGATTTAAAATCCTACGACTATGTGGTGGATGCAATAGATGATGTAGCGGCGAAGCTACTTCTCATCAAAAATTCTCATGCACTTGGGATTAAGATTATTTCTTCCATGGGTATGGGAAACAAACTCGATCCATCTAAGATTGAAATTACAAAAATTTCTAAGACCAGCATGGATCCCCTCGCTCGCAAGATGAGGAGATTATTAAAAGAAGAAAAGATTGACATAGATGTTTGCTATTCAAAGGAAGAACCGAAAAATCTGTGCGAAGACAAGAGGACTCCTGGCTCAACGCCATTCGTGCCTCCTGCGGCAGGACTTTTTATCGGATCTAAAATAGTAAGGGAGCTTATATGAATTTACTGGAAGGACTAAACGATAGACAGAGAGAAGCGGTGACCACCACAGAAGGACCAGTACTTGTGCTTGCTGGAGCGGGCTCAGGTAAGACCTCTGTAGTTACGAAGAAAATTGCATACTTAATGGAAGAGAAGAAAGTCTATCCTTCCAAGATTTTGGCGATAACTTTTACAAATAAAGCGGCAAATGAAATGAAGACGAGGGTCGAGAGGCTCATTCACACCGATTTCAACATGTGGATCGGCACATTTCACTCTATCGCCGTTAGAATTTTGCGCAGAGATATAGATAGGCTTGGTTACGATAGAAACTTCACCATCTATGACACCAAGGATCAACAGACGGTGGTAAAAGATATTATAAAGAGGATGGATCTCAGTGCAGAAAGTTATAAACCTCGCACCATTCAAGCCAAGATTTCTTCTATTAAGAATAGCGGAGGTCGTGTGGAGGATGTGCTTTCAGAATCCATATATTCAGAGAGAATCACAAAGGAAATCTACTACGAATATGAAAAGGAACTGAAGAAGAACAATGCACTAGACTTCGACGATCTTATTTTAAAATCTGTGGAGCTTCTACAAAATCACGAAGAAGTTAAGAACTATTACAGGGATAGATTTGAATACGTCTTTGTCGATGAATATCAAGACACCAACAAATCTCAGTACGAAATGGTAAGACTGATTTGTAGAGAAAATCCAAATCTAACAGTGGTAGGAGACAATGACCAAAGTATCTATGCTTGGCGTGGGGCAGATATCTCAAATATTTTAAATTTCGAAAAGGATTTTAAAAATGCAAAGGTAGTGCTTCTGGAACAGAATTATCGTTCCACGAAGAATATTCTAGATGCTGCAAACAGCCTCATTGCAAACAATCCGACAAAGTACAAAAAGAATCTGTGGACCAGCTCCCAAGGTGGAGAAACTGTTAAATATAAAATATATTCATCTTCCTTTGACGAAGAAAAATGTGTAATAGAAAAGATTGATGATCTTCACAGGGACTATCCTTTTGAGGATATGGCAATTCTATATAGAACCAACGCCCAATCGAGAGGTTTTGAAGAGCATCTTATGAGGGCTGGCATCGCATATAGAGTAGTTGGCGGACTTAAATTCTATGATAGAAAAGAAGTGAAAGATATAATTTCCTATATGCAGTTCATCGTAAACACCGATGACGAAGTATCCCTTGCAAGGATTATTAACACTCCTAGACGTGGAATCGGAGACCAAACTGTAGAATCTATCCGCAAGGCAGCGATAGACTCTGGCAAGACCATGTATGAAATAATTAAAAATTTAGATGAATACAATTTAAATATCAGAGCATCTAAGAATATTAAAAAATTTGTAGAGATTATAGAAAATCTGAGAGAAAAAAAGGACAGCATTACGATTCATGAATTTATCGAAGAAGTTTGCAGAGAGTCCGGATATATTGAAGATTTAGAAAAAGAAAATACGGTTGAATCTAGAAGTAGAATTGAAAATATAGAAGAACTTATAAATTCCAGCTACGAATACGAAAAGAATTATGAAGAGCCGAACTTGGAAGAATATCTATCTTCCCTAAGTCTACTATCCGATGTGGATAAATCGGAAGATACAGGCGGAGTAAGCCTTATGACTGTCCATGGAGCAAAGGGTCTTGAGTTCAAAGTGGTATTCTTGGTTGGAATGGAAGAGAGAGTCTTCCCATCAGGAAGATCCATGGATGAAGATGACGAAGTGGAAGAGGAGAGAAGACTTGCCTATGTTGCAATAACTAGAGCAAAGGAACAACTCTTTGTAAGTTCATGCAAGAGTAGAAATAGTTACGGTCAACCGACCTACAACAAGCCATCTAGGTTTATAGAAGAGATGGGAAGTATCGAATATTTAGATACTGTAGATAGCGAACTTAGAATTGACTACGACAGAAAGAGCAAGATAAATAGAATGAACTCCATCTCTAAAAATTTCCGCAGTCAAAGGGAAAAGAAGGCGGAGCAAAAACTCAACACCTCCAAGGATTTCTCCATCGGAGACAAGGTTAAACACAGGATTTTTGGACAGGGAATGATCGTATCCGTAACTAAAAAAGATGATGACGAAGAATTGGTAGTAGCTTTTGACAACGGAAATATCAAAAGACTTATGAAATCCCACGCGCCATTGGAGAGTTTAAATGAATAAGAGAATAGATGAATTAGTTGAGCTTTTGAATAAATACAGCTACCACTACTACACCTTAGATGAACCTCTGGTAGCAGATGTTGAATACGACAGGCTCTACGATGAACTTGTAAAATTAGAAAAAGAAACTGGATATATTAGACCGGACAGCCCGACCAATAGAGTCGGCGGTGAACTTTTAACAGGATTTGTAAAACATACCCACCTGAGTCCTCTGTATTCTATGGATAAGGCACAATCCTTTGACGAACTTCGCGCTTGGGAAGAGAGAAATATGAGACTTCTTCCTGGAGTTAAAGATATAGATTATGTGGTGGAACTAAAATTCGACGGTCTTACAATTAATTTGACATACAATAATGGAATTCTTGAAAATGCAAGTACAAGGGGTAATGGTCTCATAGGAGAAGAGATTCTTCCTCAGGTGAAGACCATAAATTCTGTGCCACTAAGTATTGAATACAAAGGATTATTTGAAGTGCAAGGGGAAGGGCTTATGCCTTTTAAAGCCTTTAATAAATACAACGAAACTGCTGAAGAAGTCTTAAAAAATCCTAGAAATGCAGCGGCAGGGGCCCTTAGAAATTTAGATCCAAAGGTGACGAGAAAGAGAAATCTCGACGCATACTTCTACAATGTTGGCTACATCGAAGGTAGAGAATTTAAAACAGATACGGAGATGAAAGAATTTTTAAGAGAACAGAAATTCAAAGTAAATCCGATCTACTACCATGTGAAAAATATAGACGAAGCAATAGAATGTATAAATAAAATCGAAGAGATGAGAGACTCTCTGGATGTTTTAATTGACGGGGCAACTATTAAGGTGGATGACTATTCGCTTAGAGAAAAACTAGGATACACCAACAAATTTCCTCGTTGGGCAGTTGCTTATAAGTATGAAGCCAAAGAAGTCACAACGAAGCTTCTCGATGTAATTTGGAATGTAGGTAGAACTGCAAAGGTAACTCCATCGGCAATCTTAGAGCCGGTAGAAATAGGCGGAGTTACCATTCAAAGGGCGACCTTAAATAATTTTGACGACATCCAAAGAAAAAAACTTAGACTTGGAAGTAGAGTCCTACTTAGAAGGTCAAACGATGTTATCCCTGAGATACTTGGAGCAGTTCCTTCCGACGAAAAGACAGAGGAAATAAAACTTCCAACCCATTGTCCATACTGCGGTTCAGAACTTTATAAGGATGGAGTTCATATCTTCTGTCCAAATACACTTTCATGTTTGCCACAGTTAATTGGAAGAATCGTGCATTTCGCAAGTAGAGATGCTATGAATATAGAAGGTCTCTCAGATAAAACTGCAGCGGTTTTAATTTCTGACTTTGATATAAAAGAAGTTTCTGACCTTTACGATATTACGAAAGAAGATTTGATGAGTTTGGAAGGATTTAAGGATAAAAAATCCGACAATCTTCTTGAACAGTTGGAAAAATCAAAGGACGTAAATCTTTCGAACTTCGTGTATGCCCTTGGAATTCATAATGTGGGCATAAAGGCTGCAAGAGATTTGGCGGACCATTTCAAAAGTCTAGAAGGACTTATGAATGCAACTGAAGAAGAACTGGTGAGCATTGATGATGTGGGACCTATAACAGCCCACGAAATTTATGAATTTTTCCATGATGAAAGGATTAAAGATTCAATTAAAAAACTTCTTGATCATGGAATAAAACCTAAATTTATAGATCTAGCAAAAGATTCAAATAGTAATTTTGCAGGACTTAAGATAGTCTTAACGGGCAAACTTTCTAGACCGAGAAAAGAAATAGAAAAAGAACTTCTCTCCCTTGGGGCAGAGGTGGTAGGATCTGTTTCAAAGAATACGGATCTCGTTATAATAGGAGAAAACGCAGGTTCCAAAGCTGATAAAGCGAGGGAACTTGGGATTAAAATAATAGATGAGAAAACATACGAGGAGGAAAAATGAAGCTTGAAGATATAAAGCATATTGCTGACATAGCCAATATTTCATTTACTGATGAAGAACTTAAGAACTTCGAATCTGACTTCGTTGATACGATGAAATTAATCGACAATATTGCGAAGATAGATACTGAAAATGTAGAAGGCGTATTTCAAGTAAATGATATTAAAAATAATTTTAGACCGGACGAAGTAGGAGAATCTCTTCCTAAGGAAGAAGCTCTTAAGAACACAGAAGTTGAAAAGTATGGATACTTTGAAATACTTAAATTTGTAGATTGAGGTAGTTATGGAACTTACAAAATTAGGAATAAAAGAACTTCAAGATGGCTATAAAAAAGGCGACTTCACAAAGGAAGAAGTTTTAAATAGCTATATTGAAAATATAGAAAAAGAAGATGGAGAAATAAATGCTTACATCACGAAGACTTTTGAACTTGCAAAGAAAAATCTAAACAAAGATGGACTTCTATCTGGAATTCCACTTTCTCTAAAGGACAATATCTCTGTAAAAGATGTAAGACTTACATGCGGTTCAAAGATTCTAGAGAATTATGAATCTCCATACGACGCAGACGTTACTAAAAAAGTTTTGGAAGCAGGAGGACTTATCCTTGGAAAAGTAAACATGGATGAGTTTGCAATGGGAGCTACCACCAGATCTTCATATTATGGAGCTACCAAAAATCCACTTGATAAGACTCTTATCCCTGGAGGATCATCAGGAGGATCTGCAGCATCTGTAGCTGGAGAAATGGCTGTGGTATCAGTTGGTACAGACACAGGTGGATCTACTAGACAACCTGCATCTTACTGCGGTATCGTTGGAATAAAACCAACCTATGGAACTATTTCAAGATATGGAATCTCAACCATGGCAAACACATTTGACAGTCCAGGAACCATGGGTAAGACCGTAGAAGATGCTACGATTTTACTAAAAGCATTGAAGGGAAGAAGCATAAAGGACGCAACTTCTATAGAAAATAAATCCATAGATGAAGTAGACTTCTACAAACTAGATTCAAATTATTTAAAAGGAAAAAATATTGCAATTCCAAAAGTTTACTTGGATCTTGATGATGAGAGAATTGAAAATGAATTTAAAACTGCAATAGAAATACTTGAAGATCTCGGCGCAAAGATAAACTATGTGGACATGAAATATCTAAAGAATGTAATCGAAACTTACCATATCTTAGTAAATGGCGAGATTTCTTCCAACATGGCGAGATTTGATGGAATCATCTATGGAAAGAGAACCACAGATGACTACGAAACCATCGAAGAAATGTTCAAGAAGACTAGAGGCGAAGGCTTCGGACAAGAAGTAAAGAAAAGAATCATGATTGGAACTCAAATACTTTCACTGGACCTTGCGGAAGATTATTACTACAAGGCACTTAAGGTAAGAGGACTTATAAAATCTGAAATGGATAAAGTTCTAGAAGACAATATGTTTATCCTTTCTCCAACATCACCAATTCTTCCAATTAAACTTGACTCACAAATGACACCGGTAGAAATATACAAGGCGGACATGTTTACAATTCCAGCAAACATGGCAGGATGTCCATCACTATCAGTTCCAATGAACAAGAAGGACGGACTAAGCGTGGGAATCCAATTTACCGGAAGAAGAATGAAGGACAATGAAATTTTAAATTCAGCATATTTATTTGAAAGGAGTAAAAATGAACTATAAAACAATTGTAGGTCTTGAAATCCACGTGGAGCTTCAAACTAAGACAAAAGCTTTTTGCTCCTGCGAAAATGCCTATGGAAAAGAACCAAATACTTTGACTTGTCCAGTATGCCTTGGACTTCCTGGAGGACTTCCAGTTCTTAACGAAAATGTAGTTAGATACACTGTTATGGCAGGTCATGCACTTAACTGCGAAATCAGAAAATTTTCAAAATTCGATAGAAAAAATTACTTCTATCCTGACCTTACCAAAGGTTTCCAAATCACCCAAGACGATATGGCAATCTGCTATGACGGATACATCGAAATCGAAGGTGATGACGGAAATCCTAAGAAGGTAGGACTTATGAAGATACAAATGGAAGAAGACACTGGTAAATCCATGCACATGGAAGAAAACACATTTATGGATTACAACAGATGTGGAGTTCCACTTATAGAAATCGTATCTAAACCAGATATTTCTTCTGGAAAAGAAGCGAGAGAATTTTTGGAAAAATTAAAGGCAACAATAGTATACCTTGGAATCTCTGACTGCAAGATGGAAGAAGGATCTCTAAGATGCGACGTAAATGTAAATATAAAAGATTTAGACACTGGGAAGAAGACTGCAGTAACAGAAGTTAAAAACCTTAACTCATTTAGAGGAGTAGAAAAGGCGATAGACTTTGAAGTAAAAAGACATATCGACTTACTTGAAACTGGAAAATCTGAAATCAGAACCACTAGAAGATGGGACGATCAAAAGAATGAAACCATTCTAATGAGACAAAAGTTGACTGTGGCAGACTATAGATTTGCACCAGAAGGAGATTTACCTCCAGTGGTGATAAGTGATGAATACATCGAAAAGATAAAATCTGAAATGCCAGAATTGCCAGATGTTAAGAAACAAAGATTTATAGAAGAATACAAACTTCCAGAATACGATGCAGGAGTATTGACATCAACCATAGAACTTGCAAACTATTATGAAGAATTGGTAAGAGACTTTGATGATTATAACATGGCGTCAAACTGGATGATGACAGAAGTTTTAAGAAGAGTTGACTTAACTGGAGATAATAAATTTGAAACTCCGTTTGAAGTTGAAGATTTAAAAACACTATTAAAAGAAATAAAATCTGGAAAGATAAATAACAACGCCGGCAAAAAAGTCCTAAGAGCGATGTTTGAAGAAAATAAAAAACCACTAGATATAATTAAAGAACAAGGACTAGTGCAAATAGAAGACGACTCACTTATCGAAGAGCTTGTAGTAAAAGTACTAGAAGAAAATCCACAATCTATTGAAGATATAAAGAATGGAAAGAACAGAGCCTTTGGATTCTTAGTAGGACAAGTAATGAAAGCATCAAAGGGCAAGGCAAATCCACAAATGGTAAATAAAATAATAGAAGAAAAATTAAAAAATATGTAAAGATAACCATAGTTATTTTGAACTGAGCCCCAAAATCTAGAATAAGGATGGAGGGGTTTTTATTTACCATGCATCACAAATTAAAATTTTGCAAATTCAAATAATTTTTCAGAACAAACAAAAACCCTAAGGCTAAATAGCTTTAGGGTTTAATTTAATTTAATTATTTTTCTGTTGTGTATCCAGCGTCAATCCAAGCGATGATTCCACCTGGTTGTCTGTAAACATTTGTGAATCCTTCTTCTTCAGCAATAAGTCCACCTACGTGAGATCTTTCGCATCCAACGAAACCGCAGTAAATAACGATTTTTTTGTCTTTGTCTTCTCCAAGAGCCTTAACAAAAGCTTCTCTTTGTTCTGGAGTTACATCTTCCATCTTAACAGGAAGTTCAGCGTTAACTGCTCCAGGAATTCTGTTTTTGTTGTAGCTATCAGCAGGCATAGTGTCTACTACTATCATATCTTCCTTGTTATCAATCCAGTTCTTTAGTTCTTCAGTTGAAACTAATTTATAGTTTGCTGATTCAACTGAAGTAACAAGTTTCATAGAAGCTGTTTCAATCTTAGCTTCGTTTCCATCTTTTGCAGTTCCAGGTCCTTTTGCTCCGCCACATCCAGTAAGGATTGTTGCAAGAGAAAGAGCTACTGCTGCTTTTTTAAAATTATTCATAATTAACCTCCGTTTTTATTTATTATAACAAGTTTAATAAAATAATACGATTACAAAATGGTTAAAATTTTAAAATATTATTTTAAAGCTAAATATTTAATTCTTAAAAAATATTGGTATACCAAAGAAAAATATAAAAATCAAAAAGTTTTAAAAAAATGAATTAAAAAATTAGAAAATATTCTTGAAATAATAAAAAATAAAAGGAGGTTAAACCTCCTTAAATTTAAAATTATTTTTCTTCTTCTAGAAGCATCTCTCCGATTTTATAAACATCTCCTGCACCCATGGTGACTACAGTGTCTCCAGGGCGAAGATTGTCCTTTAAGAATTTAACTATATCTCTGAATGTTTCTATATAGAGAGCCTTGTCCTTATTTTGATTTATCGCATCCACAAGAGTTTTGGAGTGGATATCTCCGTAATCTTTTTCACGAGCGGCATAGATATCTGTGATAATGGTGTAGTCAGCTTCGCTAAAAGATTTTGAAAAACTATCTAGTAGAATCTTGGTCCTTGTGAAGGTATGAGGTTGGAAGATACAGTATAGATTTCTTTCGCAGCCTCTTTTGATCGCGTGAAGGGAAGCGAGGATTTCTGTAGGATGGTGAGCATAGTCATCAAACACCTTTGCACCTCCAAACATTCCTTTGAACTCGAGCCTTCTATGAACACCTTTGTAAGAATGAATTCCGTCGATTGCGTCTTTGAATGAAATATTATTTTCGTGAGCGCAGGCAATAGCTGCAAGGGAATTCTTGATATTGTGAATTCCAAGTACTGATAGAATAACCTTGCCAATTAGAGATCCTTTGTAGTAAAGGTCGTATTCAGGGTATCCATCTTCGCAGAATTTAATATTTTTTGCAGTGTAGTCTGCGTCATTTTCAACTCCAAATGTAACAACAGTCGTGTTATCTCTATTTTGAAGTTCTCTCACGTATGGATCGTCTATATTTAAAATTAGAGTAGATCCTGGTTGTAGATTGTCGGCATATCCCTTAAAAGTGTTTACTATATGTTCCATATTGTCGAAATAATCCAAATGGTCTTCGTCAATATTTAAGATAACTGCAGTGGTTGGGAAGTACTTAAGTACATTTGCTTTGTACTCACATGCTTCAGTAAGCATGATTTCTCTATTGCCAACTAGCACATTTCCATTTATATCGTCCAGTTTACCACCGAGTAGAATAGTCGGTCTCTCAGGAAGATTTCTTATAATTTCAGAAACCATTGAAGTAGTAGAAGTTTTACCGTGTGTACCAGAAATCGCCATGGAAATTTTGTAATTTTTCATAAGAGCACCTAAAAAAGAAGCTCTGTCAACTATATCTATCTTTTGTTTAATAGCTTCTCTAAGCTCTTCATTGTCAAGGGAAATAGCATCTGTATAGATCACAAGATCTGCACCATCAATATTTTCTTTTTTGTGGCCGATATGTATATCGATGCCATCGTTTGCAAGTTTAGTTAAGAGATCACTTTTATTTGCATCTGAACCAGATACACTATATCCTGATTCGTTTAAAATTTCTGCCAAACCGCTCATAGAAATACCACCGATTCCTATGAAATGTATTTTTTTGTATTTTTTCTCATCTATATTAAAAATAAACATGTAATTCCTCCGTCTTGTTAAATTATAACATAAAGAAATTTAAATTTTATATACAAAATTCTATTTTATAGTAGTTTTTTTTATTACGATGTACTATAATAAAGATATAAATGACAAGGTGGTGACATTATGAACATTACAGATGTAAGAATTAGAAAAATTCATGGAGTAGGAAACCTAAGAGCAGTGGCATCAGTTACTTTTGATGATGCATTTGTTGTCCATGACATTAAAGTAATTCAAGGTGATAGCTCATTATTTATTGCAATGCCTTCTAGAAAACTTTCTAATGGAGAATTTAGAGATATTGCTCATCCAATTAACCAAGAAGCAAGAAGTGCAATTGAAAAGATTATCTTCGAAAGATATGAAGAGCTACCTGAAGAAGACGAAGCTGAAACTTCAGAAGGCACTGAAGAATAAGTGCAGAATTAGAAGTACCGATGGGTGCTTCTTTTTTTATGTATTTTTACACACAATTTAAAGTGCAAAAAGTTACCACATTCAATATATATTACATAATTAATAAATCTTTAATAAACATTATCATTTCAAAAGATTTTGTTAAAAATTTAATTATGATGGAATCAAGCTTTACACGCTTAGTATTCTGTTAAATTGATAACAAGGAAAATATATTCCTTGTTTATATTCCGATATATGTTATAATTATATTAGATACATAAGGGGGAGTTTTATGAGCCGTTTAGAAATAATTTCGCCTAAACAAGCGAATATAGTAATGGATAGTCTTTATAAAGACTTGGAAAGAAGAATCGAATCTTCACCACCGGGACTATGTCCAGTGGATATGGCTAGAGTTTTTGTAGAGTTATGCCATGCGCAAACTTGCGGAAAATGTGTTCCTTGTAGAGTTGGTCTAGCACAACTTGCAAAATTAATAAAAGATGTACTAGATGGCAATGCTACTTTGGAAACACTTGATGTTATAGAACAGACAGCACTTACAGCTATGGAATCATCTGACTGCGCAATAGGTTACGAAGCGGCCAATATGGTTTACAAAGGACTTATCGGATTTAGAGATGATTACGAAGAACATATTCTTCATGGAAGATGTAATTTCACATATGCTCAACCAGTTCCTTGTGTGGCACTTTGCCCAGCTAGGGTAGACGTTCCAGGTTATATTGCACTTATAAGGGAACAAAGATTTGCGGATGCGGTTAGGCTTATTAGAAAGGATAACCCTTTCCCAACTACATGCGGATTTATTTGCGAACATCCATGTGAAGAAAAATGTAGAAGAAACATGATGGATGATGCCATAAATATAAGAGGTCTAAAGAGAATGGCAGCGGATTACGCTGGATTTGTAGATCCACCAGAATGTGCGCCATCCACTGGCAAGAGAATTGCAATCCTAGGCGGAGGTCCAGGAGGACTAAGCGCTGCATACTACTTACAACTTATGGGACATAGTACTGTAGTTTACGAAATGCTACCAGAACTTGGCGGTATGCTTAGATATGGTATTCCAAATTACAGACTTCCAAAAGAAAGACTCGATGAAGATATAAATGCTATTCTTAAGACTGGTGTAAAAGTAATTCACGGAGTTAAGATTGGCGTTGATTTAAGTATAGAAGATCTACAAAAAGAATATGACGCAGTGCTTATAACTGTAGGTGCAAGTACCGATAAAAAACTAGGACTTGAAGGAGAAGCTGCTGAAAATATAGTATCTGCAGTAGAATTTTTAAGAGCCGTTGGAGTTGGAGAAAAGATCGACCTAACTGGAAAACATGTTGCTGTTGTCGGTGGTGGTAACGTGTCTATGGACGCAGTTAGAACTGCTAAGAGACTTGGAGCAGAAAAAGTTTCTATAGTTTACAGAAGAAGAGTTGCAGATATGACAGCCCTACCTGGAGAAATCGAAGGTGCAGTATCTGAAGGTATAGAACTTGTAACTTTGAAGGCTCCTTCAAAACTAGAATTTGACGAAGAAGGAAAACTAAAAGGTCTTTGGGTAACACCACAGATGATTAGTAATATAAAAGACGGAAGAGCAAGTATAAAACCAACTGGAGAAGAAGATCAATTCATCCGTTGTGAATACCTTATAGTTGCAATCGGACAAAATATTGAAACTAAGTATTTTGAAGATTTGGGATTTCCAGTTAAATGGGGAAGATTTGTCACCGATTCAACAGGAGCAATAGAAGAATTCCCTGGCGTATTTGCTGGAGGGGACTGTACTTCAGGACCTGCTTCTGTTATAAAGGCTATCGCAGCTGCCAAAGTTGTAGCGGCAAACATCGACTCCTACCTTGGATATCACCACATAATCTCTGTGGATATTGATATTCCGGAAATAGGAATTGAGGACAAGAGCCCATGTGCAAGAGTAAATATGACTGAAAGAGATAGCAGTGAAAGAGTCTGCGACTTCGAAGGAGTAGAAAACTGTATGACCCTATCAGAAGGATTACAAGAAGCATCTAGATGTCTTCGTTGTGACCACTTTGGATACGGCGTATTTAAAGGAGGCAGGGAACATAGATGGTAAACTTAACTATTGACGGAAAAAAAGTATCTGTTCCTGAACAAACTACTATTATGGAAGCTGCAGAATCTGTAGGAATTCACATTCCAAGACTCTGTTATTTAAAAGATTTAAATGAAATAGCTGCATGTAGAATATGTGTAGTTGAAGTAGATGGAAAAGATAAACTTATAACTTCATGTAACAACGTTGTACTTGAAGGTATGGAAGTTAAAACAAACTCTAAAAAGGTAAGATCTCATAGAAAGACTACAGTGGAACTACTTCTTTCACAACACTCCAATAAATGTGTGTCCTGTGCAAGAAATCAAAACTGTTCACTTCAAGATTTAACCTATGATTTAAACATTAGAGAAATTCCATATGAAGAACATCTAGAAAAACAAGAATGGAACAACAACTTCCCACTTATTCGTGATTCAACAAGATGTATCAAATGTATGAGATGTATCCAAGTCTGCGACAAGATGCAAAGTTTAAATGTATGGGGACTAGAAGGAACTGGAGCTAGAACTACAGTAAACGTAACTGGTGGAAGAAAGATAGAAGATGCAAACTGTTCACTTTGCGGTCAATGTATAACCCACTGTCCAGTAGGAGCTCTATCAGAAAGAGACGACACTGAAAAAGCATGGAACGCCCTTGAAGATGAAACCAAGACTGTAGTAGTGCAAGTTGCACCAGCAGTACGTGCATCCTGGGCAGAACAAATGGGACTATCTGAAGAAGAAGCACCAGTTGGAAAGATTTTTGACGCCCTTAAAAAGATGGGAGCAGACTACGTATTCGATACAGTATTCGGTGCGGACCTAACCATTATGGAAGAAGCAAGCGAATTCTTAGAAAGATTCACAGCTGGAGACTTAAAGGAAAGACCAATGTTTACATCATGCTGCCCTGGTTGGGTAAGATTTGTAAAGACAGAATTTCCACATATGCTAAGCAGTCTTTCAACTGCAAAATCACCACAACAAATGTTTGGCGCAGTAATGAAATCCTACTTTGCAGAAAAGATTGGCAAGAATCCTAACGATATAGTTGCAATTTCAGTAATGCCATGTGTGGCTAAGAAGGCTGAAAGAGAAATGGATATGTACTATGGAGAATTTGCGGGTCATGAAACTGATATAGTAATAACCACTAGAGAATTGACAAGGATGATTAAATCAGCTCATATAAATGTTTCTAATCTAGAAAATATACCTAGCGACAATCCGATGGAAGATGGAACTGGAGCAGGAGTAATCTTCGGAGCAACCGGTGGAGTTATGGAAGCAGCGCTAAGAACTGCATACTTCACATTGAAAGGAGAAAATCCTCCAAACGATGCATTCCTAAGAGTTAGAAATGACGGTTCTAAAGATGGTAGCGGAATCAGAGAATCTGAATTCGATATAGATGGAGTAAAGGTAAGAACAGCGGTAGTAAGTGGACTAGGAAACACTAGAGAGCTACTAGAAAGAATTGACAAAGGCGAAGCAAACTATGACTTTGTAGAAGTTATGGCATGTCCTGGAGGCTGCGTAGGTGGCGGTGGACAGATTATCCACGATGGACAAGAAAAAGCCTTTGAAAGAGGAAAGAAACTTTATAAACTAGATGACAATTACGAATATAGATGTTCCCATGACAATCCAGATATAAAGAAACTCTATGATGAATACCTAGGTAAACCACTATCATTTAAGGCTCACATGTTACTTCATACAGAACATAAAATAAATAACTAAAATAATTACCCAGGAGAAATCCTGGGTACAATTTATTTACATGGAGAAATTATGAAAATAGAATTAGCGAAAAAAACGGATCTTGATAAACTTCTAGAAATATATAGAGAAGCTAGAGAATTTATGAAAAATAGCGGAAACAAAACCCAGTGGGGAGATAACAAACCATCTAAAGAAACTTTGGAAAGGGATATAGAAAATAAAAATCTCTACAAGGTAGTAGATTTTGATGAAATTGTGGGTGCATTTGCACTTATATATGGAGAAGATAAAACCTATCTTGAAATAGATGGCAAATGGTTAAATGATGAGCCTTATGCGACCTTGCATAGAGTGGCAAGCTCTGGAAAAGCTAGAGGAATTATGTCAGAAATTATAAAGTTTTCTGAAGAAAAATTTGAAAACTTAAGAATAGACACACACAAGAACAACCATAAGATGCTTGATAAGATAAGAGAAAATGGATTTACCTATTGTGGTGTAATTAAAATAGATGATGGAAGCCCAAGGGAAGCGTTCCAAAAGATTTCAAAAAAATAAAAAATAAAATTTAAAACTTAAATAATAAAAAGTAAAAAAATAAATTAATATAAGTTTAAAAAAAGCCTCCAAAAAATTTTTGGGGGCTTTTCATATATGCAATAAAAAAACCTCCCAAAAGAAGGTTTAAAAAAAGGCTTCTATTAAATAGGAAGCCTTAAAGTGCTCTTTCTACCTTTCCGCTTCTTAAGCATCTAGTACAAACGTCGATTCTTTTTGTAGTTCCGTTAACAACGGCTCTTACTCTTCTTAGGTTTGGAGCCCAAGATCTATTACCTCTTTTATGTGAGAAAGATATTGTATTACCAAATACTCTTTGTTTTCCACAGATTTCACATTTTTTTGCCATAGTGCCACCTCCATTCTTAATTGCACTCTATATTTTAACACAGTTTAATATATAATTGCAAATTTTTCAGCTCATAATGTACCAATAGATTATATACTTTTTTTTAAAAATTGTCCAGAAAAAATAATATTTGAAAAAATTTTAATAAGTGGTAATATATAGATTATGAGATTCATTATTATTTATGAATACCTGGACATATGTATTTATGCACCGATGTTCAACTAAATATCATTTAGAAAAATTTTAAAAAAATGAACTCAAATTTTTTAATGATAATACAGGAGGAAATATGAATAGCATTAAGAAATATTTTGCAGTAGTACTTGCGCTAAGTGTACTTCTTGTAGGCTGCAAATCAAATAATAAAACTACAAATAGCGCATCAAACGAAACAAGTGATGGAACTACTAAAACCATCTACACAACCATCTATCCAATCTATGATTTTACAAAGAAAATCGTTGGAGATAAGATGAACGTAGTCTACCTAGAATCAGGCAACCAAAGCGCCCATGACTTTGAACCATCTGCAGAAGATATGAAAAACATTACAAATGCAGATCTTTTCATATACAATGGAGCTGGACTTGAATCCTATATAGATAAAGTAAAATCAGCAATCAATAAGGACATCAAATTCGTTGAAGCATCTGAAGGCGTAAATCTTTTAGCTAACCACGAAGAACACGATCACGACCACGAAGATGAAGATCATGATCACAATCATGAAGGCGAAGACCACAATCACAACAATCATAACCACAATAACCACAACAATCATAATCATGACAATCACAATCATGACAATGGAAATCATAACGAAAATAATCACAACCACGATGAACATGAACACGGACATCACCATCATCACCATGGACCAAATGATCCACACGTATGGTTAAGTCCAAAAAATGCTCAAATAATGCTTAAAAACATTACAGAAGCAGTAGTTGCTCTTGATGAAGAAAACAAAGATTTCTACGAAGAAAATCTTAAAAAATATACAGATGAACTTACTAAACTAGACAGCGAATACAAAGATGGACTTGCAAATATCAAATCCAACGAAATTGTAGTAAGCCATGAGGCTTTTGGGTATCTATGTAATGAATATGGACTAACTCAAAAGGGAATCGAAGGAGTTATGGCTGAATCTGAACCAGATGCTAAGACTATAAAAGAAATAATCGAACTTGTAAAAGAAAAAGGCATTAAGATTATATTTACAGAAGAAGCTATGAATCCGAAAATAGTTGAAACTATTTCAAAAGAAACTGGTGCAGAAGTAAGAACTTTAAATCCAATCGAAGGAATTAGTGAAGACGACATGAATAAAGGTGTAGATTACTTCTCAATAATGAGAGATAATCTAAAGAATCTTGAAGAAGCATTAAATTAGAAAAAGGAGGGGAAGTCTTAGACTTCCCATTTTATTATGAGTATACTTAAGATAGAAAACTTAACATTCGCCTATGAAAGAGATATTATTCTAGACGATGTAAATTTAGAAATTGAAAAGGGAGATTTCGCAGCCTTAATAGGTCGAAATGGTTCGGGAAAATCCACTCTTATGAAACTTATTTTGAAGGAATTAGAACCAGATTCTGGTAAAATTTATACTACTGGAATAGAATCCACAGATATAGGATACGTTCCTCAACTTCAAATAG
Source organism: Peptoniphilus sp. BV3AC2 (assembly GCF_000478945.1). Lineage (NCBI taxonomy): Bacteria > Bacillati > Bacillota > Tissierellia > Tissierellales > Peptoniphilaceae > Peptoniphilus > Peptoniphilus sp. BV3AC2. Next base: position 78,114 of record NZ_AWXD01000007.1, on the reverse strand, counting down.
GAACCACAAGGGAATTTCCAATCACCGTTGGAGAATTAGTAAGTCTTGCATTTTATGACAGGCTTAGGGGATTTAAAAAAGTTTCACCAGAGATAAAAGATTCAATTCTATATGCACTTTCCCAAGTTGGAATGGAAGAAGAATATGAAACTCTCTATTCAAAACTAAGTGGAGGACAGAGACAGAGGGTTCTAATTGCCAAGGCTCTCGTTAAAAATACAAAATTTTTAATTTTAGATGAGCCGACAAATGGAGTTGATGAAAACTCTAGAAGAAGTCTCTATGAGCTCCTTCACCATCTAAATGCTGCTCATGATAAAACAATCTTGGTAATAACCCACGAACTTAGAGATGTTTCAAAATACTTAAATAAAACTTTTGAACTTAGTGAAAAGAAGATAAGGAGGCTATGATGGAAATATTTTCTTATCCTTACATGGTGAAAGCGTTGATAGTTGGATGCATCATAAGCCTTATTATTCCGCTTATGGGTGTGGTGGTAGTAAACAAAAAGATGTCCATCATAGGAGACGCCATGAGCCACGTGGCACTTGCAGGCGTTATGCTAGGATCTGTAATGAGTTTTCAGCCACTACTTATGAGCATAGTGCTCTGCGTATTTTCAGCAATTTTTATAGAAATTATTCGTAAAAAACTTCCAGGATATGCAGACCTGTCCACTTCTATCACCATGAGTACAGGAATAGGTCTTGCTGCATTATTAACTGGATTTGTAAAGACGAGGACAAATTTTGAATCGTTTTTATTTGGTTCAATAGTTGCAATAACAGATGAAGAGATGTGGATAGTAATCTTTGTATCAGCGGTGGTACTACTTTTATTTGTATATTTTTATAGAGATCTACTATATATATCATTCGACGAAAATTCTGCTAAAATAAGTGGAGTTCCAGTGGACCGTATCAATTTAATATTTATGATTTTGGTTGCACTTACAGTTTCACTATCTGCAAGAACCGTTGGGATTTTAATAATCAGTTCCCTTATGATTCTTCCGGTTGCCTGTGCTATGCAATTTGAAAAATCATATTTTAAGACGACGGTTATGTCATCTTTATTTGGAATATTTTTTACCATAACTGGACTTTTTCTATCCTTCTACCTTGGACTTAAGCCAGGTGGAACCATTGTCCTACTTGGAGTCATAACTCTAGTGGTGGTAATTCTTTTGAATAATAAAAAATGGGGTAAATAATTAATGAAAAAAACAAATGTAATGAGAATATTAGACAGTCACAAAATTAATTACAGAACCAGTTCCTATGATCCGGACGAAGCTTTAAGTGGAGTAGACGCAGCGGAAAAGCTTGGAGTAGACACTAAGATGGTCTATAAAACCTTGGTAACTGAATCTGGAGATTTAAATTTTGTATTTGTAATTCCAAGTGACGATAATTTGGATCTTAAAAAGGCTGCAAAAGCCTGTGGAGTCAAGAAAATAGAAATGTTAAAGGCAAAGAACCTCTTGCCACTAACAGGATACATCCACGGAGGATGCTCTCCCGTTGGCATGAAGAAATTATTTCCGACATTTATCCATAAGGATGCGGAAAATTTGGAAGAGTTCTACGTATCTGCAGGTCATATTGGAGAACAGATAATTATAAACCCAAAGGATTTAGCAAGTCTTGTAAATGCTAAGTTCTGCGACTTAATCAAAGAATAGAGGGATAAAATGTATAGAAAAACTTATGAAGAATGGATTAACTCTAGTTTTTTAAATGAAAGTGAAAGAGAAGAACTAAAAAATTTAAAAGACTCTGAAATCAATGATAGATTTTATAAAGATTTGGAATTTGGTACAGCAGGACTAAGAGGAATCCTTGGACTTGGAACCAATAGAATGAACGAATACGTAATCGCAAGAGCCACAAAAGGCTTAGCGAAGACTGTACTTGCAAGAGAAGGCGGCAAGGAAAAAGGCGTTGTAATTGCCCATGACGTAAGACATAAGTCCAAAGAATTTACAGAAATTGCTGCAAGAGTATTTGCAAGTATGGGAGTTAAATGTTATATATTCGATGGAATTAGACCAACTCCTATGCTATCCTATGCGGTTAGATACTTAAAAACACAAGCGGGAATAGTTATAACTGCTTCCCACAATCCAAAAATTTATAATGGATACAAAGTCTATTGGGACGAAGGATCTCAAATCCTAGACGATATCGCAAGTGAAATTCAAAATAATATTAAAGAATCTACCTATAATATAGAAGATTTACCAAGCCTAGAAGAAGCAAAAAAATCTGGATTGGTAGAAGTTTTAAAACATGACTTGGACGAATCCTACTTCGAAGAAACTCTAAAGAGAAGAATCCACGACGATGACGAACTAGATTTAGGTATCAAAATCGTATACACACCACTTAACGGAACTGGAAACAAACCGGTAAGACATGTGCTACAAGTGCGTGGATTTAAAAATGTGGAAGTTGTACCTGAACAAGAAAATCCGGATCCAGACTTCACCACAGTTGGATATCCGAACCCGGAAGATGTAGCTGCATTTAAATATGCGGTAGCTCTTGGGGAAAAGACTGATGCAGAACTTGTCTTTGCAACTGACCCAGACTGTGACAGAGTTGCTATGCTTGGCAAGTACGAAGGTGGTTACTACGCTTTTAATGGGAACCAAATAGGTTCAATGCTAACTTACTACATCTTAAGTGGACTTAAAGAAAAGAATAAAATTTCACAAAAAGGTGCAATCGTAAAATCCATAGTGACAGGAGATATGTCAGAGAAAATTGCAAAATCATTTGGCGTTGAAACTTTTGAAACTTTGACAGGATTTAAAAATATCTGTAACCTCCCAAATATTTGGGATAAAACCAAGGAACACGACTTTATATTCGGATATGAAGAATCCATAGGATATGTATATGGCAACCATGTAAGGGACAAGGACGGAGTGATTATCTCCATGCTCATCTGTGAAATGGCGGCATACTATAAAAAACAAGGACTAACTCTATACGAAGTTCTAGAAAAAATGTTTAGAGAATATGGATACTACACAGAATATCTAAAGAGTATAGTTCTGGAAGGAATCGAAGGCCAAAAGAGAATTGGAAGGATGATGGATTACTTCAGAAAGACAGAGTTTAAAGAATTTGGCGACATCAAAGTAAGAGAAGTAAATGACTACCTCCATGGATTCAATGGAAATCCAAGCTCCAATGTGCTTATCTACAAATTGGAAGACGGGTCTTGGTTCGCAGTCAGACCATCTGGAACTGAACCAAAAATAAAACTATACATCTATGCGAAAAGTAATGATAGAATAGAGTCAAGGGACAAAGTTTCTAAAATTGCAAAAGTTGTAGAAAGTACACTTTTAAGTGTAGAGTAAAGGAGAAAATATGATTTGTTTTTGTGACTTTAATCCAAGGCTCATAAAAGAATATAGCCTCGATGGATTTACAAGAGATAGAGAAAATACCGCTCAAACTACCAGTAGAAGCATAGGTACAACAGGGGTTACATCAGCGATGACCCTTAAAAAACTTGGAGAAAATTCCAAGGTTTTGACCTGTCTAGGCTTAGAAAATGGAAAAATAATCAGGGAATATCTTGAAAATTTAAGAATAGATACAGACATTGTAAAATTATTGGACGAATCCGTTGAACAGGTTAAAGTTACAATAAACTGTGAGAATAAAGATGGAGAAGTAGAAGATGAAGAAAACAAATCGTTCGACATCATCTCAAAAACTCCTAGGATGACTTCAGCAACGGAGACAGAAATACTTTCAAGAATCAACGAAATTTCAAAAGAAGATGGAATTCTCGTGCTAAATGAAACGGACAATTTAAATTTAGAGTCTGACTTCTACGAAAATGTAGCGATAATTGCAGAAAATAATAAGAAAGAAGTAGTAGCATCCTTTAGAGATGAAGTACTTATAAAAAATACAAAGATCAAGGGACTAGTAATCGACAAGACTCAACTGCAAAAATTAACAGGAGATCCAATTAGCTACGACAAAGACGTAGTAAGATCACTACAACCTAAGCTAAATATTTACGAAATGGTAGTAGCACTAGGTAGAGTGTCTGCAGTATTTGTAAGCAAAGATGAATCCTATAAACTTTCCATAGAAGGAATGGAAGTATCAACATTGGATAAAAATCTAATGCTCACAGGACTTGCCCTTGGACTTAGTAAAAAATATAGTTTAGACACCACATTAAAACTTGCATTTGCAATATCCGCATTTAAAAACTATAAAAGCGAAAACGATGTGGATATGAGCGATATTAAAGAGATAATGAACAAAGTTGTACTAAGGAGGCTAAATTGAAAAGATTTGAATTAGAAAGAGATAAGGCTGGATTTCTATTCATAGATATCCAAGACAAACTACTAGCAGCCATATTTAACAAAGATGACGTACTAAAAAATAATATAATACTAGCAAAAGCATCTGAAATAATGGGCATGAAAAATGTAATCACCCTCCAATATCCAAAGGGACTTGGACCAATGAATGCAGAAATAAGAAAGCCACTTGGAGATTCAATAGAACTTGAAAAATCTTATTTCTCCTGCATGAAGGACGAAAATTTCAAAGCTGAATTTGAAAAACAAGGAATAAAACAAGTAATCATAACAGGGATTGAAACTCATATCTGCGTATTCCAAACCGCAAGAGATATGATAGAAGCAGGATATGAAGTATTCATCGTAAGTGATGCAGTAGGATCTAGAGCAAAACTAAATTACAAAAATGCACTTAAAAACTTAAGAGAACTAGGCTGTGTTATAACTACCACAGAAACAGTACTATTCGACCTACTTAAAAAAGCAGGCTCTGATGAATTTAAAAAAGTACAAAATTTAATAAAATAAAATTTCCATACTAACAGCAAAAGCCACCGCAAAGGTGGTTTTTTCATGCTTAAAAATATTGAAGAAAAAACAAACTACAAAGACAGGGAATAAAAGGATGCTAGTTACAGAATTAATCCTAATGTAAGCACAATAAATTAGTTTATTGTAAACAGAAAAATGCTGTGATATTATGTTAGTGTAACAAATTTTAATTATATGAGGAGTGAAGTTACTGGTATGAAAAATATCGAAAACACTTGTAAAATCGCATTAGTACAAGCGGAACCAGTTATGTTTAATAAAAGTGCATCCCTTGAAAAGGCGCTTCAATATATTGATGAAGCTGCTAGCCAAAATTCAGAATTAATTGTTTTTCCGGAACTATTTATTCCAGGATATCCTGTTGGTATGAATTTCGGATTTAGCGTTGGGAAACGAAATGAGGATGGTCGTAAGGATTGGAAGAGATACTACGATGCTTCCATTGTAGTTGGAGATACTGAGTTCCAACAACTTTCAGAGAAAGCGAAAAAAATAGGAGCTTATATCAGCATTGGTTTTTCTGAGAGAGATGCCGTAAGCGGAACGCTCTACAATAGCAATGTTATTTTTGAACCAGATGGATCATATAAAGTACACAGAAAATTAAAACCAACTGGCTCTGAACGTGTAGTGTGGGGAGATGCAAATAAGGACTATTTCCCTATAACTGAAACACCATGGGGTCCAATAGGTAGCATGATTTGTTGGGAAAGCTATATGCCCCTTGCTCGTGTGGCACTTTACCAAAAAGGTATTACCATTTATATTTCACCTAACACTAATGACAATCCTGAGTGGCAAGCTACCATTCAACATATTGCAATCGAGGGCAAATGTTTCTTTGTAAATGCAGATATGATTATCAGACGCAGTTCATATCCTTCTGACTTGTGTGAGTACGATGTTGTAACTAAACTTCCAGAATTTGTATGTAGAGGTGGAAGCTGTATAATTGATCCTTATGGACATTATTTGACAGAGCCTGTGTGGGATGAAGAAACGATTATTTATGCAGAGCTTGATATGAGTTTGGTTTCTGCTTGCAAAATGGAACATGACGCTATCGGTCACTATGCTCGTCCTGATGTACTTGAACTTAAAGTAAACGATAAATAATTCTTGTATTCTAAATTATATTTGTGAGTTCAAAATTTAATAAAATAAAAATTCCATACTAACAGCGAAAGCCACCGTAAAGGTGGTTTTTTCATATAGGTATCTATTATAATGGTTTATAAGAGAAAGTTTTACAAAAGGAGGGAAAGATATGGAAAAAACTAAAAGATTTATAAAAGCATTTCTAATAATCATAGGATTTTTAATTTTTAATATATTTATAGATGCAATTGTAGGATTGCTTGTTCCTGGATTTATTTCTAATATTAAAACTGGCAACATACTAAATTCTAAAGATTTTGCAGCCTATGGAATTCTAGCTGGACAAATTTTGAAGATGATTATTTTAACATTTTTTATAAAAAAGAGGAACAAAGCTTTTGTTGCTAAATTAAATAGAAGATATATCCAAATGGGAAAGATCGACAAACCGATTAAATTAGTAGGAGTTGGACTAGGCACTGTCGGTTTTGGAATTATGTTTACAAATATAATAACTAAAGTATTTGCCGGCTCTGAACTTTTAAAATCTGCCAACGATCTAATGGAAAGTGTATTTAAAGTAAATGGACCTTTGGACGGAATAATAATTATTTTTGCAGTTGTTTTTGGAGCACCAATAGTTGAAGAGATACTTTTCAGGGGAGTTTTATTTGAGGAATTGAAGAAAGAAACCTCTCTGAAGATGACAATATTTTTGACGGCGTTAGTTTTTGGAATTTACCATTTCAATATTTTGCAGACTCCGAATACATTTTTTATGGGACTGGTCCTCGCATATGTTTACCACATGGAAAGGTCGATCAAAGCTCCAATCATCGTTCACGCTGTAAACAATTCGTTGGTGATGGTGCCGATACTAGACCAGGGACTAAGCCCAATTGGAATAGTAATTTATGTAGCATTAATATCAATAGGATTATATTCGCTTAAAAATCTAAATAAAAAAACTATTTAAAAATAATAAAATAAAAGAAACCACCTTAATCGTCACTAAGGTGGTTTTTCATGCTCAAATAATTTAACAAATAAAATGTAAACTTGTTTGTTGATAAATGCAATGAGATGATGAACCATACATGAAAAATATATACGAAAGACTAAATAAAGATATCGTATCCCATAATACATTATCTTATCCAAGGAAGTAATAAAAAAGGATATGAAATTTAAGTGCAATTGAACCTTTGTCCCAGATATGATATGATATTTGGGACAAAGGAGGATTGTAATGAGTTCATATACAGAAAAAATATCAGATAAAATAAATGATTTTGACTCACATAAAGTATTTTTTGCTAATGACTTTTTAGATATTGCTTCTTATGAAACTGCTAGAAAGACATTGAATAGAATGGTTAATGAAAGAAAAATTAAGCGTGTCATTGATGGCTTTTATTACAATCCAAGATACAGTGAATTAATTGGAGAGTACGAAGCAGTATCAATTCACGAGTTAGCACTTGCCATAGCAAGAAAATATAATTGGAATATTGCACCATATAGTAGCACAGCCTTAAACTTATTAGGACTATCCACACAAGTACCAACTCACTATAAATATATATCTAGTGGAAGATATAAGGAATATAAAATTGGGGATATGGTTTTAGAATTTAAAAAAGTAAATCCAGGAGAAATTGCCAATATGTCCCTAAAGACAGCGACAGTTATTCAAGCAATTAAGTCTTTGGGCAAAGAAAATATAACTAACGAAGTTATACAAAAGATAAGAGAAAGCTTAACTGAAAAAGAAAGAACAGACTTAATGAATGAATCAAAATCAGCGCCATCATGGATATATGAAGTAATAAGAGAAATTTCTGAGGACAAAAATGAATAAGTTTTATGTGGAAAACAAAGAAGACTTAAGAGTTTTAATAGTAAATACAGCCAGAAAGAAAAATATATCTGAAGCAGTTATTGAAAAAGACTATTGGGTTACTTTTATCTTAGACTATTTATTTAATGAAAATAAATGGAAGGAATATTTTACCTTTAAAGGTGGCACATCACTTTCTAAATGTTTTGGACTGATAGAAAGATTTGTCTTATGATATAGATCTAATCTTAGACTGGAGAGTATTAGGATATGAAGAAAGAGAACCATGGTTAGAAAGGTCAAATACCAAGCAAGATAAATTCAATAAAGAAGTTAACGAAAAAACAGAAGAATTTTTAAAAGATGAATTTTTAAAAGTTTTAGAACAAGATTTAAAGAATTTTGATTTTGAATTTTCAATAGATACAATAAACCCACAAACAATTCTATGTAAATATCCTAAAATTTTTGAATCTAACTATTTGACACAAAATATAAGGCTTGAAATAGGAAGCCTTGCAGCATGGACACCTGCAATTAGAGTTAAAATTTCACCAATAATTAGTGAAGCATATCCAAATGTATTTAAAGAAAAAACTAATATAAGAACAGTCTCAGCAGAGAGAACCTTTTGGGAAAAGGCAACTATACTTCATCATGAAGCGAATAGACCAGAATCTTCTTCTATGCCACATAGGTATGCAAGACACTTTTATGACCTATATAAAATAGCAAATTCAGATTTTAAAAACAAAGCCTTAGAGGATAAAGAATTACTAAAAAAAGTGACTGAATTTAAGATGAAATTCTACCCTAGAAAGTGGGCTAGGTATGAAGATGCATTAATTGGCAAATTGAAGTTAGTTCCAAGAGAGTACCGATTTTCTGAAATAGAAAAAGATTATAAGGCTATGTCAGAAATGATATATGGAGAATATCCAAAGTTTGAAGAGATTATAAAAGTTCTTCAAGAACTAGAAAAAGAAATTAATAAGTAATAAGTAAAATTAAGGAGATTATAATGAATGCACTAATAGTATTGGATGTACAAAAGGGGATATTAAAGAAAAAAGATTTTTCTGATACGCTAAATAATATTAAAATTCTAATTGATGATTTCAAAAAGAATAATGATGTTGTAATATTATTCAAGCATCTTTCGAATGATATCGACAGCCCATATTTTAAAGGCTCCGATGATGTGGAAATCTGCGAAGAACTTCTAGGATTGGGAGATTATGTGCTTGAAAAGACGTCATGTAATCCGTTTTATAAAACCAATCTTGCCCAAGTTTTAAAAGACAATGAAGTGTCTAAAGTTTATATTTGCGGTTTCAATACGGAGTATTGTTGTTTATTTTCGAGCATTATATGTTCCGACAGAGGCTATGAAACTATTTTTATTGAAGATGCTTCGGGAACATTTGGAGATGAAGAAATTTATGAAATGCCCGGATTAGATATTAATGATTTTATCGGTTCAATACTTAATTGGTCCGGAGAAGTTCAGGTTTTATATACTGAAGAGTATTTTAATGGATTTGATAATGAGAGAGAGTGAATTAAAAATAATGTCAAAATAGGCATTTAGCAATCGATGGATTTAAAGGTAATATTTATGATATCCAATTTGCCAGACATTGTCTGCAAAATTGACCTGACCCCATTAATGTGAACTCTTATCCATAAGCGAAATGGTAGATTAAGATTAGTTCCGGATAGATTTAGATTTTTTGAAATAGAAAAAGATTATAAGGCTATGAGTTAATTCTCATAGCCTTTAAATAATTATTTATCTTCTTCTACCATTTCTAAACATTCATCTAAATCGAATTCTTCTGTGAATTCTGGGTCCATATGGGTTAAGAAGTGCCAATCTTCTGAATCTTTTTTTCTATATAGGATTGCTTCTCCGTCTTCTGATCCGAAGTAGGCTCTTTCTACTTGGTAGCCTTTCTTTTCTAGATTTTTCTTTACTTCTAAATAATTATTTTCTCTCGCTTCGATATATTCTCTTAAATCTGAATTTGCTACTGTGTAGGCATCTACTCTCGTTGCACCTTCTAAGATTCCTTTTCCTTTTTTAGATAGGTTTGGAATTTCTTTCCAATATACTTCTACATCGCCATCTTCTGTAAACATAAACTTAGTTAGTGGTACTATGTTGCCATTTATTTCTAGTTCCATATAGTCAGAGATTGAATCTAGCTTTATAGTTTCGTATTCAAATCCGTCTATCTCTTCAAATTTGTATCCTTTAAGTTGAGATACAAATTTTCTTCCTTCTTCTATGGTGTCAAATAGTCCTAGCTCTGTGCTTATTCCATTTTGGTATAATTCTAATATAAACATTTTTTTCTCCTTATCTATTTAACTCTATTTCAAATTTAAAACTTGAATCGCCTTGGGTTGCTCTATACTTAATCTTGTAGTTTTTAAGAAGACTACTAACTATATAGAGCCCCAGTCCATTGCTATTCTTCTTACTTAGATCAAAATTTACATCAAAGATTTTATCTATATCGATACTACTTTTATTTTTATAAGTGTTTTCGATGTATATATATCCTTTTTCTGATCCTATATTTATACTACCATATTCGTCGGAATATTTAACTGCATTGGAAATTAAATTGGATAGTATTATTCGAAGGGCGGTCCTTCCAATATATATTTTTTCTTCGGAAATATTATTTTTTATACTAATATGTTTTTGGTTGGCCATGAGTTCATACTTATTTAAAACTCCATCCAAGATTTCAGAAACCTTTACTTCTTCTTCATCGTCCTTTAAATTTTCTAAAGATGAAACGGTGAGTATTTGAGAAATATTTTGAGAGAGTTCATCGGCAATTTCTATGCATTCATCGATATAATGGTCTCTGTCCTTGTATTTTCCAATTTTGTACTTCATGTTTTCAAGGATTATCTTAAGACTTGCAAGTGGAGTTTTGAGTTCGTGGGAGGATCCCTTCAAGAAGTCGTATTTTAATTTTTCAAGCTTTAGAATTTCTGAATTTTTTATTTCTACATCGTCGATGGATTTTAAAAGTGTGGAGTAGAGAGTATTTATCTGCTCTTTAAGCTGCCCCATTTCATCTTTTGAGTCCACCTTTAGTCTGACCTGACGATTTAGCTCCATCATCTTGTCTGTGACATTTTTTATCTCTTGTATATTATTTTTAATCATCCTCGCATAGATTAGTGAAACTATCGCTGAAAATAGAATTGAAGCGGATAGGGAATAGGGAAGAAATTTAAAACTCAGATTCTTCGCCTCTTTCTGCATATCTTTTGAAGATATGAATTGCAACTCAACCTTTTCTCCTGTATCGAGGCTGATCTCTCTTTCTTCGAGAATTAGAGAGTTGTTTGAGCCCTCTAGATCAATATTTATATCTCCAACCGGGATTTCATTTTCGTTTTCTTTAGATTTTACATAGGCTTTTATTTCACTGCTTTCAGAGTATAGTTTTAAAGCTTCTTCTATATTTTCTATCTTTCTACCTTCCATGCTGGCAGAAATTTCGTTGGCTCTCGTATAGATTTCTTCTTTTCTAGTTTCTAAGTAGGTCTTTGGAAATATAAAGAACACAAGCAGGTGAGTTAGGATGGTTATAGTTCCAAGAACTGAAAAAATCTGTATGAACATCTTTGGAAATATCTTTATATTTTTCATATTCTCTCCAATTTATATCCCACATTTCGAATGGTTACTATGCAATCGAGTTTTAGTTTTTTTCTAAGCTCTTTTACATATACGTCTATGACTCTGTCAAATGGGATCTCTTCCGTTTCTTTCCAAACACTATCTATGATTTGAGACCTTGTAAGCGCTCTTCCTTCGTTATCAAGTAGACATCTTAGTATTTCTAGTTCCTTGGCGTTTACGTCTATACTTTTACCGTCTACCTTTGCTGTGTAGCTGGTGAAGTTTACCTCTGTGTCTTTGTATTCAAAGAGCTCTACATCTTTGTAACTTTTCTTAATCAGTGAGTCGATTCTCGCTTTTAAAACCGGTAGAGAAAATGGCTTCTCCATATATCCGTCTGCCAAATTTGTAAAGGCATCTATTTTGTATTCTTCGTCGTTAAATGCAGTGAGCATAAGCACTGGAAGATTGCTCGTTTTCCTGATTTCTTTTAAGACTTCAAGTCCATTTATAAAAGGTATTTGAATATCTAAAATGACTAGATTTATAGATGGACCAAACTTTTGTAATGCTTCTTTTCCATCCTTCGCCTCTAGGACAGTATAGTTAAATTCGCTCAAATATTCACTTATACCTTCTCTTATGGTACGGTCATCTTCAACTACTAATATTTTCATAATACCTCCTTTACTTATAATTATTATACTAAAAAACAGATTAATTGTGTGGATTTTGATATGTATAAAAAAAGAACCATAGTTATAACCATGATTCTTTTATGTTAACATCTTTTTTTATACTTAGTTTTTAAAACTATAATCAATTGCGTGTACAGGGCATGCATTCTTACACCTTGCACATCTTATACATTCTAAACTATTGCAATTTTCAACTGGATTTACATTCATTTGGCAAACTCTTGCACATTTGCCACAATTTATACATTTGTCCTTGTCCAGTCTATATCTAAACATAGAGATTGGATTGAAAAGTGAATAGATTGCTCCTAGTGGGCAGATGTACTTGCAGAAAGGTCTATAGACTATTATTGAAAGTAGGATGGTACCAATAAGTATAGCGCCTTTCCAATAGTATAAAAATCCAATGGCAGACCTCATAGTTTTATTTAGAAGTACTAGAGGGATTCCACCTTCCAACATGCCGACAGGGCATATGAGCTTACAGAAGTATGGTGAGCCTTGGCCAAGTACATCCACTAGGAATAGGGGTAGAATTATGACAAATACAATTAGTATGAAATATTTCAATCTTCTTAAATATTTATCGTATTTAAAAGTTTTAATCTTTTTAAATCCAGGAATTTTGTAGAGTAGATCTTGGATTAGTCCGAAGGGGCATAGCCACCCGCAGACAAACCTACCCATGAGTGCTCCTATGAAGAATAGAAAACCAACTACATAGTAGCTAAACTTATAATTTGAATTTCCTATTACCGCTTGGAGAGAACCGATGGGACAGGAGCCTTTGGCTCCCGGACATGAATAGCAGTTCATGCCGGGAACGCAAAGCTGTTTTAGTTTTCCAGTATATATTTTTCCAGTTTTAAATCCTTCAAAGAATGAATTGGTGATCATAAACCAGAGAAATTGAAAACAATGTCTAAAATTGTCTCTAGTCTTATAGATTTCTTTTTTGGATTTAAACTTTTTTTCTGTTTTAATATTATCCAATGCCGATACACTCCATACAAATTCTTATGGCTTTTTCAAGCACTACTTTAACTTCTCCATTTTGGTATCCGTAGTAGGTCATAGCCACACTCGTTACAAGAAGGAGAAGAGTAAAGTAGCGACTTTTAATTATCTTTTTCATTATATTTATTTTATTTATTTAAATTTGCAAGTTCTTTTTCAACGATTTCTTTCCAGTCATTGAAATTGTGAGAACCAGAATAAGTTTCTCCAACAATCTTTCCATTCTTATCTACGAAGAAAGTTTCTGGTAGAGCTTGGATGCCGTTAAGTCTTCCATTGAAGTTAGTCTTATCAGGCATTAGGAATGGATAGTTTGCTTTAGTTTTTTCGTGAATTAGTTTTGATTTTTCGATTGCGTCTTTATTTTCTCCGTTATCATCTACAGTATCAGTTACGATTCCAACGATATTAACGCCTTTAGACTTCATTTCTTCTTGAAGTTTAACTAGATCAGGGATTTCTTTAACGCAAGCAGTACACCAGGTTGCAAATACATTTACCATGGTTAGGTCGTATTTTTCGAAATCAGCCTTAGAAAATTCTTTGCCTTCGATATCTTTAGTTACGATATTACTTAGATCAGTTACACCTTCTCCACCAAATGGAACTGTGTTTTCAAGATCAGTCTTTTCAGCTAGGACAAAACCATTTTCAGGTCTAGCTTTTTTATCAATAATATTTACTTCAGTCTTATCTAGTTCTTCAGCAAATTTGCTAGCTTTATTTGTGCTTAGGTAGTATTCGAATTCTCCGTCAGAAGAAGTTCCTAGATTTTTGTGAGTATCACACTTAGTAATTTTAGAAATTTCATCTTCGGAAGTGCCTTTCTTGAACATACCAAGAGTTCCGATTCTTTCAAGGCCGTTTTGCCATTCAACATAACCTTCGCCCATCTTATTTATTTCTGCATTCTTTTGTTCTTCAGTAAGAGAACTAAAAGTTAACATGGCATACTTTAAATCTTGGTCAATAGGACTTTGGTCATCTAGCATTCCAATATCTTTGTTCTTCATACCTTCTAGAATCTTGTCGTTTAACTTGAACTTAAGACCTAGAAATTCGTAGGTGTATTCGTCCTTAGGTTGTAGACAGTAGTCAGCAGGCTTGAAAGTTTCGTTATTGTCTTTTTGATTAGCTTCAAAAGACATACCAGATTCATTAGTTTTTATTTCTTTGTTATTTTTTGCATTGCCATCTTTCTTTTGGCAACCAACTGTACTTAAACTTAAACAAATAGTAAGTACAAGAGATAATGTTTTAAGTAAATTCTTTTTCATATTTCCTCCTAAAATTTAAAAGTAATCTGTCGGGATAAAATCTATTTCCCAATAGCTTATAAATCAATTCTATAGGTAAATTATGAAACGTTTATGAAATGGCAAAATATTTTTTTAAAAAAATTTTTATAGGCGAAAATACTTGAAAAAACCCCCATCTTCAAGTTAAACAGTTAGCGTTTTTCGAAAATTTATGTTAATTTCTTTAAAATGTCGGGTAACAATTAAACGTTGCACGCAAAATTTTAAGATTTAAAATTTAAAATTTATTGACATGATGAAAAGAAAGGATGAGAAAATGGAAAGATTAAAAGACGTTGTGGATAAGAAAAAAGAAAAATCCGCAAATACAAAACCAAAATACGGTATGCGTAAACTAAGCGTAGGTTTAGTACCTGTGTTCTTAGGAGCAATAGTACTAATACCTGGAGTGGGTTACGCAAAAGAAGTAAGTGTTGGAGCAACTAGCGCACCAAGAACTGAAATAGTAGGAGAGGTTTTGTCTAGGAGAGATGACAAAAAAGATGAAGAATATGCTATACAAAAAGTAGAAGCAGTTTCTAACCAAGAAGGATTAGAAGCTACAAGCACAAGTAGATCTTCTGCAAATATAGTAGAAGAAAATGAATCTATAAATAAAAATTCAAAAGAAAATGATAAAGAAATTGTAAAGGTTTTAAATGAAGATAAGTTTACTGTAGAAAATAAAGAAGAAAAATCTGAATCTAAAGACACAAATACACAAGACGGCGAAAAATCAGCAGTAAATGAAGATCTTCAAACATCAGAGGAAAAAATTCCAGAAGGTCAACAAACTGGTCAAAACAGTGAAGCGGTAGAAGATGGAACTCAAACTGAAGGAGATAAAAATCTTCAAAAAGCAGACGACCCAAATTATGATGAAGATGAAAAAAATATAAAAGACTATAGTGGTAGCGAACGTTATAGGGAAACCGACCTACAACCGGGAGATACAAATCAAGAGAGTCCTGTGACTGATCAGGGAGAAGTGAAAGATGGTTTAGAATTCAATATTAAAAACCCATCAAAGACTTCACCAAGTAAGACTGAATATGGTTACCAAATTACCATAGACAAGAAGACTGGTCAAAGAACCTATACTAAGATTTATGTTACGGATTCTGGTAATTTACCTGTTGATAAAGGAAACAAGAAAATGATGAGTGAAGGAGATAAGTTAACTCCTGAATCTCCTGATGTAACCTATAAGCCAAATGAAAATACAGGAATTGCGGCTTCTAGGTCACAAAGAAATTTGAACTATGAGGCCAGTGAAGAAACCTTAAAGCATATAAATAACAAGGATAACTCCTCCACATCTTTCGGTATGAAAGACAATTACACTCAAGATAACCCAAGAGTTAAGTTTTTTGGTGGTAACTTCGCTTTAGGCTACAAGGTCAACCCATGGCCTAATGAAAATGACAAGCTAGAGCTTATGAAGCTAAGCGGCGAATACAATGAAAAGGTATTTGTCCAAGGCCAAGACATTGACACGGGTGTTAAGGTAGACAATATTGACGCAAACGCCAAGGATAGACTAGTAGGTCAAGTCTATAACCCTATTACAGGAGCGATTGTTCCAGGAGCAAGTGCCTATATTGGCGACAATGGCAATATCCACATTAAGATGCCGGAAGGAGCCCTAAAGAAGGACGAAAATGGCAAGACTGTCGTCAATGAAGACTCCATCTTCAATACGCCTGACTATAAGGCCCTTCAAAATCTAGATGTCAAATTCTTTGTCCGTCCAAGAACAGCAGAAGAATTTAAAACCATAGCAGAAATACCAGACGAATTTGGTGAAAAAGGAACATACACAGGCTCAGAAGCCGGTACTGCCGACATCAACCATAAGGGAAAAAATGTCACAATAGATAAACAAGGTATCGACCGCTACGACCACTATAACCTTGTAGGTGGATTCAAGCTAAACCTTGACGATACAAGATACTATAATCAGTCCTTCGAAGATGAAGACGGCAAGGCTACAGAAGGTAGAACTTATTTAAATGTAAATCCGGGCGAGGATTTTACAGTTCAAATGTTTACGCCAGCGAACCCAAGTAAAAATGATAAGACTGCGGATGAGATGAATGAAGCAGATAAAAATGGAGAAGCTGCTGGTAGGATTATCATGGACTTTATTAATCGCGAAAACAAAGGGAAGGCAGAAGAAGATCAGTGGAAGTTAGAAGTTGACGCACATGATATTTCTAAATTTACAGTCAAACCACCCAAATCCGCCAAAGCCGGAGACTTTATCGCCGTTCCTGTAGAATACACCTACACAAACGGATCTAAAGACCTCCACTATTTCCACTTTGTAGTTAAAGAGTCGACTTATATCAAGCCGGAATACGACGCTCAAGTAAACTACCCGGTCAATGAGCAAACATCAGAGGCAACAGTTCCACAAGATACTAAGAGAATAAAACCGAACCACTATACGCTTCCGGATACTCTGGAAACTGATGAAGCTGGTAACAAGCTAGCTACAGATGATAAGGGAAATAAATGGACTGTAAAAGTTGATGAAACAACAGGTAAGGTTACTGCCAAGCCTGTAGACCCTAAAGCCTTTGACGGTGGGGAAAAGCTTACAGTACCTGTAATTGCCCACTATGCAGATGAACAAAAGCCGGGAAAAGATATCACCGAAGAAGCCAATGCCTACTTCGTAATCGAAGAAAAGGCCAATATGACGGCACGTTATAATGCCAAGGCAGGTAAGTCAGGAGATAAGCTTTCTTCAGATGTTATCTTAAATACAGAAGATAAATACAACAGAAGACCAGGTAAATACACCTTAGATTCACCAACCTACACAGATGATAAGGGCAATACTTGGAATGTAACAATAGATGAAACAAGTGGTAAGGTTACAGCAACTGTACCAAATGCTGAAGAAGGCAAGTCAATAGACGGTGCCCTACTAAATGTCCCAGTAACAGCCCACTACTACGAAGAAGACGCAGAAGGAAATAAGGTTGAAGCTGGCACAAAGAAAACAGAAGTACAATTTGTAGCATCAGGTACAAAAGGTAAACACACCTACACAGAAGAACTCCCATTTGAAGTAGAAGTTAGAAAAGACCCAAGACTAAAGAAGGGTGAATGGAAATACGCTACTGATGATAAAGGAAATGAATTAAGGGGAGAAAAGGGAGAACAAGAAGTAACCCTTACTATAGAAAACTCTGAGGTAACTGATACTTCTGCGCCAAAAGTTATTAAAAAAGCTAGAAATGCAGTTGTCTTAGTTGGTGAAGGTACAAATTACGGTACTCACGAGATAAAAGAAAAGAAAGAACTTCCTTTCGAAACAAAATACGTGTATGATGAAAATCTAGAAGCTGGCCAAAGAGAAGAAACTGGTGGAGAACCAGGAGAACAAGAAAGAACAAATACTCTTGTAATCAAAGATGGAAAAGTAACTGAAAATAAAGAAGGCGAATTTAAAACAACTAAAGACCCTGTAGATAAGGTAATTAAGATTGGTATCAAACCAATTGTCAAAGAAGTTGAAAAGCCATTTGAAACAGAATACATCTATGATGAAAATGAAGAAATGGGCAAGGAAGAAGAAGTAACTCCAGGTGAAAATGGCAAGGTTACTATAACAACTTCTTATGATAAAGACCAAAAGAAACTCGTAACTAATAAAGTAACAAAAGATCCTGTTAAGAGAGTTGTAAAAGTTGGTATCAAACCAGTTATGAAGGAAGAACCAATTCCACACGAAACTGAGTACAAACACAATCCTGAACTAAAGGCTGGAGAAGTTAAGAAAATAAAAGAAGGTACTCCAGGTAAGGTTACTGTCACAACTACTTTCAACAAGGAAACTGGCAAGCTTGAAACCAAGGTAGAAAGAACTGAGCCAACTAAGGCGGTTTATGAATATGGTTCTAAGACAACTGGTGAAGTGAAAGTGAAGTCTAATATTCCATTTGAAGTAGAAATCATTGAAGACAATACAATGGATGCGGGTACTCACAAGGTTGAACAAGAAGGGGAAAATGGCGAAAAAGAAACGACTATCGTCATCGAAAACAGTAAAGAAATAGAAGACAAGAGAAAAGAAGAAATTACTAAAAAACCTGTTAAGAAAATTATTAAAGTAGGCACAAAACCAAACGATAAGATGTGTCCGGCACCCGTTGAACCAGAAAAACCAGAAGATAACAAACCAGGAAAATCTAGTGAAGAAAATTTTGGTGGAGAAAATCATAATAAACCTAATGAGAATGTAAATCCAGGAGAACAATCTGACAATAACAAACCTAATAAAAAAGACAATAATTCTTCAAATTCTGAAAATAAAGAACCAGGAAATGCTGAACAAGATAAATCAGATAAAGAATCTGAACAAGAAAAATCTAGTGAAACTAAAAGTAATCCAAGTGGAGCATCTTCAGATAAACTTGAAAAATCTAGTGAAGATGAAAAATCACCAGAAGAACTTGGCGAATATTATGTTTCTAAAAACAAAGATTCTGAAACTATTAAAGGTAAAAAAGCTAAATCTAATACAAATATAAACGATTATGCAAAAGCACCTAAGACTTATGATGCTGGAATCGATGGATATGCAGGCATTGCTGGTCTTGCTGCTTCAGCGCTAGCATTTTTACAAAGAAGGAAAAAAGAAGACGAAAAATAATAAAAATGAGGAGGGTTAAATTGAAGAAAAAGTTAATAAGTATAATTCAGTTCCTCCTTGTTATAATCATAGCTTGGTCTGGTTATAAAATCTATAATTATCAAATGGATAACAATTCTTACGACAAATTAAAGGTGGATTATTCTTCAAGGTTGGAAGAAATTACTAATAGTATTTCTGATAATTCTGATGATGCTTTAGATAAAGAGATAAAGGCAGGTAGAGAATTTGTGGAGTCACTTCACAAATCTTATCCAGATGTCATTGGAAGAATATATATAAAAAATTTGGATTTAGATTTTCCTATTGTTAAGGGGAATGACAATTCATTCTACCTTGACCATGATTACACTGGAGCTTATCATCCTTTCGGCGCTGTGTTTATGGATGCGAGAAATTCAAATGACTTCTCTGATCAAAATACTATTCTCTATGGACACAATGTCAGATCTGGTCATGTTTTTAATTCTTTGAATAAATATAGAGACCCTTCATACCTGGAGGATAATCCTTATATAATCGTAGATACTTTAAACGGAAGATTTATCTATAAAATTTTTGCCGTATACGATGCGGATGCCTATGAAAATTATAGATCAACTAGCTATGATGAGAATGAGTGGAAAGAGTTATTATCTCGAATAGAAAAGAAGAATATTATAAATAGTGATCTTCCAAAATTTGGAGAAAAATTTCTTACTCTGTCCACTTGTTCAGATATAGACGATAGAATGGCAGTGCAAGCTGTACTACAAAAATAAATTTAGACCTTCGGGTCTATTTTTTTATTCAAATTTAAATATAATTAATTTAATAGAAAAAGATTAAGTAAATTTATAAAGGATTAATATTTTTAATAGAACCTATGTATCATAAAAAATTAATAATACTGTCAAAGTTAAATTTTTGTGATAGAATAATAGGTAACAATGTGAGATTGATAAGCTGATTATCAATTCGTGTGATAAATATCACAGTTTAACATTTATTTTAGTTATATAATAGTTATATCTGAAATGACAATGGTCGTTTTATGTAAAACTATTATCTAGTAACAGGTATTAAATTTAGGAGGTTTAAATGGTTAAACATTTCAAAACTATGGATGGAAACGAAGCAGCAGCTCACGTAGCTTATGCGTTTTCTGATGTTTCATGTATCTATCCGATTACACCATCTTCACCAATGGCTGAACACATTGATGCATGGGCAGCTCAAGGAAGAAAGAATATATTTGGTCAAGAAGTTTTAGTTAAAGAACTTCAATCAGAAGGTGGAGCAGCAGGAGCTGTTCACGGAGCACTTCAAGCAGGATCACTTACATCTACTTACACTGCTTCACAAGGTCTACTTCTAATGCTTCCAAATATGTACAAGATCGCAGGGGAACTTCTACCAGGAGTATTCCACGTAGCAGCAAGAGCTCTTGCTTCACACGCACTATCAATCTTCGGTGACCACCAAGACGTTATGGCAGCTAGAGCATCAGGATTTGCACTACTTGCATCTGGATCAGTTCAAGAAGCTATGGATTTAGGTGGAGTTGCTCACTTAGCAGCAATCAAATCTAGAGTTCCATTCTGTCACTTCTTCGACGGATTTAGAACTTCTCACGAAATTCAAAAAATCGAAGTACTTGACTATGATGATCTTAAGAAATTAGTAGACAAAAAAGCTATCAAAGAATTCAGAGATAGAGCTCTTAACCCAACAAGCCCACAAGTTCGTGGTACTGCTCAAAACCCTGATATTTACTTCCAAGAAGTAGAAGCTTCAAACAAATACTACAACGATGTAGTTGGAATTACTGAAAATTACTTAGAAAAGATTTCAGAACTAACCGGTAGAAAATACGGACTATTTAACTACTACGGAGCAGAAGATGCTGAAAAAGTAATCGTTGCTATGGGTTCAGTTACTGAATGTATAGAAGAAGTTGTAGATTACCTAATGGACAAAGGTGAAAAAGTTGGTCTACTAAAAGTTCATCTTTACAGACCATTCTCTAAAGAACATTTCTTAAATGCAATGCCTAAGACTGTTAAGAAGATTGCAGTTCTAGACAGAACAAAAGAAAAGGGATCTATTGGAGAACCACTTTACCTAGACGTTAGAGATATTTACTACGACGAAGCAAACAAACCAGAAATCTGCGGAGGAAGATACGGACTTGGTTCAAAAGACACCAACCCATCACAAATCCTTGCAGTATTTAAACACCTTGACGCAGAAAAACCAAGACATAACTTCACAATCGGTATCGATGATGATGTAACTCATCTATCACTACCTATCGACGAAGTTATCTCAACAGAACCAGCTGGAACTATCAGATGTAAATTCTGGGGATTCGGATCTGACGGAACTGTTGGAGCAAACAAATCTGCAATCAAGATAATCGGTGATAACACTGACATGTATGCACAAGGTTACTTCGACTATGACTCTAAGAAGTCAGGTGGGGTTACTATGTCACACTTAAGATTCGGTACTAACAGAATCACTTCAACATACCTATTAAGTGAAATGGACTTCATTTCATGTTCAAAACAATCCTACGTTTACCAATACAACTTACTTCGTGGATTAAAACGTGGTGGAACATTCCTAATGAACACAACTTGGTCAGATGAAGAACTAGAAACTCACCTACCAGGATCACTTAAGAAATATATTGCAGAAAACGACATCAAATTCTACACAATAAACGCAACTAAGATAGCAGCAGAAATTGGACTAGGCGGAAGAACCAACATGGTTATGCAATCAGCATTCTTCAAACTTTCAGAAGTACTTCCAATGGAACAAGCTACAAAACTTCTAAAAGAAGCTATCGTTAAAGATTACGGCGCTAAGGGCGACGAAATTGTAAACATGAACTACAAAGCAGTAGATCAAGGGGTGGAAGCACTTCACGTTGTAGAAGTTCCAGAATCTTGGAAATCTGCAGAAGCTGAAGGCGCACATAGGATTGAAGGCGCTAGCGATTTCATAAACAACATTCTAATCCCTGTAAACAGACAAGAAGGTAACCTACTTCCTGTATCTGCATTCGTTGGAATGGAAGATGGTACATTCCCAGCAGGAACTTCTAAATTCGAAAAACGTGGTATCGCAGTAGACATTCCTCATTGGAAGATTGAAAACTGTATCCAATGTAACCAATGTTCATTCGTATGTCCACACGCAGTTATAAGACCATTCCTACTAAACGAAGAAGAAAAGAATAATGCACCAAAAACATTCGAAACTAAGAAGGGAATCGGTAAGGGAGCATCAGATTTCGAATACAGAATTCAAATCTCTCCACTAGACTGTACAGGATGTGGTAACTGTGCTCAAGTATGTCCAGCAAAAGAAAAAGCACTTGTAATGATTCCATTTGAAGAAGATTTGGAAGCACAAGCAGCTAACTGGGACTTCGCAGCAACAGTTACTTCAAAACAAGAAGTTTTCGAACCAAACAACGTTAAAAACTCACAATTCTTCGCACCTCATCTAGAATTCTCTGGAGCATGCGCAGGATGTGGAGAAACACCATATATCAAGCTAATCACTCAACTATTTGGAGACAGAATGAGCATCGCAAACGCAACAGGATGTACTTCAATCTGGGGTGGATCAGCACCATCTATGCCATATTGCACAGACTCTTGCGGAAGAGGACCATCATGGGCTAACTCTCTATTCGAAGACAACGCTGAATACGGATATGGTATGGCAGTATCTCAAACACAATCAAGAGATAGAATAAAAGTTCTAATGGAAAAATTCATTGAACTTGGAGTAGATACAGAAGCAAATGAAGTCTTCAAAGAATGGATTGAAGGAATGGACGAATACAAAACTTCAAAAGCAGCAGCAGCTAAAGTTTTAAAAGTTCTTGAAAAATCATTCACAGGAGAAGCAGAAGAAATCGTTGAAGACCTAAGAGAAATGGAAAGATTCCTAATCAAGAAATCACAATGGATCTTCGGTGGAGACGGATGGGCATACGACATCGGATATGGTGGACTTGACCATGTACTAGCTTCTGGAGAAGACATCAACGTAATGGTAGTAGATACAGAAGTTTACTCTAACACTGGTGGACAATCTTCTAAATCAACACCTACAGCAGCAGTAGCACAATTCGCAGCAGCAGGTAAAGAAATCAAGAAGAAAGACCTAGGACTAATGGCTACAACATACGGATATATCTACGTAGCACAAATTGCAATTGGAGCAGACAAGAACCATGCACTTAAAGCAATAAGAGAAGCAGAAGCTTACAAAGGACCATCACTAATAATCGCATACGCACCATGTATCAACCACGGAATCAGAAAAGGAATGGGCGTATCTATAGAAGAAGAAAAGAAAGCAGTAGAAACTGGTTACTGGCACCTATATAGATACAATCCTGAACTTAAAGCTGAAGGTAAGAATCCATTCACTCTAGACTCTAAAGAACCAACAAGACCTTACAGAGAATTCCTAGACGGAGAAGTAAGATACACTTCACTTAAGAAGAAATTCCCTGAAAGAGCAGAAGTTCTTTACGAAAGAGCAGAACAAGATGCAAAAGATAGATACGAAAACTATGTTCGTATGCATTCAAACTACCATCCAGTAGAAGAATAATATAAAAATTAAGGGACTAGAAATAGTCCCTTTTTTACATATAAAATCCTGTAAAAAATCTGTTGGGAAATAAAATACCCAACAGATTTTTTTATGGAATAAATTATAAATAGATTTTAAAACTTTGAAATTATTTATTGTAATTTTTGAAAAACATATTAATTATTATATTTTTATACATGTATTATCTTAAAGCCAATTAAATACAATAAGTTTAATAATTAATTATTTAAAATATCGCAATTAATAAATATAATTTTAACAAAATTCTTTTAAAGCGTTAAAATATATGATATTATAAGTATGAATAAATACTTATATGAAAAGTTATTTATAAATCAAAAATAAAAAAAGGAGTTTGGAATGAACAGAAGATTTTATTTTCTATTTATACTATTATTGCTCATCGCAGTATTGCCATTTAATGAAGCTATGGCACAAGAAGATAAGTACATACTAAGTACAGGCGAAACGAGCGTCGGATTTAATGATGCGGATAGTCTTACCGAAGCTATAAATGCCATTGATGATGACAAAGCTTATACTTTGACACTAAATGATGATTTGGAATTATCAAAAGAGCTAAATATTAAAAATGACTTTACGATTACAGGTAAAGATAAAAGCGTTAAGATTAAGCCATCTGCAAGCTTTACCGAAAGATTTATGATAACGGTAGATACCCAAAATGGACCCAACACAATAAATATTAATAATTTAACCATCGACGGAAACGGTCAAAAAAATGGCTTTATAAATTATGAATTTTCAGATGACAACCCGTATTACAGCGATGATTACAAGCTTCCACCCGATAAAGCAAAGCTGGCATTGGACGGTTGCGAAATAAGAAATTTTAAGAGTCGATATACTCTTAATGTCATTAAAACTGAGTGGATAAATTTTGCCATGCACAATTGTAAGATTATAGATAATACTAAAGAGGAGAATAATCCACACGATAACCCTTTATTAATCTGGAGTTATCGTTGTAATAATATCGTTGAGAACTGCGAGATTTCAAATAATATTGAGACCAATGTCATGATTTTTGCAGGTGGTCTTGCAGAAATTAAAAACACTCATTTCAGTAACAACAAGGGCGACTGTTTAGATTTAAGCTTTTTAGATAAATTGACTATGGAAGATGGATCATTTAAAGAGAATGAAGGTAGTTCATCCGGAGCGTTTAAATTAAATTTTATAGAGGACGCTACGATTAAAAATGTTAATTGTATCAACAACAAAGGGCAGGATGACGGCGCCATTGAAGTGACTTCAGTGTTTCTTTGGGGAAATGAACCCATTAGAAAATTAAATATATATAATTGCCAGTTCATAGGTAATAAGGGCAAAGATAGCGGAGCGATTAGATTTATTACTCCGTCACATCGTCCAGCGAAATTAGCCGGCTTTACGCCAAGTATGAGACAGGCGCAGGAAGTTCCGAAATTTATGCCAGTTGATGATGTTATTATTCAAAACTCTAAATTTATAAATAACGAAGCAGTCATGGCAGGAGCGATAAATATAGGTTTCTATCATGATGTTAAAGTGAGAAATACCGAGTTTAAAAATAATAGAGCAGATGAAAATTTAAGCGAATCAAAAGATTATTTACTCATGGGCGGCGGTAGTGCAAAAGCTACAACTGTCAGTGGCGGGGCAATCAGATGTGTCGGAAGTAAACTTGATATCGATGACAGTCAGTTTATAAATAACTACGCATCAAGACTTGGAGGAGCGATATATTATACTTTCCCGGTTAAAAAGTATCTGCCTTATTCCGGTCCGGGATCAATGGAAAATCCTGCAGAAGATGAAAAGAACGAAGTTGTAGATGAAACCAAAAATTTAGAGTTTTTAGAAATTTATTCAGACCCTCAGGAGTTAGTTTATAAAGATCCGAAACCTGTCAGGGGCATTGAGTATTCCTATCATGCTTATAAAATGCTGAAAGTTAATGATAATGTTGTATTTAATGGTAACAGAGCCGGTTATGGATTTTACAATCCGCCGAAAAATTACAAAGACTTCAAGGACTTGAAGTTTAAACAAAGTTCACTGGAAGGTAAATTGGCAATTGAGCAATCGGACAAAACATGGACCAATGTGCGAAGTATCCTAAATAATTATGACGTGAACTACCTAAATCCAGTAACAACCACGATTTATGACGGGAACGACGTGGCAAAAGGTTTATTCGCAGAACCGGTTTACACAAGCAAATTAAGCGAATATGTATTCATGGAATATCGCAATCCTTACAACTGGGAAGAATTCATAAAAGAAAAAGCGGGCGCTATTATCAAAGAACGGGATGTTAAAATCTTGACTTACGCAAGTACAAAGCTACCTAACCCAAGCCAAGCATTACCAAATTGGAACAGCAAGGCTGACTTGAGCGGGGAAAAATATATAGATAACGAAACCTACAAAGTCAAAGGAAATTTATATATATTTGCAAAGAAATTTGCAAAGAAAGGATCTTCTAAAACTGAACTTTATTATTATCCAACAGATTTTACTTCTAGACATAAGGCATATATCTTTGGATATCCAGATGAAACAGTAAGACCAAATGGAAAAATTAAAAGGGCAGAAGCCGCAGCGATGGTAGCAAGATTACTTGAAATAGAATCTAAAGCTTCAGAAACAAAACCAAACTTTCCAGATACTCCAAGTGCATGGTATAACAAAGCTATAAATGCGGTAGTTGAAAAAGGAATAATGAAAGGTTATCCAGATGGAACATTTAAACCAGATGCTTCCATAACCAGAGCTGAACTTACTCAAATGATTGCTATGTTTGACAATAAGCCAGAAGGATCTGCACCATTCCAAGATATAATTAACCATTGGGCAGAGCGTCCAATAGGAAGCGAATATAAAGCGGGAAGAATCACAGGCTATCCAGATGGAACATTTAGACCGGATAATGAAATAACAAGATGTGAAGTAGCAGTAATTTTAAACAATATGTTTGATAGAAATTATGATGAACATTCACTTAGAAAATGTAAAAACCCATCTGATTTAAAGAGATTCGTTGATCTTACTCCTGATTTTTGGGGATATAATGATATGGTCGAAGCCACAAACACTCATGATTATATGAGAAGAGAAAGCGGAAAAATAAAAGAAGACTGGATGCTAATTAAATAAATATTAAAATATTTTCAAAAACCCTCCTTATTAAAGTGTAAGGAGGGTTTTAATTTTATAAAATTGAGCGACTTATAAAGCAAGCTTTTATGAAAATTTTGCTATGTCTATAATAAATAAAATTTTTAAATGAAAGTATTATCAATATTGTGTAAATTATCTCAAAATGTGGTATAATGGGTTATGGAGGAAGATTATGAATAAGAATCACGAAACTCAAGTCTTTCAAAAGCAAGATTTAGAAACTGAAAGAATTAAAAGCATTTTAAAAACTGTATATGATGCTCTTAAAGATAAGGGATATAATCCTACTGATCAAATCATTGGATATATTCTTTCTGGAGATCCAACATATATTACAGGCCACAACAATGCTAGGGCTACCATTCAAGAGGTTGAAAGAGACGAACTTCTTGAAGAACTTCTAAATAGCTATTTGAAATAGATGTGATCTTCACATCTATATTTTATAATTATGAATAGATTTTTGGGACTTGATGTAGGGGACAAGTACATCGGTGTTTCTATTAGCGACACAACATGTACTATCGCAAGTAACCTCGTAACCATCAGGAGAACATCCAACGACAAAGCCTATGAAGAGATCGAAGGTATTTTAAATGACTATAATATTGGAACGGTTGTGGTTGGTGTGCCTATAAATATGGATGGTAGCGATACGGTTATGAGCAAAAGAATAAGGAAATTTGCAAGGAAACTCACTCCAAAATTTGGAGTTGAAGTGATATTTCAAGATGAGAGGTTTACTTCTATTGAGGCGGAAAGAACTCTGATTCAGTCAAATGTCAGACGAGAAAATAGAAAGAAGTATATCGATCAATTAGCTGCATCTATTATTTTGCAGACTTATATAGATAGGATGAATAACGATAATGACTGAAAAATTTTTTGATGAAAATGGAAATGAAGTTGAGTTCGAAATAGTTGGTAAATTTGAAATCGACAACAAGGCTTATGCAGTACTTGAATCTTTGGATGGTCAGTCCACCTATATTTTAAGAATCAAAGAGGACAAGGACGGAGAGTATCTGGAAGGTATCGGGGATGCTGAGCTAAAAGAAGCTATCGAAGCTTACGAAGAACTAACGGAGAAGGGAAATGAAAATGGATTTAAACACTGAATACGTAAAGAAAAAATTAAAAGAAAACGGTTATAAGTTCACCAATCAAAGGGTACTCGTTTACAATTCGTTTATCCATAACAAAGAAAAACATCTAACGACCGAAGAGGTGTTCCACGATGTTTCAAAGATAGACAGTAGCATTGGAATTGCAACTGTTTATAGAACTGTTCAACTTTTCTATGAAATTGGACTTATTAACCAAATTAATTTCGGCGACAATGTTACCAGGTATGAGATTAAATTAAACGACAAAGAGCATACTCACCACCATTTAATCTGCCTAAAATGTGGCAAGGTTCAAGAGGTTAAGATTGACCTTCTTGATGAACTTGAAAATGAAGTAGAAAAAAACGAAAGATTTAAAATAGTAGACCATCAATTGAAATTCACGGGTTATTGCAAAGATTGCTATGAAAAATTACAGGAGAATAAAATCAATGCAAAATAACAACAAATTAAAAATAATACCATTAGGAGGTCTGCATGAAATAGGAAAGAATATGACTGTAGTCGAATACAGAGATTCAATTATTATCGTTGACTGCGGGCTTACCTTTCCAGAAGATGAAATGCTTGGAATAGATATAGTAATTCCAGATTTCACATATTTAATAAACAACAAAAATAAAATAAAGGGACTAGTTCTAACTCATGGTCACGAAGACCACATAGGAGCTGTTCCATACCTATTGAAAGAGCTTGATATTCCGATCTACGGAACACCTCTTACCATGGGTTTATTAGAAAACAAATTAAAAGAACACAGAATACCACTATCTTGCTTAAAGGTTGTAAACCAAGGAGATAGAATCAAACTTGGCAAATTTGAAGTTGAATGGGTAAGGGTTAACCACTCTATTCCTGATTCATCATCCATTTATATAAAGAGTCCAATAGGGAATGTATTTGTAACTGGAGACTTCAAAGTTGACTTCACACCTATTTCTGGAGAACCAATTGACCTTACTCGTCTTGGTGAAATAGGAAAAGAAGGTGTGCTTGCTATGGTTGGAGAATCTACAAACGTCCTTCGTAAGGGATACACCATGAGTGAATCCAATGTTGGAGAGACATTTAATAGAATTTTCCAAAGCTGTATGAATAACAGAATCATCATAGCTACATTTGCATCCAATGTCCACAGGGTTCAACAGATTATAAACTCTGCCGAAAAATTTGGTAGAAAAGTTGTACTTTCTGGAAGATCTATGGAAACTATGATGGACACTGCAAGAAGACTTGGATATGTAGATGTAAAGAAAAACACAATTATAGATATTAACCAAATGAAGAAATATAAGCCAGAGGAGACAGTGGTTATCACAACGGGATCTCAAGGAGAACCTATGAGTGCTCTAACGAGAATTGCATTTGGTGAACATAGAAAGATTCAGGCAACTTCAGAAGATGTTATCATTCTATCTGCAACGCCTATTCCTGGAAACGAAAATTCAGTTGCAAAAGTTATAAATAAGCTTATGGAAACTGGATCTAAGGTTATCTATGAAGCGCTTTCTGAAATTCACGTGAGTGGTCATGCTTGTCAAGAGGAGTTAAAGATGATGCTTTCACTTATTAAGCCTAAGTACTTTGTGCCGGCCCATGGTGAAGTTAGACATCTTTTAAAACACGCTGAACTTGCCACTCAAATGGGTACTGATCCTTCAGATATATTTATCCTTGAAAATGGAGATGTTCTTGAATTTAACAAGAAATCTGCTGCTATTACTGGAAGCGTACCTTCTGGAAATACATTGGTAGATGGACTTGGAATCGGTGACGTTGGAAATATCGTTCTACGTGATAGAAAGCATCTTTCAGAAGATGGACTTATAGTAGTAGTAATTACTATTTCTAAACAAGAAGGAAAAGTTGTAAGCGGTCCAGATATTATATCTAGAGGATTTGTGTATGTGAGAGAGTCTGTAGATTTAATGGACGAAGCTAGAGATATGGTTAAGAAGACTCTAGACAAATGCGACAGAAAATCTATTTCAGACTGGTCAACGCTTAAGACAAATATAAGGGAAGATTTAAGAGGATTCTTGTACCATAGAACCAAGAGAAATCCGATGATCTTACCTATTATAATGGAAATTTGAGGAGGGACATTTTTGTCCCTAAATTTATGAGCAAAGTTAGCTACGAATATATTGAAGACTATCTAAGAAGTCTTTATAAAACTAAATCAGATCTTTTAGCTGAACTTAGAGATTATGCAGAGAAAAACCATGTTCCAATAATTGAAGAAGAGTGCGAAGAGTTTTATAATTTTCTTATAAATACTACAAAACCTAAGAAAATTTTGGAACTTGGAACTGCAATTGGTTATTCAGCCATATCTTTTTCTATGAATGACTTTGTAGAAAATCTAGTAACAGTTGAAATAAACGAGGATATGGTAAAAATCGCAAGTGAAAATATAAAGAAATCTGGACTAGAAAACAAAATAAATATTGTCCATTCTGATGCCTATGAATATCTCTTAGAATGCAAAGAAAGATTCGATTTTATTTTCATAGATGCTGCTAAAGGGCAGTACGAAAAGTATTTTGACGAAGCGATAAAACTTTTAAATAGAGATGGAATAATCGTCTGTGACAATGTACTTTTCAGAGGGATGATTGCAAATCAGGATTTGGTAAAGAGAAGAAAGATAACCATAGTTAAAAGACTTAGAAAATTTTTGAAAGATATAAAAGATGATGAAAGGTTTTACTCTAGTATTGTTCCTATTGGAGATGGAGCTCTACTAATAAGGAGGAAATTTGAAGAAGATTGAACTTTTAGCCCCAGCAGGGGATTTAAATAAATTAAAAACCGCAATAGATTATGGTGCCGATGCGGTTTACCTAGGAGGAAGCTCCTTTGGACTTAGAAAGGCATCTAAGAATTTCTCTATAGAAGAGATAAGAGAGGGAGTGGAATACGCTCACGAAAGGGGCGCTCATGTCCACGTAACTCTAAATATTGTGCCTCACAATAATGATATAATAGGCATTGAAGAGTATGCGAAGGAACTAGAAGATGCAGGAGTGGATGCGGTTATAATTTCCGATCCAGGTATGTTTTCTCTAGTTAAGGCTGCTGCACCTAAGCTAGATATACACATATCCACTCAAGGATCTGTGACAAATAGTCAGACTGTTAATTTCTGGAAGGCACAAGGCGCTAAAAGAGTGGTCCTTGCAAGGGAACTTTCTCTAGAAGAGATAAGAGAGATTGTAAAGAACACTGAAGGAATAGAAATCGAAACATTTTGCCATGGAGCAATGTGTATGTCCTATTCAGGAAGATGTCTACTTTCAAACTATATGACAGGAAGAGATGCAAATATGGGAGACTGTGCCCAACCTTGTAGGTATAAATATTATCTTGTTGAAGAGAAGAGACCAGGAGAATATTTCCCAATAGAAGAACATGATGAAGGTACATTTATCATGAACTCCAAGGATCTTAACATGATAGCCCACTTGGACGAACTTATCGAAGCGGGAATTGCATCCCTTAAGATAGAAGGAAGAGTAAAGAGCGACTACTATTTAGCAACCACCATAAGATCTTATAGAATGGCGATAGATGAATATTATAGAGATCCGAAAAATTATAAATTCGACCCATACTATGAAGAAGAATTAAAAAAGGTCAGTCACAGAGATTGGACTACGGGATTTTTCTATGGAAAGGCTAAGGAAGATTCACAAGTCTACACAGATAATTCATATATTCGCGGATATGACTATGTGGGTGTGGTGACTGATTACGATGAAGATACTAAAATCGCAACAGTAGTACAAAAAAATAGAATATTTCCTGGAGAAGAAGTAGAAATCTTCGGACCTGGGAGGAAACATTTTACTCAAACAATAGAAGAAATGTATGACGAAGATGACAATGTCATAGACGTTGCCAACAAGGCTCTACAAATATATAAATTTAAAACGATAGAACCTGTAGAAGAAAAATATATGATAAGGAGAAAATCTCAGTCATGAAAAAACCAGTTATAATTGGAATTGCAGGAGGAACTGGGTCTGGTAAGAGTACCATAACCAAAGAACTTATTAAACTTATAGATGAAAAAGATGTAACTATAATAGAACAGGACTCTTACTACAAGGACCAATCCAACCTACCATTTGAAGAGAGAGTAAAGACGAACTACGATCATCCATTTGCTTTTGATAACGAACTATTGGTATCACAGTTAAAAGATTTGATAGCAGGAAAAGCAATAGAAAAACCTGTCTATGATTTTTCAATTCACAATAGAACAGAAGAAACGAAAAGAGTTGAACCAAAGGATGTAATCATACTAGAAGGAATACTAATACTAGCTGAAAAAGAAATAAGAGATCTACTAGATATCAAAGTATTTGTAGATACAGATGCAGATGTTAGAATAATAAGAAGAATTCTTCGTGACATGAAGGATAGAGGCAGAAGCCTCGACTCGGTAATACTTCAATATATGAGCACAGTAAGACCAGCTCATATACAATTCGTTGAGCCATCAAAAAGGTATGCGGATATAATAATCCTGGAAGGCGGTTATAACACGGTAGCAATAGATTTAATCCACACAAAGATTAAACAAATTTTAAAAAATGAACAGAATTAAATATAATATAAGAATTAAAGAGGTGAAGACCTCTTTTTTTTATGTAAGTAAAATTGTAATAAAAAAGATCCTGCGATATGCAAGATCTTTTTAATGGACAAAATTAGTTTATTAAGGTAATTAAATATTTCTTCTGTTAACACTCCAGATTGAATCTGCAAGTGTGTTTTTGTATTCTGTATTTAATGAAGCGTTGTAAGAGAATTCCTTTGTGCTAAAGAAATATGATCTGTTAACTCTATCTAGGCTTCTTTCGTTTTTAATATCGTTTGAATTGTTTTTAGAAAAAAATCTCATTTGTGTACCTCCGTAATTTTATTTATTGCTGACTTTTTAAGTCTTATTTCTTAACTTCAAACTAAGTATAAATGATATTGATTGTTAATTCTGTGACTCCAATCACAAAATACAAAAAACTTCAAAAAATTTTATAAATATTTTGTGCATTTTTAGCGTTTTCACCGGATTTTCACCAACCGTTCAAAAACCTTTGACAGACAAAATAAATTTATTAAAATTTGAATTGTAATTGATAATTTGAAATTGTGGAATTATTTTAATGGAATTATAAAAATCAGGCTGTAAAAATTTTAAAAATAAATTAATAAATAAAGAAAAAAATGAAAAATAAAAAACCGCTAATGCGGTTATATTTTTAAATAAATATGAATTGGGTAGCCAACAGGTAGCCAACTTTTTTTAGTTTGATGCACTGCAAATGTTGAAATTACAATGCTCAAAAAATTTTGGTGCCGAAAGTGGGACTTGAACCCACACGATGTTGCCACCACGAGATTTTGAGTCTCGCGCGTCTGCCAGTTCCGCCATTTCGGCTTGCTTTATAATAATAACACTTTTTTTTATATATTGCAATAATAAGGTGGCTGTGTTCTTCTATTAACTCTACTATGCTATAATATACTAGAGGTGTATTATGAATAAAATACTAATTATAGACGGATCATCACTTTTCTTTAGAGCTTTTTATGCTCTTCCACTTTAAAAATAAAAAGGGAATGTATACAAACGCCATATATGGTTTTGTGATGATGGTTGAAAATGCAATAGATAATATAAATCCTACCCATGTTGCTGTGTGCTTCGACAAGAAAGGTCGTACATTTAGACATGAACTTTACAAGGATTACAAAGGCACTAGAAAGAAGACTCCGAGCGAACTTATGCAACAGTGGCCATACATTATGGATATTTTAAAACTTATGAATATAAAGACTCTTGACTCACCGGTATATGAAGCGGACGACATCGCTGGAACTATTTCAAAACTTGCAGCGAAGAATGATTTTGAAAGTTATCTTTTAACTGGTGACAAGGATTATTTTCAATTGGTTGACGATAAGTCTACTGTGCTTTTAACTAAAAAAGGGATCACTGAACTTCTTGAAGTGACTCCAAAATATCTATATGATGAATACGGACTTACTCCAGAAGAATTTATAGATTTAAAGGCTCTTATGGGCGATTCTTCCGATAATATTCCTGGAGTGCCTGGAGTGGGAGAAAAGACTGGAATTAAGTTAATAAAAGAATATAAAAATATAGAAAATTTATACCAAAATTTAGATGAAGTAAGCGGCAAGAAGTTAAACGAAAACTTGACCGAGAACAAATCACAAGCATTTATGAGCAAGAAGCTTGGAACTATTGTCACTACAGTTCCTCTAGATTATAAACTAGATGATTTTAAGAAAGAGGAATATAACTTCGAAGAACTCTATAAACTATATTCGGAACTGGATTTCAAAACACTTTTAGCTAGGCTTGACACAGACAAAGTGCCTGAAATCGAAAAGGTAGATGTGACTGAACTTACTAAATATGAAGTTATAGATTTAAATTCGATGATTGATAAGATTAAAAAATCTAAACTTATGGGATTTAAATTTATAACAGATGGCAAGATCTACGAGGGAGTAGATCCAACCTACATCGGTCTATCAGATGGAGTCGTGACTTCTTTCTATGAATATAGCAAAGATATCGTAGAAGATATAAGAGCTTTATTTGAAGATGAAAAGATAGAAAAGATTGGTTATGATGCAAAAGAAGATGTCATAATACTACTTTCAAATAAAATAGATTTGAAGAATTTGACCTACGACTCTATGATTGTAGAATATCTTCTCGATTCAACTGCATCAAGTTTTGAATTTCAAAATATTATTTCTAAGTATGATTTAGGCTCCTATAAAGACGAAGAGGCTCTACTTGGAAAGGGCGTAAAGAAGAAATCCTACTCAGATTTAGAAAAAGATGAACTATTCAAATATTTTTCATTTATTTTAAATGGAAGTTTTAAATTAAAAGAGATCCAAATGGATAAGCTAGAAGAACTTGAAATGGTTGATTTATATAGAGAAATAGAACTTCCACTACTTGAAGTTCTAGCCTATATGGAGCTAACAGGCATTAAGACTGAAGTTAGTGTACTTGATGATATAGGTAAAAACTTAGATGATAGAATTGAAAATCTAACTAGTTCAATCTTTGAAATTTCTGGAGAAGAGTTCAATATAAATTCCACAAAACAGCTGGGAGAAATTTTATTTGATAAACTTAGACTTCCTGTGATAAAGAAGACAAAGACCGGATATTCAACTGCGCAAGACGTACTAGAAAAATTGGTCGACGAAAGTCCTATTATAGAAAATATTTTGGAATATAGAAAGCTTACAAAACTTAAAAATACCTACATCGATGGATTAAAAGCCCTTATAAATGAAAAGACTGGCAGAATTCATTCGAGATTTAATCAAACTGGAACTTCTACTGGAAGGATCAGTTCTACTGAGCCAAATCTACAAAATATTCCTATTAGATCTGAAGAGGGAAGACTCATAAGGGGAGCATTCTTGGCAAGTGAAGATTCAACATTGGTGGATTGCGACTACAGTCAAATTGAACTTAGGGTTCTAGCGAGTCTTTCAAAAGACCCAAGGATGATTGAAGCATTTGAGCATGGAATGGACATCCACACCAAGACAGCATCAGAAGTTTTCCACGTGGATAAAGAAGATGTTACAGACCTTTTAAGATCTAGAGCAAAGGCAGTTAACTTCGGAATTGTATATGGAATTTCTGACTTCGGACTTTCAAGGCAACTTGGAATTACTAGAGAACTTGCAAAAGAATATATCGACGGATACTTTGATAATTTCAAAAAAGTTAAAGAATACATGGACTATGAAATCGAAACTGGAAAGAAACAGGGCTATGTAAAGACGATTTTCAACAGAAGAAGATATATTCCAGAACTTTCTGCAAAGAATTTCAACATTAGATCCTTTGGAGAAAGAATTGCACTTAACACTCCTATACAAGGTTCTGCTGCAGATATTATTAAGATTGCAATGGTTAAAGTGTATGGTGAAATTAAGAAGAGAAATTTGAAATCTAAACTAATTCTAACCATCCATGACGAACTTGTGGTAGATGCAGTTAATGACGAGCTGGAAGTGGTAGAAGAATTGATGAAGGATATAATGGAAAATGCGGTTAAATTAAATGTTCCATTAAAAGTATCACTAGATACTGGTAAGAGTATGTATGAAACCATGTAAAATAATCGGCATAACTGGTTCCATAGCAACAGGGAAATCCCAAGTCTCAAATATTTTAAGAGATTTGGGATATAGTGTTATAGATTCAGATTTAGTTGCAAGGGAAGTTGCAGAAAGAGAAGATATCCTAGACGAAATTAGGAAATTTTTCGGAGACGATGCGACTCTAGGTGGCAAGTTAAATCGCAGCTATGTAAGGAATATAGTATTTAAAGATGAAGAAAAACTGAAGATTTTAAACACAATTATGCACAGGACGATTTATGAAACCATACTTTCAAGAATTAAGGACGGCGAAATTAATTTTTTAGATGTGCCACTTCTTTTTGAAACCTTAGATGAAGCGAAACTTTACGGATTAAATTATGACGAAGTATGGGTTGTATATTCCAAGCCTAGTATACAACTAAAAAGACTTATGGAAAGGGACAATATAAGTAAGGCAGAAGCACAAAGGATCATTGATTCTCAAATTTCCATAGAAGAAAAAAGAAACTTAGCTGATTATGTAGTAGAAAACAACGATGGCTTAGAAAGCCTTAGAGAAAATGTATTAAAAGCGTTAGAGAGATTGAAATGATATTAGATTTACTTGAAGAAAATAGAAATAAAAATCCTAGTAAAGTAGTACTTGTGGATGAAAATGAGAGTATGACCATAGGAGATTTTGTAAAGAGAGCAAGAGAACTTGGCACGAAAATCGCAAGGCTTGGATTTAAAAATAGAGCCGTGGCAGTGGAATCTGATAGAAGCATATATTCTTTGGTGGGATTTTATGCGGCTATGTACTCTGGCAATTTTTTCATGCCGGTGGATTCTAAAACACCAAAGAAGAGACTTGAGATGATGACTGAAAGAGCAAAACCTGTGGCATATCTATCTGTTAATGAAGATGGTGTATTCTCTGATTTTGAAACCATAGACACTAGAGGGAGTTTCAGCGCGGATGATGAGATATTAAAGAGGATTAGAGATAGTCATATAGACATAGACCCTTGTTACCTCATATGGACATCTGGAAGCACTGGCGAGCCTAAAGGCGTACTTATAAATCACAGCCAAACCCTTGAACTAGTGAAATTCTTGAAGGAGACATTTGAGATAGATGAAAAAGACGTCCTCGGCTGTCAAAGTCCGTTTTATTTCGATGGAGCTATGAAGGATGTATTTCTATTTGGAGCCTGCGGTGTAAAACTCGTAGTAATCCCACAAAAGTTCTTTGCACTTCCTATAAATTTGGTTGAATTTTTAAATGAAAACAGAGTAAATGTGCTTTTATGGGCAGTAAGTGCTCTAAATATACTCGTAAATTCAAAGGTTTTAGAAAAAAATAATCTAAAATATGTAAATAAAATTTCATTTGCAGGGGAAAGTTTCCAAACTTCAAAATTAAATTACCTAATGGACAAGGTGGATGCAAAATTTGTAAATCTCTATGGACCATCTGAAACTACGGTGGACTGCGCCTACTATGTTGTCGATAGAAAACTCAGTGATGACGAGATAATCCCTATAGGAAAGTCCATTCCAAACATGGAAGTTTTCTTGGTGGATGAAGATTTAAAAGAAAGCAGTGAAAAGGGCGAGATCGTCGTAAGAGGTTCGAAGATTTCCTGTGGATACTATCGTGATAAAGAAAGAACTAAATCTGCTTTTATCCAAGACCCAAGACAGGATTTCTTTAGGGATATAGTTTACAGAACTGGAGATATTGCAAAGTATAACGAAAGAGGAGAGCTCGTATTTCTTTCTAGAAGCGATGACCAAATTAAACATATGGGTAGTAGAATAGAACTTGGAGAGATAGAAGCTTCTTTATCTTCTATGGAGGAAATTGAAGAAGGAGCGTGTATCTACGACTTTGATGATGAAAAGATTGTGTTTTTCTATTCTGGAGAAGAGATAAAAAGAAGAAATATAATTGTATTTTTAAGGGATAGAATACCTAAGTATATGTTTCCAAATGAAATAGTACATTTAGAAAAACTTCCCAAGAATAGAAATGGAAAGATAGATAGAAATGAGCTTAGAACTATTTATGAAAAAAATAAAGGCAATTGATGAGTTAGATGAAATCTTAAATAAAAGGTTTGACCTAAGATATTTCACCACTTCTATGAAGAATAAGGCTGATTACGAGAAAAATTTAGATAGTCTATACTTATTAGAAGATAGAGAAAACTATTTGATTTTACTTAAGAGAGATGGATTCTATATTGCCGACGGATTTTTATTAAGAGATGATTCTATAGAATTAGATTTTAATGAAGATTTAGTTTTGGAATACACATTTAAAAGATTTGATGAAAAAGGCGTTGGAATTTTAAATGCTCTAGGATTTAAAGAAGCTTTAAAGAGAACTCAAATGGAGCTAAAAATTGAAGATAGTTTTTCAGAAGAGGTAAAATTACTAGATGAAAGTTATTTAAATGAAGTACATGATGAAATAGTTTCAAGTTTTGATAGGTACTACGGCTGCGTTCCGACGATTGATGAGCTTATAATTTCCATAAAAAACGAGGAAATTCTAGGGATAGTAGAAGAAAATAATTTAAAAGGCTTTATAGAATTTAAAGTGGGTTCTAAGAGATCATTAATCATAAATCACATTTCTGTTTTAAAAAAATACAGAAGACAGGGAATTGGCAAGAAACTTATTGAAAAACTATGTAGTTATGGTCATAAAATAGGATATAATAGAATTGAACTCTTTGTAAACGAAGATAATGAAGAGGCGATTTCTTTTTATAAATCATTAGGATTTGTAGAAAAAAATATAAAATCAATTATTTATAGGAGATAGATATGAAAGATAAAGTTATTGAAATATTAATGGATCTAGTTCCAGATTTTGAATATAGTGACGATGTAAAACTACTTGATGATGGAATTTTGGATTCATTTGACATTGTAAACTTGGTGCTTGAAATTAACGAAGAATTTGGCGTTGAAATCGGAGTAGAAGATGTAAGTGAAGAAAACTTTGAAACTGTTGATTCAATCTGCGAACTTATAAAGGAAAAATTAGAATACTAATGTCTATAGTTTCACCACAGTTCTTTGTATTTGTTACACTATTGGTATGTCTATACTATACAATATTTAGAAAGTGTGCATGGGTGTTACTATTAGTAGCTTCCTATGCATTTTATTTTTTAAATGAACCTATAAATATTGTATATCTTATAATCACAACCAGCTCCGTCTACATAAGCGGAATCTTAATAGATAGGACAAATAGGAACATAAAAGATCTATCGAATTTAGATAGAGATATAAGAAAAAATAAAAAAGAATTACTCGAAAAGAAAAAGAAGAGGGTACTCGTTTTTGCGCTTATTTTAAACTTTCTGATGCTTTCAGTATTTAAATACAGTGCATATTTCTATTCCATTATCGGACTTATTTCAAATAAATTTGGTACTCTTAATTTTCTTTATAGAGAGGAAATTAATACAAAACTATTAAATATACTTCAGCCGCTAGGTATATCTTTTTTTATTTTTCAGGCTACTGGATATTTAATAGATGTTTATAGGAATAAATTTGAGGCGGAGAAAAATCCATTTAAATTTGCACTTTTTGTAAGCTATTTTCCGCAAATCGTCCAAGGTCCAATAGGTAGATGGAACCTGCTAAAAGACGATTTATTTAAAATCCCAGACTTAGACTATGACAATCTAAGAGATGGAATAATTTTAATCGCCTTTGGTTTATTTAAGAAGGTAGAGATTTCAAATAGAATTTCTGTAATCGTCAATTCAGTATTTTCTGAGTACACAGGATATTCTGGAGCATTTGTATTCTTATCTGTACTTTTTTATGGGATACAGATTTACACAGACTTTTCTGGGGGAATCGATATAGTTAGAGGTGTTTCAAAGCTTTTTGGAGTTGAACTATCCATTAACTTTAAGCAACCATTCTTTGCAACATCCATTGCAGACTTTTGGAGAAGGTGGCACATTACCCTTGGAACTTGGCTCAAAGATTATGTATTCTATCCTGTCAATTTTTCAAAGCCGATGTTTAAATTAAATAAATTTGGAAGAAAACATCTTGGAGCTAAGTATGGTAAATTCTTGTCTCTAAGTGTCTCCACATTTTTAATCTACTTTATAGTTGGAATCTGGCATGGAGCAGGATTTAAGTACATTGCCTTTGGTATTTGGAATGGAACTATAATAACTATAAGTTTGATTTTAGAAGAGTTTTTTATAAATACTAAGGCAAAACTCGGTATAAAAGATGGCAAATTATACAGGATATTTATGATTTTAAGGACAAATATTCTAGTTTGTATAGGCAGATTTTTCACGAGAGCATCTGGATTTTTAGTTGCTCTTAGGATGATTAAGTATAGTTTTTCTAACTTCAATTTAAATGGAATTAATTTAGAAGTATTTAGATCATTTAGTCTTACTAAGTATGACTATTTAAGGATAATCTTGGGAGTTACTTTACTTTTAATCTGTGATTATCTTGCTGAAATTGGATTTGATCTTAAATCCTACTTAGAAAGGAAATCTAAACTTATAAATTATATTTTTATAATTGTAATAGTATTATTTTTATTTATTGGAGTATTCTATCAAAACTCATATGTGAGCACGGAATTTATATATAGACAGTACTAGGTGAATGATGAATTCAAAAAAATTTGTAAAGACTTTTGTCTTGATTGTAGTTATTTTGCTCGTGGCAATCGCAGGACTAAATTATTATACTTCTCCCTTTGGATTATTTAAGGACAAGTATTTCGATTGGTTCTCCTACGATATGACTCAAAATCCAAGAATCGCAAAAGTCGAATATCTAAAGAAAAATAAAAATTTAAAATATAGTAGTTTTATAGTGGGAGCATCTGGAGCAAGCTCTTTTCCAAGTGAAGATCTAAAAAAATACACTGGAAAAGATTTCTACAATACTTTTTACTATGGGGCGGATATGCTCGACTCAGTAAATACTGTTAAGTGGCTGGTGAAACACTATGATGTAGAGAATATAATTATGCCGATTGGCCTTACATCTGCATGTTACTACAACGTGGGAAATGACACCATGAATAATGCCATGCATTATGAGCTTGACGGTACAAATCCAGTTAAGTTTTATGCAAAATATCTATTGGCAAACCCAAACTATGGTTTAGACAAATTAAAATCATCTAGGGAACATAAATTCTTGCAACAATCCTATACAGTTTTTAATGTACTAGATGGTTCTTATGACAAATCTCTAAGAGATATAGAACCTATTTCAAACCTCGAAGAATATAAAAATAGAGAGATCTACCATCAGTTCAACTATGATTTTGGGGATCATCCAAACCTTGGATATATTGATGAATTTATAAAATCTATGGAAGAGATTGTAGACATTTGTAAAGAAAAAAATATAGATTTAAAAGTCTTAGTAGTTCCTATGTACCACGAAGATTTTAAATTCTATGACAAGGCAGAAGTAGAAGAATTTTACAAAAGACTCGCAGAAGTAACAGATTACTACGATTTTTGTAAGACCAGTGTATCCTACGATGCGAGATATTTTTACGATAGAACTCACTTTAGAAATGATGTAGGAAGGATGATGCTTTCATATATCTATGGTGATGAAAAAAATTACGTAAATGACTACTATGTACCTAAAAATTTTGGAATACATGTTGGGACAAACGGAACCTATAAAGATGTTATGAAGAGGTACAACAGCGATCTTCAAATAAACAGAGATTCAGAGAAGAGGCTGCCTGTATTTATGTACCATCATTTTGCAGAAGTGGGAGATGGCGGAGATACAATTTCTTACGAAAATTTTAAAACTCAAATAAAGGCTATAAAAGATGCAGGATATAGCACTGTAACTTTAAAAGATTTAGATAATTTTATTAGACAAGGCAAGAATCTTCCAGACAAAGCTGTACTAATAACCATGGATGATGGTTATAGATCAAATACGGAATTTGCATATAATATTCTAAAAGAAAATGGATTTAATGCGGTGGTATTTCCCATTGGAAGTTCCATAGGAAAAGACACCTATAAAGAGACGAATCACCCTATAATTCCACATTTTTCTATCGATGAAGCTAAAGATGCGATGGATGTGCTTGAGTTTGGATCCCACAGCTTCGACATGCATCAATCAACCGAATTAGAAGAAGAAAAACCGGTTAGAAATTTTGCCATCCCACTAGAAGGAGAAGATGATTTTAGTTTTGTGGATGCTTTTAGAAGGGATGTATTTCTAGAAGAAGATGCTATGAAGAGTATTTTTTCTAAGACCAAGGCATTTGCATATCCTGGCGGATATTATTCTGACTTAACTGCGGTTATACTTTCAGAAAACGATTATAGATTTACATTTTTAACTGAAGAACATCAAAATTATCTTCTAAAAGGTCTTCGTCAATCAGGACTTGGTATGGGAAGATTCAATATGACAGATCATAGAACTTATCAAGACACTATAAATTTACTCGAAGGCAAGTAAATGATCTATGTAGTAGTATTTTTACTTTTGATTTTTTATCTTCTTTATGAAATTAGCTTTACCTATGTGGAACATTTGGATTTTAAACTGGGTTTAAATATCTACCAAATTAGCGACTATCATTCGGGTATTTTTGTAAATTTAAAGAGACTTAAAAATATTTTATCTAAAGATAGTATCGATGTGGTAATCCTGACAGGAGATTTGGTAAATAGAAATACAGATAATTTTTCTAGGCTTGCTAAATTTTTAGAAGTAGTTTCAGAAAATTCGAAGAAAGTCATCTTTGTAAGTGGCAATCACGAATTGGAAAATAAAAATTACTTTGAAATTTTGGAGCTTTTGCAGAAATATAATGTGGAAGTTCTAGATGGTTCCTATATAATAATAGGAAACACTCTAATTTCTAATGTTGATATATCAAAAGTAAGAGAAGATTATAAATATAGCATATTTGCAGATCATTTCCCAATCCACTGTGAAAATATAGTGGGCTATGATTTAAGAATTTGCGGTCACACCCATGGAGGTCAAATTAGAATTCCTTTTGTGGGTGCGATAATTGATCATGATAAAAATATATTTCCCAAGAATCAAAAAGGTTTATATGAAATAGATAATAATTTATTCTATATCGATAGTGGTATAGGAGAAAGACTTCCTATTAGAATTTTTAATAGGTCTAAGGTAACGAGAATTTCAAGGAGGTAGTATGTTTAAAGATAAGATAAAAGAATCTTCCTTTTCTGTAATTCCCATAGTCTTAATTGTGTTGGCACTTTCATTTACAATTGTAGATTTAAGTACAAATGATTTAATAAGCTTTTTAATAGGAGCAGTTTTAATTATTTTCGGTCTGGCAATATTTTTATTCGGGGCTGAAATGGGCGTAGAAGAAATAGGTAACCATTTGGGAGTTTTTGTAGCAAATTTTAAAACACTCATATTAATAGTACTTGCGGGACTATTTTTAGGGTTTTTAATAACAGTTGCAGAACCGGATCTTATGATTTTAGGTTTTCAAATTCAAAATGTAACAAATGGCGCCCTTACAAAGAATTTAATAGTTCTATCTGTAAGCTCTGGA
Organism: Peptoniphilus sp. BV3AC2; assembly: GCF_000478945.1. Taxonomy (NCBI): domain Bacteria; kingdom Bacillati; phylum Bacillota; class Tissierellia; order Tissierellales; family Peptoniphilaceae; genus Peptoniphilus; species Peptoniphilus sp. BV3AC2. The sequence goes on along the minus strand of NZ_AWXD01000007.1, from coordinate 34,231 downwards.
GTAGGTATTATGCTTGCTCTAGGTTTTTATAGAATATTAAAAGAAATTTCTATTGCAAAGACATTTACTTTTCTCTACGGAGCAATATTTATTCTTCTTATATTCACAATGGAAGAGTTCACGGGGATAGCTTTTGATGCATCAGGTGCAACCACGGGAGCTATGACCACTCCATTTATCCTCGCAATAGGACTTGGGGTATCGAAGATGAAGGGCTCTGAAAAATCTGCAGAAGATTCGTTTGGACTTCTCGGCATCTGTTCCGCTGGACCAATCTTTGCAGTAATAATGCTTGGACTTTTTACAGGGCATGTTGAAGGTGGAGAGATCACAGAAGTTGCCCACGCAACAGGTATTGCAAATTACATTGTAGAATTTAAACACGCTGCTAAAGATACTGCAATAGCCATCATTCCAGTTGCATTATTATTTTTAATAACAAATAAATTATTCTTTAAATTAAGAAAGAGAGAGTATAGAAGAATTTTAAAAGGACTTTTATATACTTTTATTGGACTTGTTCTTTTCATGGGTGGTGTTAACTCGGGATTTATGTCCGTTGCTAGACAGATAGGATCTTCTATCGCAGCAAATAATTATAAACTTCTACCTGTAATAGGTTTTGTACTAGGGATGGTAGTAGTGCTTGCAGAACCTGCAGTGTATATCCTTTCTCACCAAGTTGAAGATGTAACTGCTGGTAGTATTCCAAGGAAGATGATTGTAGTTGCACTTTCCATAGGAGTTGCCCTTGCAGTATGTCTATCCATGGTTAGGATTCTAAGTAGTAGCATAAAACTTTGGATGTTCTTGGTTCCAGGTTTTTCAATTGCAATGATTCTTTCATACTTAATTCCAAATATTTTCGTAGGTATTGGATTTGACTCTGGAGGAGTTGCCTCAGGTCCGATGACAGCCACATTTTTATTAGCATTTTCTCAAGGGGCTTCATCCATGATTGAAGGAGCAGATATATTGATAGATGGTTTTGGAATTATAGCCATGGTTGCCATGATGCCTATAATTTCTATTTCGATTTTGGGTTTATTATTTAAATTAAAATCCAAGAAGGAGGGTATTGATGCTTAATAACTATGTTTTTTATACAGCAATAATTAAAAATGGAGATGCTTCCAAATTACTACAAGAGGCTAAAAATATTGGAATAACTGGTGGAACGATTATGCTTACCACAACCTATAGCCAAAATAAAATCCTAACTACTCTTGGATTTAATGAAGAGAGAAATGAAGCACTTCTTATTATTCTTAACAAGGGATTGGAAAAACCGATTCATGAAATCTCAAAGAAGTTTTTCGAAAAGCACAAGGGTTATTGTTACACTTCTGATATAGAAATGTTAAAAGGAACGCATATAGAACTTAAAGAAGGAGAAGTTATGAATTCAAATTACAAAGCACTATTTGTCATAGTTGAAAGAGGAAATGGTGAAGATGTCATAGATATAGCAACGAAGAATGGAGCTAATGGAGCGACCATTTTCCACGGAAGAGGATCTGGAGTTCACGAAAAAAGTTCGCTATTTAATTTAATTATAGAACCGGAAAAAGAAATGGTAATGTCACTTGTTTTAGAGTCACAAGTGGAACCAATTACTAAAGCCATTGTAGAAGAAATGGAAATAGAAAAACCGGGAGCTGGAATTTTATTTACTCTTGATGTAAATAAAGTTACAGGACTTTTTGAAGGTTAAAAAAAGCGAAATAAGTTACTACAAAAGAGCGATTAAGACTGCCTGGCCAGCCGTTCTCGAAAGTTTCTTCATTGCTCTGACAGGACTTGTAGATACACTGATGGTATCGACATTAGGTACATCTGCAGTTTCTGCAGTAGGACTTACCACTCAACCAAAATTCATAGGACTTACCACATTCTTTTCAATCTGTGTTGCTGTGTCAGCGATAGTTGCGAGAAGGTACGGCGAAAAAAATAAGAAATCGGCCAACGAGACTCTATTAACCGCTCTTTTCGCATCAATAATACTATGTATCTTTATTACAGGACTAATCCTAAAATATAGCGACCCTATAATTAGGATTTCAGGAAGTAATGCGGACACACATCAAATTGCAAAAGAATATTTAGACATAGTCATGGGATTTTCAATCTTTAGTATAATCTCTATGACAATAAACGCTGCTCAGAGAGGATCAGGAAATACAAAGATAGCTTTTACTACGAATCTAGTTTCGAACTTAGTAAATGTTGTATTCAACTATCTTTTAATTGGTGGAAATTATGGCTTTCCAGCCCTTGGAGTAAAAGGTGCTGCCATTGCAACTGTTCTAGGAACGGTTGTGGCAATGATAATGAGCATAAGAAGTCTATTTGTGAAGAGTTCTTTTGTTAGAATTGACTATATAATTAAAAACAAAATAAAACCTACATTTAAAACTGCAAAATCAATTGCAAATTTTGGAATAAATATGTTTTTAGAAATGAATGCTATGAGGGTAGGTTTTCTTGCCACTTCACTTATAGCGGCGAGACTTGGTACCGATGCCTTCGCAGCTCACAATGTAGGGATGCAACTTCTATCAATTGGGTTTGCCTTTGCAGACGGTATGCAAGTAGCTGCAGTTGCCCTTGCAGGATCGTCACTTGGGGCAGGCAGAAAAGAAGATGCAAAACTATACGGACACATCTGTCAAAGAATAGGTTTTGGAATATCTGTTACACTTTCTTTGATACTACTTGTGTTTGGAAAGGAAATATTTAAATTATTCTTTACAGACGAAACTGTTCTTGAATACGGAGTATTAATTTCAAGATTTGTAACCATAATAGTTATGGCGCAGATTTCTCAAATAATTTATGCAGGATGCCTCCGCGCTGGTGGAGATGTAAAATATACATTATTCGCATCACTTATATCTGTAACATTTATAAGGACCATCGTCACCTATGTCCTTACAATTCCACTTAGTATGGGACTTATGGGCATATGGATAGGAGTTTTATCCGATCAAGCATCTAGATATGTATTTATGTCCACTAGATTTAAAAAAGGACAATGGGTAGAAATTAAAATTTGATAATCAGCTTATATTAACTTTTCGTTTACATCAATTTTAACAAGTGATATAATCGAGACTGGTATAATTTTAAATGAGGGCTTAAAGCCCTTTTTTTAACAACAAATGAGGGAGAAAGATGGATACAATTCATAAATTTTATCTAAATGATGCATATGTAGTACTAGATATTGCTAGTGGTTCAGTGCATCTTGTAGAAGAAGTAGTTTATACGATTATAGATGATGTAAAGAATTTAACTGAAGAAGAAATAATAAAGAAATATTCAGATAAATTTAAAAGAGAAGATATTGTTACAGCTCTAAATGAAATAAAAGAGCTTGAAAAAGAGGGAATGCTTTTTACAGAAGATCCTAGACTTATGAAGGCAGTATACAATCCGCAAAATATTATAAAAGCTATGTGCCTTCACGTGTCCCATGACTGCAACCTTAGATGCAAGTACTGTTTCGCAAGCCAAGGGGACTTCCATGGGGAAAGACTTCTAATGGATTTAGAAACTGGAAAGGCAGCCATAGATTTTCTACTAGAAAATTCTGGGAATAGAAGAAACTTAGAAGTGGACTTCTTCGGTGGAGAGCCGCTTATGAATTTCAATCTTGTAAAAAAACTTGTAGAATATGGTGACGAAAGACAAAAAGAATATGGCAAGAATTTCAGATGGACTCTAACCACAAATGGCATGCTTTTAAACGACGAAATAAATGAATTCTTAAACGAACACATGTCAAACGTGGTTCTATCAATCGACGGAAGAAAAAAAATAAATGACGATATGAGACCAACTATAAATGGAAAGGGATCATATGACATAATCGTGCCTAAGTTTAAAAAGCTAATCGAAGGTAGAGGGGACAAGGACTACTATATCAGAGGAACATTTACAAATAAAAACTTGGATTTCGGTGAAGATTTGAAAGATTTCTACGAACAAGGATTTATGAAGACTTCTATTGAACCAGTAGTAACAGATCCAAAAGAAGATTACGCAATAAGAGAAGAACACTTGGATAAAATTCTAGAAGAATATGAAAAGATGAGCAAGTACTACCTAGAAGTTAGAAAGATGAACAAAGATTTTCTATTCTTCCACTACATGATTGATTTAACCCAAGGACCTTGTGTAATTAAAAGAACAGTAGGATGTGGAGCAGGATCAGAATATATTGCAGTAACACCTACAGGAGATATCTATCCATGTCACCAATTCGTTGGGGAAGAAGAATTCTTAATGGGAAATGTAAAAACAGGAATTAAGAATGAAAAATTAAGAAATGAATTTAAAAGTTCAAATGTATTTACAAAAGAAAAATGCTATTCATGTTGGGCGAGATACTATTGTTCTGGAGGATGCCACGCAAATAACTACTATTCAAACGGAACAATCAAAGAACCATATGAAATTCTCTGCGAAATGGAAAAGAAGAGAATCGAGTGTGCAATATCTGTACTAGCAAATGAAATGAACGAATAATCAAGAGGCGAAAGCCTCTTTTTTTTTATGCAAAAATTTAAAATCAACATTTTGTGCTTTACGTATGGTAATTAAAGAAAATAAATATTACTGCACATAAAAAATTATTTAAGATAATGAAAAAAATCTTATATAAATTTTATACTTTTTAAATTTTTACTGAAATTGATTTGAGGGTAACCATGATTAATTTTTCCTCAAAGGCTGATAAAAACTAGTTTTAAAGTTTAAAATATTGTAATTTTTGCCAGAAAGTTAACCCTGATTAACAAAAATAAATTTTAAAATAAATTGATAAGTCTTATCTTTTTATCTAAAATAGTGATAAACGCTATCATTTTAGTGTTATATATTTTAAAGGAGGAAAAATAAATGAAGAGACATTTGGCGTTACTATTAGCGTTTTGTCTGTTAATTACATCAATTCCATTTAGGAATACTTATGCAAATGGACAAAAAGAAGTACCCCAAGGAATTGATTTTGATTTTTCTTCAGGAGACTTAGAGATAAAATTTGAAAATAATGAGCCTACTGAGGAACAAGAACAATGGATGGAAAATATAAATTCCATAAAATTAAACAAACAATATTACTATAAAGAAGGCACCACTACTGGCGAAGCAAATTACAAATTTCGAACAGAAGATGGAAAGGTCATTATTGAGAACCATGTACTAGTTTTAAAGAACAATCCTATTGAGATTGTATCTAATGGCTATAAACTTTATAGAGGAAGTATCCAAAATAATAAAATTGAAAAAATGGCTGATGGATTAACAATCACAGCTATTGTAAAAGGTACATCCTCAACAGACCCTAAAGGAACATATGTAGGTGTGAGTTTATCATACGAATACAATACTCTTGATGGAGGAGCATTAAATTACTTATTAAAAAACAATGTTGAAAGGGTAGTAATCGACGGAAAGATTCTAAACCGCATAGGAAGCGACAATTATCCAAACCTTCTCTGGTATAACGGAATTTTTTGCACCTGGGATAAAATAAAAGATGCAAAGGCCATTGTTGACAACTTCGACAATAAACCAGCCCACGAATTTAAAATCATTATGAAGGACGGGTCGGAAGTTGTAAAGACGGAAGATGGTTATGTCAATGAAACCAATGAGCCAGCTCCCAATGCAAAACTCACCCAAGAAAATACAGGTGGAATGGCAAAGGGTTTAGAAATAACAGGTGTAGGAACGCCAGAAAAACTAGGCAATGCTCTTGAAATTTCCAGCGATACGCCTCAAGAAGAATGGTATAACAAATACTTCTTAAATATTCGTTACATTCTTGTAGACGATAATCAAGGAAATGATTTAAGACAAGGTTTTACAAATTTATTTATCGATGCAAAAAAAGATACGAGAGATTTAACTTTATTCAATGGAAAACTCGAATTTGCGATGACAGGACTTAAGTTATTAGACAACAAGGCTCACAAAATCGAAATTGGATTTAAAGATGGCAATAAAATAATCTACACTCAAGCTGGTTATGTAGCTCCAAAGGAAATTAAATTCGATGTTAAAAAATATATCTCCGACCAAGACAAAAAACAAGAGCCGGAAACGGGCAATGAAAATACCCTGGCTAAGCGTTTCCAAATCGACCATATCGGTTTCACTAAAAATTGGAAAAAGGAATACGACTACAGCTCGCCTAAAATTTTCTTTAAAAACTTACCACCTAAATCTGATTCAGCAGAAAGCGTGGCGTTGGAAGAAGCAATGAAGGACGCCAGCTTCAAAGTGAATAATGGCACGCCTATAACTAACGTTCAAGGTTATATCACGCGCGGCTTAACTGAATGTTTTGAAGCTTATTCTACCAGTGAATATGGTGGACCAGCTTTAGGAGAGGCGTTAAAAAATGCAGGAGAAGATCCTCATATTGTGGTCACCTTCTCCGACGGCTCCGTATGGGATAACAAACCTGGCGAAAGCGGACACGAAACTCCGGCACCTGAAACCGGCAAGAAGGATGAGTATACAATTGAAGATATTATTTTTAGCATCAATGGATCCTCTCCACAATTTGAATTAGTTTTCAGCTCTCCTCAAAAAGCAAAAGAAGTTGGAAATGAAATAAATAAAATTAAGATAAACGGAGTAGAATTCGATAAATCTACCTTCGGATACAGCATGGTTACAGACCACTACATCTCAAATGCAGAAGAAATTGGAAAGGCACTTTATGGGAAAAGTGAAATCAAGGTAGAAATCACATATAGCGACGATACGATTGCTACAAAAACTGTAAACATAAAACCGGTAGAAGATCCAAACGCTTCAAAACCTCAACCAGAATCTCCTAAGCTTATTACAAAAGTAGATAATGCAACAGGAGTAAAGGCTGAATACATGTCCGATGTATTTAAAGAGGGAACTGAATTTAAAGTAGAAAAAATCGGAAAAGATAAGTTTTTTGAAATCTACAAAAATGCTCCAAAAGAAATAAAAGATGCGGACAACTTCACTGCATATAAAGTTTCTTTTGTAAATAATGGCATAGATCAAAGAACTATTAAAAATGTAAAACTAATATTTCCTGTAGGTGATCATGAAAAATCAAGTCTGGCACTATACCAAGCTTATTCATATGAAGATGATGATGATCAAATCCAAACAGGTGCTGATAAAATTACACCTACAATTGAAGATAATGAAGTTAAATGCGACACAAATACATTTACAACCTATGCAATTATAAGCGATAAGTTGGAAACAAGAACCGATAGCGCAACTACAGTTAAGGCTGAATTTCCTGCAAAAGCTTTTAAAGAAAACACAGAAATGAAAGTTTCAGCAGTTGAAAAAGATACATTTGTAAATGAAAATGAAGCTGTAAAAGATGTTACATCAAAAGCTAAAAATATAACTGTTTATGATATAAGCTTTATATCAGAAAATGAAAAACAACAACCTACTTGCAAAGTAAAAATAACATTGCCTCTAGGAAATCACGAAAAAGATTCGCTAAAGGTTTATCATTATGACAAAGACGGCACATCTGCTCCTGAACTTGTACAAGGAGTGAAGGTTGATGGTGAAAAAATTGTCTTTGAAGTGGATAAGTTTAGCTACTACTTTGTAACTTCTGGAGTAAAAGAAATAGAAGATACAAGAAAACTAAATGAACGCTTTGTAATTAAAGAAGTTAAGTATGAAGAAACAAGTTATGGAACTAAATCTTTAAAGATTAGTTTAAAAAATGTTAAATCCAATGACGTTGAAGAACAAAAAGCTCTTGCGAAAGCAATTAAAGAAGCTAAGTTTTTCGTAAACGGTGGAGAAGCTATTGAAAATGTATGCGGTTATTGGACTAGATCTACTGATAACTTTGAAGTTAACACCTATGAAGGAAATGGGGAACAGTTAATAAATGCAATTAAAAATGCAGGCGAAAATCCCCATATAAAAGTCATCTTCTCCGATGGAAGTGAATGGGAAAACAGAAAGGTAGATGAAGCACCTGCCAAGACAGATAATTTTGATTTGAATGATAAACTTCCAGAAGGAAAATATACTATTTACTTCACACCAACTAGAGAAGGACAAAATGAAGAATTCGAGATGATCTCAGGTTTCTTTGGAAATCGTGGTTTATTAGAAGTTAAAGATGGCAAGATGTTTTTATCTCTAAAAGCAAAATCAAATGAAAATAATATGTTAGATTTAGCTATGAAGTTAGGTGATGAATTTAAATCAGGCTCAAGAAATAAAGAAGGCTTACAAGATGGTCAAGCAATATTTACTTTTGAAGTTAAAGATTTAGACAAAGTTCAAAAGATTGCAGTTCTAGTAGATATCATGGGCGGCAAGAGAGATCAAATCAGTCAATTTGATAATTATAGCAAGGCCGACATACACTTCAAAGCTCCAATCAAAAAAGGGTTTGAAGGATATGAAGATGCTAAGGATCCAGAAGCAGAAAAAAAGAAAAATTTAGACAACTTAACTCTTAAACTTCTAGCAGCTGGAGTTAAGGATTTAAATAATGATGGTAAATTATCACCTGAAGAATTAAGTAAAGCGACAGGTCGTCTAGATCTTTCCGGAGAAAAAATTGCGAAAACACCAGATATTTCAATGCTAAAAGATCTTGGATCTGGAGTAACTGGAATTGAACTTTCAAGTAATGATATTACAGAAATACCTGCAGGACTATTTGATAAGATGACAAGTATCACCCATATTAATATTTATGGAAATAAACTTGAAACTCTTCCTAAGGGAATTTTTGATAAGAACGAAAATCTTTCAACCTTATGGATGTCTGGAAATAAATTAAAAGATTTAGATCCACAATTACTGAAAAATAACAAGAACTTGAAAGAAATAGATATTGCTAATAATGGCATTGAAAAATTGCCAGAAGGATTTTTAAGAAATGCAACTAAGCTAGAAAGTATCTTCCTATACGAAAATAAACTTACAAGTCTGGATGGAGTAATGCCTGAAACAGCTAAACGTTTGAAGAAAATTGTCATTAATAAGAATGAGATTAATGCACTTCCGGATGTCTTTGCAAATTATAGACAATTGGAAGAAATTACTGCAAACAATAACAAGCTTAAAACTCTTCCTAATAGCTTTGATAAATTGGAAGGTTTAACAACATTGGATGTTGCAAATAACGAAATTGAATCCTTGCCAGAAAGTCTATGGTTAAGACTTGCAGAAAATGCTAATAAATTCCCGACTAAGTATCCTAACTTAATCGTAAAGGGAAATCTTTTGAAGGAAGTACCTTTCGCAAAAATAGCAGAAAAAGCTAGCGGTCAAAGGGTAAGATTTAACAAGTTTGATGTATCTTGTAACTACTTAAAACCAACTTTGACAGATGATGAATTGGAAATCATTAAGAAAGCGGGGGTTACTATTAAAGATACTCATGACAACTATTACCAACCACAAAGAAGTGCAATAAATGCTCAAGCAAACTATACAGATGGAAAAGTAAAAGTAAGTCAAGAATTAGATATGCTTCAACTATTCTACTGGAACATAGGAGATATTAACGATTGGAAATTCTTTAAGAATCCTAACGAATTTAAAGAATTTGTAAAAAGCAAAATTTACAATAAATATAAAGTTCGTACTGGAAACGACCAACTTGGAATAGCGCAAGTCTTAGATAAAGATGGTTGGGATTGGAAGATTCAAAATATTATTGAAAAAGTTGAATCTAATAAAAAAACAGTGGTCCATGAAGAATTCATAAAGAATGAAGGACACAACGGCATATTATCTGAGATAGATCCTTTAGATAGTTTGAATATGGAAATCAATGTGGCACTTGATCCTAATGCAAACTATAGATTGACTCGTCGTTTGATGTTATCAAAGAATAATTTTGAAACTACATTTAGTTACTTTGTAGACTTCAAAACTCCAGAAAAGAAAGTTGTACCACAAGAAGACACTGAACTTAAAGAAGCAAAAGAAGCTCTTCAAAAGGCAGTTATAGCAGCAGAAGCAAGACTAAAAGATGGCAAAGAATATACAGCTGAAACTAAAAAAGCGGTATTAGAAAAAATACAATCCGCTAAAGAAGTCTTGAATGGAAAGGACAAAGATGCAATTAAAAATGCACAAAAAGCATTAGAAGAAGCAGTAAATAAACTTGAAGAAAAAAAGTTGTACCACAAGAGGACACTGAACTTAAAGAAGCAAAAGAAGCTCTTCAAAAAGCAGTTAAATCAGCAGAAGCAAGACTAACTGACGGAAAAAATATACTGAAGAAACTAAAAAACGGTATTAGAAAAATACAATACAGCTAAAGAAGTCTTGAATGGAAAGGACAAAGATGCAATTAAAAATGCACAAAAAGACACTAGAAGAAGCAGTAAATAAACTTGAAGAAAAGAAAGTTGTACCACAAGAAGACACTGAACTTAAAGAAGCAAAAGAAGGTCTTCAAAAAGCAGTTAAATCAGCAGAAGCAAGACTAAATGACGGCAAAGAATACACTGCTGAAACTAAAAAAACGGTATTAGAAAAAATACAATTAGCTAAAGAAGTCTTGAATGGAAACGACAAAGATGCAATTAAAAATGTACAAAAAGCACTTGAAAATGCAGTTAATGGACTTAAGGAAGAGGTTGCTAAACCAGAGCCAAGCCCTGCACCAACACCAAGTCCAGCACCAACACCAAGTCCAGTACCAAAATCTGAACCAAGCAGACCTTCATATATTTGGAACACATATACAAATATTGGTAGAAGTAATAATACTTCAACTAAACCAATAGAAAAGAAAGAAGAAAAAGTAAACTCTGTGCAAAAGTTCACAGTAAATGTTCCGAAGGAAGCTTTTGTTAAAGGTTATCCAGATGGTAGTTTCAGACCAGATCAAAAAGTTGTTCGTGCTGAAATAGCAACTATGCTTGCTCAATTTGTAAAAGTTAATGACAGTTTAGTAAATAGATTTAACGACATAAAAACTAGCGATTGGTATTTCGATAGTTTCAAAACTCTTGTTAACGCAGGAATAATTACAGGTTATGGAGACGATAACTATCGTCCAAATGAAGGTGTAACTAGAGCACAAGCAGTTACCATGATTGCAAAATTAAAAGGACTTACACCAAAGGTAGGAAATTTTAAAGATGTGAAAGCAAATGAATGGTACGCAGGTTATGCAGGTGCAGCTAAGGAAGCGGGCATTGTAGTTGGTTATAGTGACGGAACTTTCGGCGGAGATAAAATAGTAACTCGTGCTGAAATTATAGCAATGATAAACCGCGCCTTTGATATTCCTTCAAAAGAATCTAGAAAAGTTTTCAGTGACTTGCCAGAAAATCACTGGGCTTACAAGGATATTCAAAAGGCAGCTAATTGATTGAGAAAGAGAGGATGCTCATAAAATGAGTAGAGAAATTAAATTTAAAAGATCGATTCTTCCTGTAGTTTTAAGTATTCTTTTACTTTTTTCAGGAATTATTGATCAAGGCTTTGCAGCCGCTCCAAATGGGGCGGCGAAAGCTGCTTCAAGTGATGTTAAAGATCCATCTGAAGTAATTACACTTCTTGTAGCTCTAAAAGAAAGAAAACAAGAAAAAAGAACAGGGATTAAATCAGTAGAGGCAAAAGAATTAACAACACAAGAAAAAATACATGAGAAAGTTTTATATGCTCGTGCAGCTCGTGAAACTTTTTATGAATCCTTAAAAAAATTAGGAATTAATTACAAAGTAGTAGAAACCTACGACGTGGCATACGTTGGACTTGCCATGGAAGTAGAACGCCAATATATAGATACCATTAAAAATATGGAAGATGTTGAATCTGTAGAAATATCTCAAATTTTCAAGGCCCCTAAAAAACCAATCATGCCTCGTTCAACCTACACTACAATGGATGCATCTTCCAATAAAATGGTAGAAGCAACCAAGGCATGGGAAAAAAATTATGCTGGAAAGGGGAGCGTGATTGCTGTTATTGACTCAGGATTAGATCCATATCATGAATGCATGAAGTTAACAGATAGCAATAGCGGAAAATTTAAAAGTGAATCAGAAGTTAAGAAACTAATAGATGATTTAGATATTGCAAGAGGACAATATTTCAATTCAAAGGTTCCATTTGGTTATAACTATGCGAATAAATCAACTTCTATAAAAGAATTTGATCCAATGAGTCATGGTATGCACGTGTCAGGGATTGTAGCTGGTAATAGTAAAAAGATACAAGGTGTTGCACCTGAGGCACAAATTGTGTTTATGCGTGTATTTGGTGGCGGTATGTTCGGAAATGGAACATCAGCAGAAATATACACAAAGGCAATTGATGATGCGATTAAACTTGGTGTAGATTCTATGAATATAAGTATAGGATCTCCGGCAGGTACAGAAGACTATGTATTTCCAAATACAGTAACTGCACTTGAAAATGCAAAACAAGCGGGAATTCTAGTTGCTATTGCAGCTGGAAATAACGGATTTTTTGGCTATTCACCAGGTTTAAATGAAAAACCTAAAGCAGAAAACCCTGATATAGGTATGTTGGCAGACCCATCTGTAAGTCCCAATTCTCTTTCTGTAGCATCTATTCAAAATATGGAAGTTGCTAAGAAGGGAATACAAATTGATGGAGACGATAGAATTTTAAGTTTCCAGCCTACAGCCAATGCAAAAGTTACAGATCAATGGGTAAGTTTAAAAGACTGCGGTTATGGTAGAAAACAAGATTTTACTGAAGATGGAAATGATTCAACCTACGCCCTAATAGAACGTGGAGAACCAGGACCTATTAGTGGAGATCCACTATCTTTTTCAGAAAAGATAAATAATGCTAAAGCTAGAGGATATGCTGGTGTTATTATTTATGACAATGAACCTAATATGCCACTTATTCAAGTGGAAGCACCGGGAACAACTATCCCATGTGCATTTGTAAATAGAGAAGACGGTCTTTACTTAAAGGGTAGAATAAATTGCAAAGTTCGTTTCAATGACGAATTTGTCTTTGGTAAAAGTGAAAATGGCGGACAACCTTCAGAGTTTTCTTCTTGGGGATTAACACCAAATGGAAATTTAAAACCGGATATTGCTGCTCCTGGTGGAGGAATTTTATCTGCATTAAATGACAACCAATATGGTGTAATGGATGGTACTTCGATGGCGGCACCACATGTTGCAGCTGGTGTTGCTTTAGTAAAAAATCGTGTGGAAAAAGATTATCCAAGCTACGATGGAGAAGCAAAATATAATTTAATTAAAAAACTTTTAATGTCTACAGCAGAACCTTATAAATATGAAGATTCAGGTGCCTATGCATCTCCTCGTCAACAAGGTTCTGGTCTAATGAAAGTGGACAGGGCTATAAAAGCAACTGCCTATATAGAAGGTTCAAACGGATTAACCTCTATCAATTTAGGAAAATCATTAAGCGGAGATAAAGTTACAGTAAATTTCAAAATCGTAAACCTTGGAAATGATACCAAGACCTATGAATGTTATGGTGTTTTAAATACAGATAAAGTCGAAGGTGGAAAGATTATTTTAAAACCTTCAAAAATTTCTGAAAGTGAGCCACAAAACATAGTAGTAGGACCAAATGGAACTAAGGATGTAACTATAGAACTTCCTATCACAGATAAAGCTAAATTAGAAGAAGCTATGAAAAATGGATTTTTCTTAGAAGGCTTCGTATTCTGTAAAGAAAATGGTGGAGTTAATTTATCAGCACCATTTGTAGGATTTTATGGATCTTTTGACAAACTAGAAGTAGCAGAAAAATCTCTCTATGATTTAGTAAAAGAAGGTAAGAGATCATACTACTACAACATGGGCAAAGATGACGATTATTATGGCACAAATATTGGTGGAGAAATCGAAAAGAATTTGATAGTTCTTGGAACACAAGCAGATTCAACAAAGGCAAATCCACATTTCGATAAAAATAAAATTGCATTCTCACCAAATGGTGACGGCAGATGTGATAAGGCTATATTTATGGCAACTTTTTTAAGAAACTTTGGTGGAGTTGAACTAACTATTGTAAATGAAGCTGGAGATAAAGTTTACTACAGCAACAATCCAGAAGACCATGGAGTGAAGAACTTCTTTGTGGATCCTAGAATGGGAAATATGTTTGCAGAAAATATGATGACCACTAAACCACATTGGCAATGGAATGGTAATGATTTAAATAGCAAACCTCTTCCAGATGGAAACTATAAAATGACAGTAAAAGTTGCTGCTGCAGGCAAAAAAATCGGTGACGATAGCCAATTATTAGAGTTTCCAATCATTATGGATAGAGTTTATCCAAGGGTTACAAAAGCTTACTTTAGTGAAGATAAGAAGACCTACACCATTGAATCTATTGAAGAAAATGGATCAGGCATTTTATCTGTTCTACTTAAAAAAGGTAAGGAAACCATTAAACCACAAATACTTGATGGAAAGTATGTCTTTGATATAAAGGATATTAATCTTAAAGATTATGAGGTTGAAATTAATGACCAAGCTCGTAATGATATAAAATATCCATTGGAAAAGGGTGTTCGTACAGGCAGTGAAAGAGGTGTGAGAATCAAAGCTCTTGCAGGTAATGATACAGTTCCAAGTGAAGCATATGATTTTACCATTCAAACACTAGATGGGCACATAGTAGATCCAAACAACTTAACTCCAGGAAAATATAATTTGGTTATTAATTTAAAAGATGGTAACTACAAATTAATAGGAGATAGAGTAAGAGAGTTTGAAATAAAAAATGAAGATACAGTAAAAGAGCTAGAAGTTAGATTTGAAACTGTAGAAACCACAGATGTTTTTATAAGTGTAAACAATGTTTACAGTACCAATGCTACCCTTGTAATTAAAAACAAAGATGTGGAAGGTCAAGAGTTTATTGTAGATGCTAAGAAGCCTGGACAGGTATTAGTTAAATTACCAAAGGGAAACTATACCATTGAAATAAAAGGCATTGAAGATGGCTACTATGCATTAGTTGAAGATGGAGAAGATTTTACTGTTGGGGCTTCAAGTATGGTGACAAAACAAATAAAAATTGATAAGATTTTATCCAAAGATATAACAGTAAAGCTGAATAGAAAAGGATATAACGGTAGACTTCGTCTAAAACTTACGGGTTTAGATGTAGACAGAACTACACAATATATAGATTTCGAACCTGGACAAAATGAAAAGAAAGTTAATATAAAATTTATTCCTTCAAACATAGAACTTCTAGATATGGAAGACGGTTATTTTGGACTTGCAGAAAGATATAAAAAATGGAAAGCTAATCGCAATGCAACAGCTATGAGTGTGACCTTAACTAAACTTGATCATATAGATCCAAATTATATAGACAAGAATAAACTTCGTGAATTAGTTGCAAAGGCTCGTGAAGCTTTAGAAAACAAATCTCTATACGAAACAGAAAGTGAAGAAGATCAACGTAACTGGAGATATATAGATATTTACTTGCCTATGGCAGAGCAAACTCTACTAAATGAAAAGGCAACTCAAGATGACGTAGATAAGGTTTGTAACAACTTAAATGAAGGATTGAGTAAACTTCGCAAAAAAGGTGAATCTAAATATGACTTCTCTGAGTTAAAAGAAGCCATATCACGTGCAGAAGCTTTAAATGCAGATGATTATACCGAAGATACTTGGAAAGAAGTAAGTGATGCCTTAAAAAAAGCCAAAGAAATACTCAATAAGCCTGACAATGAAATAAATCAAGACTTAATAGATATCAGAAAAGATGATTTGAATTTTGCTATTGATGATTTGAAGAGAAAAGATAATAAACCTTTAGTAGATAAGAAGGCTTTACAAGATGCGATAGATAAATTTGAAAAAGTAAATTATAATAAGGATGATTATACTCAAAAAACTTATCATCGTTTAGAGCTTGCAGTAGATACAGCTCGTGAAATTTTGGAACTTACATTCCCTTCACAAGATTCTGTAAATAAAGCAGCAAAAGAATTAAACGAAGCTATGGAAAATCTTGAATTTACTGAGAAAAAATTAATACAAGATGAACGTGAAGCTTTGAAATTAGAAATTGCAGAAGCTCTTAAATTACAAGAAGAGGATTACACAGTTGAAAGCTGGCATACATTCCAAGAATTCTTAAAAAGAGCTCAAGAAATTGCAAATGATGAAAATTCAAGTCTAGGTACACTACAATATGGAAGAAGACAGCTAAAAGAAACCGTTGGAAATTTAGAAAAGCGATTAGAAGAAGCGCCTACTAAAACGGAAGAATTCGAACTTTCTTTCAAAGCTCTTCATGCATCTAAAGAACAGGAATCAATGGCAGCTGGAGTATTTAAGTCTCCTGCAAAAGTGATTAAGAAAACATTTAAAAATGGCAGAGTACATTATGATGTAGTTCTTTATTGTCAGGTATTAAGATTTGGCAGCACAGAAGGTCATCTAAAAGATATCTTGTATGCTAGTTCTGATGAAGCCGGACTTATAGATACAATGCCACTTATTGACAAAGTTTATGATAATAATGGCGATTTAACCTCTATTACCATTAGCATGGGTAATGAAATAATACCAGAACATTTTATTAAAGTGGAATATCTAATTGGAACTACACCAGGAGCCCACAGAGATCCTATGCGTTTAAGGTATGACATTAGTAAAATGAAACCAATAGGAGAGTCTGAAGAAGATACTAAACTAAAAGAAGCAAAAGAAGCAGCCAAAGAAACCATCGGCAACTTAGAAAACCTAAGCAACGAAGAAAAAGCACCATTTATAAAACGAGTAGATAATGCAACAGACAAAGCTGGAGTAGAAAGTGCTGTAGCAGCTGCAAAAGCAAAAGATACAGACAATAAAGCAGCAAAAGACGAAAAAGAAAATTAGCAAAAGAATTAAAAGAACAAAAGAAGCAGCCAAAGAAACCATCGGCAACTTAGAAAACCTAAGCAACGAAGAAAAAGCACCATTTATAAAACGAGTAGATAATGCAACAGACAAAGCTGGAGTAGAAAGTGCTGTAGCAGCTGCAAAAGCAAAAGATACAGACAATAAAGCAGCAAAAGACGAAAAAGAAAAACTAGCAAAAGAACTAAAAGCAGCAAAAGATGCTTTAACGAAAGCCATTAAAGCTGCAGAAGCAAGACTAACTGACGGCAAAGAATACACTGCTGACAGCAAAAAAGCCGTAGAAGAAAAAATAAGATCAGCTAAAGAAGTCTTGGACGGAAAGGACAAAACTGCCATTAAAAATGCACAAAAAGAACTAGAAGAAGCAGTAAATAAACTTGAAGAAAAGAAAGTTGTACCACAAGAAGACACTGAACTTAAAGAAGCAAAAGAAGCTCTTCAAAAAGCAGTTAAATCAGCAGAAGCAAGACTAACTGACGGCAAAGAATACACTGCTGACAGCAAAAAAGCTGTAGAAGAAAAAATAAAATCAGCTAAAGAAGTCTTGAATGGAAACGACAAAGATGCCATTAAAAATGCGCAAAAAGCACTAGAAAATGCAGTTAATGGACTTAAGGAAGAGGTTGCTAAACCAGAGCCAAGTCCAGCACCAAAACCAAGTCCAGTACCAACACCAAGTCCAGCTCCAAAATCTGAACCAAATAGACCTTCCTATATATGGAACACATATACAAATATTGGTAGAAGTAATAATACTTCAACTAAACCAATAGAAAAGAAAGAAGAAAAAGTAAACTCTGTGCAAAAGTTCACAGTAAATGTTCCGAAGGAAGCTTTTGTTAAAGGTTATCCAGATGGTAGTTTCAGACCAGATCAAAAAGTTGTTCGTGCTGAAATAGCAACTATGCTAGCTAAATTTGTAAAAGTTAATGACAGTTTAGTAAATAGATTTAACGACATAAAAACTAGCGATTGGTATTTCGATAGTTTCAAAACTCTAGTTAACGCAGGAATAATTACAGGTTATGGAGACGATAACTATCGTCCAAATGAAGGTGTAACTAGAGCACAAGCAGTTACCATGATTGCAAAATTAAAAGGACTTACACCAAAGGTAGGAAATTTTAAAGATGTGAAAGCAAATGAATGGTACGCAGGTTATGCAGGTGCAGCTAAGGAAGCGGGCATTGTAGTTGGTTATAGTGACGGAACTTTCGGCGGAGATAAAATAGTAACTCGTGCTGAAATTATAGCAATGATAAACCGCGCTTTTGATATTCCTACAAAAGAATCTAGAAAAGTTTTCGGTGACTTACCAGAAAATCACTGGGCTTACAAGGATATTCAAAAGGCAGCTAATTAAAATCTAAAGGAATGGGTTAATGCTCATTCCTTTTTTTATTGCAGATAAAGATTAATTAAAAATCTAAATATTTTTCTAACAAAAATAAAAGTTGAAAAAAATTATTTGTAAGTTTTATATATGTAAAACTGAAAAATTAGCTAGATAAAAAATGGACATAAAAAAAAAGCCACCCAATGGTGGCTTGGCAGGGGTAGCAGGATTTGAACCCACGGCACCTGGTTTTGGAGACCAGTGTTCTACCACTGAACTATACCCCTATAACTGACAAATTATATATTAACAAATATTGGAATAAATATCAAGACTTAATCTGTAGTTATATAAAGTTTAATTTCTTCAAATTTTTTCTTGCCGATGCCTGTTATATTTAAGAGATCTTCAATTGTATTAAATGGGTGTTCCTGTCTATATTTAATTATTTTGTCCGCCATTTTACTTCCAACTCCCGGGATGGAGGTGAGCATATCTTTTGAAGCGGTGTTGATATTTATTTTAGAATCTTCCTCATCCTTATCGAGATAGGATTTAATCGTAATCTTCTCTTCGTCTTTTAACTTTCTAGCAAGATTTAGGTTTGAAGTCTTCGCATCGTCCAAGAGACCGCCAGCTTCATCAATCAAATCCTTTAGTCTAGTTCCTTTTTTTATTTTATAGACGCCAGGATTTTTTACTCTGCCATCTATATGGACTTCGATTTCGCCTTCATCAAAGTCACTTTCGTTTTCATTTTCATTTTTATCATTTTTATCTTTATAATCCTTATTCTTTCTTAAACTTTCTATCTTAGGAACATTATCCAATGAAAGATTATCCTTGGTTAGGAATAGTGCTCCTAGCCCAAGGATAAGAATAATAATTATAATTTCAAACTTAGTAAGCTTCATCCATATTAAGTGCAACTTCAATCATTTGGTTGAAGGATCTTTCTCTCTCGGTAGCGGTAGTTTCTTCGCCAGTAACTAAGCTATCTGAAACTGTTAGAATGGTAAGTCCATTTGCGCCAAGACGGTTGCAATTTAAATAAAGTGCATGAGCTTCCATTTCTATTGCAAGAACTCCCATCTTTTGCCAATTCTTCCAATCGTTTGGATCATCATGGTAGAAAATATCTGAAGATAGTACATTTCCTACATGAGGTTTAACTCCTAACTTTTCGCAGGATTTATATGCGGAAAGAAGAAGTTCAAAGGATGCGGTTGCGCTATGAATTCCATTTAGTTTATAAGTTGATTGAAAATTAGAATTGGTGGAAGCTCCATTTGCAAGGATGATATCATAGAGATTTAAATCTTCATTTATTGCTCCGCAGGATCCAACCCTTACAATATTTTTAACTCCGTAGAATTTTATAAGCTCATAAGAATAGATACCAATGGATGGCATTCCCATTCCAGAACCCATTACAGAAATCTTTTTGCCTTTATATTCTCCAGTGTAGCCAAGCATATTTCTAACATCATTTACAAGGACAACATTATCTAAAAAGTTTTCTGCGATATATTTTGCACGAAGAGGGTCGCCAGGCATGAGGACCGTCTTTGCAAATTCATTTTCTTTTGCTCTAATATGTGGTGTCATAATCTACCTCCTAGCTACATTGTAAGACAGTGAAATATATTTTACAAGATGTTATAATATTTATGAGGTGAAATATGAAAAACACGGAAAATTTAAAAAAATACGCAGAAGTAGTTATGAAAAAAGGTTTAAACGTTGTTGAAGGAGACAGTGTTGTAATCAAAATTTCCATAGCTGCTAGAGAATTTGCTAAGATGCTAGTTGAAGCAGCATATGATTTTGGAGCACATAAAGTAAATGTTGAATGGAACGATGACGAAATAGGAAGAATTGGTTATGAAAGAACTCCTATCGAATGTCTAAAGGAAATTCCACAATACTTAATCGACAAACAAAAGTACATGGTTGGCAATAAATATAAATTCCTATCAGTAATATCAAACGATCCAAACTCATTAAAGGGAGTTGACCCAGAAAAATTAAATGCAAGCATGATTGCAAGATCAAAAGCATTTAAAGAAACTTCTGATCTTATAATGGCGAATAATAATTCTTGGTGTGTAATCGGTGCATCTGTTCCTAAATGGGCTGATATGGTATTTCCAGATGATGAAGATGCAGTAGATAAACTTTGGGAAAAGATATTTGAAGTTTCTAGAATCTCAAGTGGAGATCCTATTGCAAACTGGGATGAACATATAGCCACCATGAAGAAACATTCAAAAATTTTAAATGAAGCCAAATTAAAAGAGCTTCACTACACTTCAGAAAAGGGAACTGATCTTCACGTTAAACTTCCAAATGGATATATCTTCACTGGCGGAGATGAAATTAACAAGGACGGAGAAAATTTCGTTGCAAATATTCCAACAGAAGAAGTATTTTCACTTCCTCACAGAATGGGTGTGGACGGAATAGTCTATGCTACAAAACCTCTTAGCTATAATGGAAATATAATCGACAATTTCTGGTTTAAATTTGAAGAAGGAAAAGTTGTAGACTTCGGAGCTGAAGAAGGTTATGAAATCTTAAAAGATATGCTTGATATGGACGAAGGAGCAAGAAGACTTGGTGAAGTTGCACTAGTTCCATACCATTCACCAATTTCCATGACCAATATTTTGTTCTATGAAACTCTATTTGATGAAAATGCTTCCTGCCACTTTGCACTAGGGGCAGCTTATCCAACTTGCCTAGAAGGAAATGAAGATATGAGCGAAGAAGAACTTCTTGAAGCTGGAGTAAATGATTCACTTATCCACGTTGACTTTATGGTGGGAGACGCTACTACAAGCATCGTTGGAATAAAAGAAGACGGAACAGAAATGCAAATCTTTAAAGATGGAGATTTTGTAATTTAAGATAAATAATTAAATGAGAGGCTTGTCAGATTTTAAAATCTATGTTAAAATAACTTATGTTATGGCGACATAGCCAAGTGGTAAGGCACAGGTCTGCAACACCTTTATCACCAGTTCAAATCTGGTTGTCGCCTCCATGACCCGTTAATCGGGTCTTTTTTTATGCTAAAAATTCAAAAAAATTAAGCCTCATATGAGGCTTCTCATCAATTATTTTCTTTTATAAAATCATTTATTATTTTTACAAGCTCTTTTAAATATGTTGGATCCTTTGGATAACCTACCAGTAGATGACCGTGTTCTTTAACTTTTCCAACAACCATAAGATTTCTGTATAATTTATTTTCACCGGTACCAAGATATCTCATGTCCGTTATGATTCCTATTATTAGTCTTGGAAAATCTATTCCTTGTTCCATTTCAAATTCTCTCATAACTCCATGTGCCATAATCTCTGCAGCAACTCCATCGTCAATGGTAAGGCCATCGAGACAAGCTATAAGAATATTTGATTCTTTAAGTTTGGCAGTGTCGGCTTGAGAAATTTTAATGTCTGTTATTATATCGTCATTATTTTTCTTATCATTTATCTCTCCATTTTCTTGTGGAACATATAAATCTAGTCCAGTTTCATCTCTAATAATCTTTGCGAGATTTTCTGTCCATAGAAACATACCTTCATTGAAAAAATGGCTTGCTAAATATCCTTTCATAAATCCCTCCTAATTGAAAAGAAATTGGTAATTTGCTATAATTAATTTTAACAGAAAAATTGGAGGAAGTCATGAAAGATAAGCTTTTAAATATAAAAAAACAAGCATTAGAAGAAATTAATTTATCGAATGATCTAAAAGAGTTGGATAAAATTAGAGTAACATACTTAGGAAAAAAAGGAGAACTAACCCTAGTTTTAAGAGAAATGGGCAAGCTTTCCAAAGAAGAAAGACCTGTTATGGGTGCTATAGCCAACGAAGTTAGAGAAGCTATAGAAAGTGAATTAGAAAAGAAGAAGACTGATTTAGAAAACTTTGAATTACAAAAAAGATTAGTAGAAGAGAGAATCGACATAACTCTAAAAAAAGAAACTAGAGATGTAGGTCATTCTCATCCACTTATTCAAACTCTTGAAGAACTAGAATCACTATTTATTAGAATGGGCTTTACAGTTTATGACGGTCCTGAAGTAGAAACAGTAGAAAATAACTTCGACCTTTTGAATTCTCCAGCAGACCATCCATCTAGAGATATGTCAGATACATTCTATCTAGATGCAGAAAAATTACTTAGAACTCAAACATCTCCTGTACAAATTCGTGCTATGAAAGAACATGGAGCACCGATAAGAATGGTTTGTACCGGTAGAGTTTTTAGACCAGATGAAGTAGATGCAACCCATAGTCCGATGTTCCATCAAATGGAAGGGCTTATCGTTGACAAGAATATCTCCATAGCAAACTTAACTCACACCCTTAACCTATTCGTAAAGGAATTATTTGGAGATGATATTAAGACTAGATTTAGACCACACTATTTTCCATTTACAGAACCTAGCCTTGAAGTGGATGTAACTTGTACAAACTGTCATGGCGACGGCTGCGAAGTATGTGGCGGAACTGGATGGAGTATGGAACTTCTAGGTTGTGGTATGGTTCATCCAAACGTGCTTAGAAACTGTGGAATCGATCCAGAAGAGTACCAAGGATTTGCCTTTGGTATGGGTATCGACAGAATTGCCATGGTTAAGTACGGAATAAAAGATATTAGACTGATGTTTGACAACGACATCAAATTTTTAAAACAATTTTAGGAGGAACTATGTTACTACCAATTAAATGGCTAAAAAATTATGTAAATATAAATAAAAAACCGATAGAAATAGCAAACAAACTTTCATCTACAGGATCCCACGTTGAATCTATAAATAACTTCGCAGAAGATATAGAAAAGGTGGTAGTGGGAAAGATAGTTGAAATTACAAAACATCCAGATGCGGATAAACTTGTAGTTTGTAAAATTGATGTAGGAAACGAAACTCTACAAATAGTAACTGGAGCTCCAAACGTATTTGAAGGTGCAGTAGTGCCAGTTGCTCTCGATGGCTCAACTCTTGCAAATGACGTTCATATTAAGAAGGGAGAGCTTAGAGGAGTAGAATCAAACGGTATGCTTTGTTCTCTTGAAGAACTAGGATATGCTCAATCAGTTATTCCAAAAGAAGCTAGGGACGGAATCTATATCTTCTCTTCTGATACTAAGATCGGCGCAGATGTAAAAGATATCCTAGATTTAAATGATGAAGTCTTAGATATTGAAATAACTCCAAATAGACCAGACTGTCTTTCAATTATTGGAATGAGCAGAGAGACTGCTGCTACATTTGATCTACCACTTATTGAACCAAAGATTGAATTTAAAAATGAAACTGAAAATATAACAGATTTTATCGGCGAAACCGTAGTTGAAACTAAAAAATGTAGTAGATTCTACACCAAGGTTTTAACGGATGTAAAAATCGAAGATTCACCACAATGGATAAAGAACTACTTGATGCTTGCAGGAGTTAGACCTGTAAACAATATTGTAGACCTTACAAATTTTGTAATGCTTGAATACGGTCAACCGCTTCACGCATATGATTTAGACAAACTAGATGGAAATATCATCGTTAGAGATGCAAAAGACGGCGAAATTATAAAGACTCTTGACGAAGAAGAAAGATCTCTAACTGCTGAAGATATTGTAATTACAGATAGATCTAGAGTTCTAGGAGTAGCTGGAGTAATGGGAGGATTCGACTCCGAAGTTACTAAGGATACTAAGAGGGTTCTACTTGAAGGCGCAAGTTTCGAAAAGAGATCCATAAGACTTACCTCAAAGAGACTTGGACTTAGAACAGAAGCATCTGCAAGATTTGAAAAAGGTGTAGACATAACACTTCCTAAGATCGCAGTGAATAGAGTGGCTGCCCTTGCAGAAGAAATCGGCGCTGCAAATATCGTCGGAGGAAACTACGATACCCTTAAAGAAGAACCGAAGGAAAAAGAAATTAAACTTAGACTTGAAAAGGCAAACTCTCTAATCGGTCATGAATTCACAATAGAAGAGATTGAAAATATTTTAAATAGACTTATGATTGAAACTAAGACTGTAGAAGGTGGTCTAGTTGCCAAAGTACCTCCATATAGAGGAGACCTTGAAATCGAAGCTGACTTATTTGAAGAAGTTGCAAGGCTTTATGGATTTGAAAATATAGAACCAAAACCACTTTTCGGCGGACTTACAAAAGGTGACAGACCTAGATTTAGAAATCTTGAAATCAAAGTAAAAGAAATTTTAAAAGCATATGGATATAGCGAATTTATGTCATACAGTTTTATAAGTCCATCTGTATTTGACAAGTTAAACTTGGAAGAAGGATCAGACCTACTAGACTTTATCAAGATTTTAAATCCACTTGGAGAAGAATACTCGGTTATGAGAACCACATTAATCTCCAATATGCTTGAAATTCTCTACAAAAACTATTCAAGATCAAACGAAGTATGCAGCGGTTTTGAATTTGGAAACACATTTATTAAACAAGAAGGAAGCTTACCAAAAGAAGTTTTGAAACTCTGCATTGGAAGCTATAACCATGGTGATTTCTACGATTTAAAAGATATGATAGTAAACATTCTTTGGAGTCTATCAATTGAAGATCTTAAATTTATAAGAACAGAAGTGCCATACCTACATCCAGGTAGAGCGTGTGATTTATACGCTGGTGAAATCTACTTGGGATCATTTGGTGAAGTAAACCCAATAGTTCTTAAAAACTTTGGCATCAAGAATAGATGTCTAGTTGGAGAACTTAACTTCGACAAAATTGTAGAACTTGCTTCTGACAATAGAGTATACAAACCACTTCCAAAATTCCCTGCAATGAAGAGAGACTTCGCATTTGTAATCGATAGAGACATAGATGCAGGACAACTCGAAGAAGTAGCTAGAGAAAACGGAAGCGAACTTCTAGAAGATTTCAAAGTATTCGATGTTTACACTGGCGAAGGAATAGATGATGACAAGAAGTCAATTGCATTTAGCTTAACTTTTAGAGCAGAAGACAGAACATTAACAGACCAAGAAGTAGAAAAAGTCTCTGAAAAAGTTGTGGAAGAAATTGAAAAACAATTTGATGGTAAACTTAGGAGCGGAAAATGAAAAAAATAAAAGTAGTTATTGATGATATGAATTTCTACGTCGTTGGGAACGAGGATGAAAAATATATCAGATCTTTAGCTGGCGAATTAGATAAAAATATAAAAGAGGTAAAGAGAAACAACTACAGATTAAATCAGATGCAAGCAGTTCTTCTAGCTTCGTTAAATGTTTTAGACAGAGCTGAAAAGAATAAAAAGATTTTAAATGAAGTTCAAAATATCTCAAAAGATGAAAAGAAACTTATGGGCGTCATTGAAGAGCTTGAAGAATCTAAGAAATCAAACAATGAAGCTACTGAAAAGTATAGAGCTGAGTTTAAGAAGAATAGAGAATTAGCAGACGAAATAAATGCTCTTAAAGAAGAAAATAAAAACTTGATTTCTGATATAAACCAAAAGAAATTAGACATTAAACTTTTAAAAGAAGATTTAGAAAACCAAGAAAAGAGCAAGAAGAAGCTACACGATACCATTTACGAAAACCAAAAACAAATAATCGAACTTTCAAGAAGAATTGAGAACTTAACCAATGAAGATTGAGTTACTGGCGCCTGCAGGTAAGATGGATTCACTTATCGCATCCATAAATGCAGGCTGTGATGCAATCTATCTTGGAGGTAGAAGATTTTCTGCTAGGGCTTCTGCGGTTAATTTTTCTGATGAAGATATAGTAGAAGCTGTAAAACTTGCCAGGATGAGAGGAGTTAAGATATTTGTAACCACCAATATTTTAATTTCTGATGGCGAATTAGATGAATTTTTTGAATATATAGATTTTTTAAATAAAGCAGGGTGCCATGGAGTAATAGTTCAAGACCCTGCTTTAGGGTTTATATTGTCAAAAATGTATGAGGATTTAGAAGTCCACGCATCTACGCAGATGACTATAAACAATTACTACGGAGCTAAGTATGTAAAAGAACTTGGATTTGAAAGAGTGGTCATGGCTCGTGAAGTTGGCACGGACACCATTAAAAAGGTTTCTAAACTTGGAGTCGATATAGAACACTTCATCCATGGAGCACTTTGCATCTCCTATTCTGGACAATGCACCATGAGCTCACTCATCGGAGGAAGATCAGGAAACAGAGGTGCCTGCGCCCAAGCTTGTAGAAAGCCTTATGAAATTTTAAATCCTGATAAGACTGTATTTTCTGATAAAAAATATTTTCTTTCACCAAGGGATCTTATGAGTTTTGATACCATCGATGAACTTATAAAGGCTGGTGTTAATTCATTTAAAATCGAAGGTCGTATGAAAAGGCCTGAGTATGCCTATGAAGTGGTCCATGCTTATAGGAAAAAACTAGATAATGCTCTTAAAAAATCGGATATAGAAAATGTAGAACAGTTATTTAATAGGAAATTTACAAAAGGACTTGGATTTAAAGATTTTGGAAGAAGCCTTATGTCCTACGATAGACCGGACAACAGAGGTGTGGTGGTAGGACGATTTAAAAACGGAACCATGATCTTGGATAGAGAACTAAAATCTGGAGATGGAATTGAATTTAATCTAAAAAATGGTAAGTTCAAAGGATTTACCATTAATGAAGATTTAAAGATAGGCAAAAATAAAATCAAACTTCCTTTTGAAGTAGAAGAAAACTCTGACATCAGAAGGACCTACTCAAGAGAGCTTGAAGAAAATATAGATAAAGAGATTGAAAATATTTACAAGCTGCCAATTGAATTTAAAATTGACATAAATGTTGGAAATCCGATAAAAGTTATAGCGAAATCTCTTGGAAAAACAGCGGGATATACTTCTGAAAACTTAGTTGAAAAAGCTAAGAACATGCCTATATCAATTGAAAACATAAGAAAATCATTTGAAAAAATAAATGATACCGACTTTTTCTTGAGAAATGAAAAAGATATAGAAATTATCACTGATGGAGAATCTTTTGTTCCTGTAAGTGGTTTAAACGAAGCGAGAAGAGGCGCTATAAAGAATCTTGAAGAATTATTTTTATATAAGAACAGTGAAAAAACTCCTTACGAATTTAAATATGAAAAGAGAAAGACTTCAGATACTGGACTGACTCTAGAAATAAATGATTTAGAAGTTTTGGATGGACTAAATTTAGACGGAGTAGAAATTGTATATCTTCCACTTAAAGATATAGAAAAGTTATCTTTATATTCTTTTAAAAACACAAAGAAATATATTAAATTGCCGCAAATTTTAACTGACGATGAATTAGAAAAAGCAAAAGAAAATATTGAAAAATATAGACCGGAAGGACTACTACTTAACAATTTAGGTCAACTTGAAATTTTTAAAGACTTAGAGATTCCACTGACTTTGGATAGTTCTTTTAATATTTTCAACTCTCTTTCGGGAGAATTCTTTTTAAAACAGGCGGACTGCATTAGTCTTTCGAACGAACTAAATTTAAGTCAGATAAAAGAAATTAGGAAGAAACTAAGTGGAAATTTAGAGTCCATAGTTTACGGATATTTAAATGTAATGGTGATGGAACACTGTCCGATTTCCATTGAATTAAATTGTAAAGATAATTTAAACTGTGAAAAGTGCAGAAGAAATGGACTTCATTACCTGCGAGATTCGATGGGAGAAGATTTTGGATTTAGAAGAGAAAATAGAAGGACAATAATCTATAATTCTCACCCACTTTTATATGACAATAAAAATTTAGTAAATTTTATAGATAGAAGAAGGATAGTACAGACAACAGAGGATAGAGAAACTATGGAAATGGTACTTAACGCCTTTAGAGAAAATGATTTTAACGACTTAAAAGATTTTTTCAAAAATAGAGAGATAGTTGCAACGAGAGGACATTACAATAGAGGAATATTATGAAAGAGCTAAGAGCAATAAAAACCCTTGAATTTGATAAAATTTTAGAAAACCTGAAAACAAAATGTGAATCTGATCTTGGAAGAGAAGTAGCAGACTCAACAGATATATCTATTTCAGAAACGGAGATAAATAATAGGCTTAAAGAGACGGATGAAGCAGTAGATATAATTGATAAAAAAGGCGCTCCTCCTCTTTTTGGCATACACGATATAAAGGAAGCGACAGCAAGGCTAGATCTTGGAGGAACTCTAGGAGCGAGAAGTCTATTAAATGTTGCAGATTTTTTAAGGGTTTCAAGACTTCTTAAAAAATATATCGAGGAAGAAGACGATGAGGGCAAAAGCCATGAAATAATAGAGGACATGGCATCTCTATTATTTACATCTAAACAGATCGAAGACAGAATAAGTGAATGTATAATATCCGAAGAGGAAATCTCTGATTCTGCAAGTCCAAAACTTAGACAGATTAGAAGAAATATCTTTGTTAAGAACAAACAGATTAGAGAGAAACTCGACTCAATAGTGAACTCCGGCTCCAAGTACTTACAAGATAATATAGTCACCATGCGTGAGGGAAGGTATGTAATTCCTGTTAAATCAGAAAATAAAAATAAAATTAAGGGTCTAGTTCACGATATGAGTGCCACGGGACAAACTGCATATATTGAACCGATAGCCGTTGTAAATCTAAATAATGAGCTTAAGACTCTAGAGATTGAAGAAAGAGAAGAAATCGAAAGGATACTTGCGGAATTATCTGCATATGTGTCAGATTATTCGCTGCAAATAAAAGGGAATCAAGATATCTTATCTAGACTCGACTTTATATTTGCAAAAGCAAAGCTTGCCTTTGAGATGGAAGCTACAAAACCGAAAATAAATAACGATTTATCTTTAAAACTATACAAGGCAAGGCATCCACTTCTTAAAAAGAATGAAGTTGTGCCGATAGATATTAGTTTAGGTAAAGAGTTCACATCCCTTATTATAACCGGACCAAACACAGGTGGTAAGACTGTAACCTTAAAAACTGTTGGACTTCTAAACCTGATGGCTCAGTACGGACTTTTTATCCCTGCAGAAGAAGGATCTCAGGTTGGAATCTTTGACAAGATATTTTCTGATATTGGAGACGAACAATCCATTGAGCAATCCCTTTCAACATTTAGCTCTCACATGGTAAATATTGTAAATATTTTAGAAAACGCTGATGAAAGAAGCCTAGTTCTTTTCGATGAACTTGGAGCGGGAACAGATCCAACAGAAGGAGCTGCTCTAGCAAGATCCATAATGGATTTTATGCTTGAAAGAAAGATAAGATGCATCTCTACAACTCACTACAATCAACTTAAAACCTATGCATTAACCACTGAAGGCGTTCAAAATGCCTCCATGGAATTCGATGTGGATACACTTAGACCAACCTATAGATTAATAATAGGAATACCTGGCAAGAGTAATGCATTTTTAATTTCAAAAAGGTTAGGACTTAGGGATGATATAATAGAAGATGCTAAGAAACAAATGTCCCAAGATAGCATTGAATTTGAAAAAGTTCTAGAAAATATTGAAAAAGACAGATGGGAAATTGAAAAGCATCGTTCAGAAGCAGAGTTATATAAAATAGATTTAGAAAAGCAGAACAAAAGATTGGAAGAAGAGCTCTCATCCATGAAGGAAAAGCGAGAAGATATTCTTGAAAAAGCTAGAAGAGAAGCAAGACAGATAATAAATCGTGCAAAAGAAGAGTCAGAACTTGCCCTTTCAGAAATAAAGGATGTAGTTTCAGAAGTTTCAAAAGACCAAGCGAGAAGATTACAAGAATCTCAAGATCTAATAAGAGAAAATCTAAACAAAGCATCTAAAAAAGATAAAATACTCATAGAAGCAGTTAAAAATCCTGCAGAAAATATAAAACCTGGAGAAACTGTAATGATTGCGTCACTAAATGCAAAGGGAACAGTTCTCGAACTACCAGATTCAAATGGAGATGTGCTAGTTCAAGCGGGAATGATGAAGATGAAGGTTAAGAAAGAAGCCATAATCCGAATAGATGATGAAGAGTCAAGTAAATCATCTACAAAGAACATCATTAAACATAAATCTAGAACAGCAACCACAGAAATAGATGTTAGAGGTAGAAATTTCGATGACGCAAAGGTAGAAGTAGATAAGTTTTTAGATGACAGTTATCTTTCTGGGCTAAAATCTGTTAGAATAATACATGGAAAAGGAACTATGGTTCTAAGAGAAAAATTAAGAGCGGACTTTAAAAAGAATAAATATATAAAATCTTTTGATGACGCAAGTTACAACGAAGGCGGAAACGGAGTAACGGTAGTTACATTTAAGTGAGGTAAATAATGATAGATTTCAAAGAAGAAATAGCCAAGATATTATCAGATAAAATAGAAAGCATGACCAAAGAAGATATTCTAATGCAAATTGAAATCCCACCATCATATGAAATGGGAGACTATGCATTCCCGGTATTTTCTCTAGCTAAAATATTTAGAAAAAATCCAAACATGATTGCTGAAGAAATGGCAGCAAGTATAAAGTCAGAATACTTTGAAAAAGTAGAAAGTAAGGGCGCTTATATCAACTTCTTTACAAATAAAGAAGCGTTAGCTAAGACCGTTGTTGAAGAAATTTCAAAGGAAAAAGAAAATTATGGAAAATCCAAACTTGGAGAAGGTAAGACCGTAATAGTTGAATATTCAAGCCCTAATATTGCGAAGCCATTTCATATAGGACACATAAGAAGCACCATCATAGGAGATAGTTTAAAGAGAATTCACAAATTCTTAGGATACAATGTCGTATCAATCAACCACTTAGGAGATTATGGAACTCAATTTGGAATGCTAATCTATGCAATTAAAAATTGGGGAAATATAGAAGAGATTGAAAAGAATCCGATTCCAGAACTATTAAAACTATATGTAAGAGTTAACACAGAAGCTGACCAAAACGAAGAAATAAAAGAAGAATGCAGACATTACTTTGCAAGCCTTGAAAAAGGTGATGAAGATGCAGTTAAAATATGGACTTGGATTAGAGAAATATCACTAAAAGAATTCAACATCGTCTACGATTTACTCGGAATAAAATTCGATTCCTACAATGGAGAGTCTTTCTATTCAGATAAAATGATGAAACAAGTAGAAAGAATGGAAAAACTAGGAATACTAAAAGACTCTGAAGGAGCGAAAATTGTAGATTTAGAAAAATATAATCTGCCACCAGCTCTAATCCTAAAATCTGACGGATCTACCATTTATATAACGAGGGATATTGCAGCAGCAGAATACAGACACGAAACATACCATCCAGAAAAAAATATATATGTAGTAGCAACAGAACAAAACTTACACTTCAAACAATTAAAAGCGGTTCTAAAAGAAATGCAATACGACTGGTATGACGAAGTAACCCACGTAGCATTCGGAATGATAAACTTAGCAGATGGCAAACTTTCCACAAGACAGGGAAGGGTTGTATATTTAATAGACGTACTAAACAAAGCCATCGAAAAGATAATGGAAATCTTAAACGAAAGAGAAGAAACCAGTGGAGTAAAAATAGCAAACAAGGAAGAACTTGCAAAACAAGTCGGAATTGGAGCTATAAAATTCCAAGAACTATTCAATCAAAGAATAAAAGACTACACATTTGATTGGGATAAGACCTTATCATTTGAAGGGGAAAGCGGACCTTATGTTCAATATGCCCACGCTAGAATATGTTCACTTCTTGAAAAAGGTGGTTTCGATATTAATAAAGAAGTAGACTCTTCACTACTTAATAACGAAATGGAAATAAATATTTTGAGAAATCTCTACAAATTTACAGAAGTTGTAGAAGATGCAAAAGAAAAATATGAACCATTCTTTATTAGTAGGTACGTGGTAGAACTTGCAAAAGATTTCAACAAGTACTACAACCAAGTAACCATCAATGTAGAAGATGAAAAACTTAAGAATACAAGGCTTATGCTATGCTATTCAGTTAAGAATGTCATATCAGAAGGTCTAAGACTACTTGGTATAGAAGCACCTGAGAAGATGTAAAAAATAATAAGAAAAATAAAAAGGGACTTAAAAGTTCCTTTTTTCTATAGAAATAAATAAGGAGGATTTATGTTAGAAGATATATTATCCGTATATAAAATTAGCATCAGCAAAACCATAAAATCCATAAAAGATTGTCCTTTTCTCATAATATTAACGCCGATTTACTTTCTATTAATAGAAGTATTTAGTTATCTTAGTCTAAAGATAAGTTTTGCAGGAGGTAACTTACTAATTGGATTTGTAAGACCTGTGGGATATGCACTACTCATATCATCTTATTTTCAGATGTTAGAAGATGGAATAATCTACAAAAGAATAAATTTAAAAAGTTTGCCTGGCTCTTTTGGAAGATATTTTTACCAAGTTTATTCAGTATTTTTCGTATTAATAATACTAGATTATCTTTTAATGGGAATAAATACACTTGGCAAGTTGGATATAGTATTAGGAATAATTATAAATGTAGTATTTTCTTCAGTATCAGAGGGAATATATGTAGAAGGAGACAATGGAATCTCTGCATTTCAAGAAGCATTAGTATTTATGAAAGAAAACTTCATACATTGGATAGTACCTACGGCGATAGTTATTTTTGGTTTAGAAAAAATATTGGTCGGAACAAATAACTTTTATTTTTCAGACAATTTGCTTTTACAAAACATAGGAAATTCAATAAATAGTTTTCTAAGCATGGGTTTAGATCCAGCAAGAATTGGAAGGATACTTATATTTGAAGTAATACTTTCAGCCTTTGCAATATTTAGATATCATATGTACAAGATGCTCCGTGGGTCATCGATAAGAAAAAGAAAGTTTCAGGGAATAATATGATAGAAAAAGAAATAAAAAAGAGATTAAACAATATAGGCTTTGTCGAATTAAAGGAAGACACAACTGTAGAAGGCTTTAAATTTTTAAAAGAAGTTCCACTTCCTATAATGGTCGATGATATTAAGAAGCTTGCCATAGAAAAAAATGATATCGGAGTGAGAGCTGATTTAATATCCAAAGGAATTATCTATGTCTTAGGATGCGATACAGAATTTAAATACAAGGATAATTACAAAGAAATCCTTGAAGCCATAATTAAAGATATAAAATCATTTGTAATTACAAACACATTAAAAGTAGAGGATAGTCTGGACAAATACATCTATTTGAACTCATTTGTTGGACTTGGAATTTCAGACGATGAAATAGAATATAACAAACTAATCTATCTAGAAAATTACTTAGATGAGCATAGAAAAAATTTAAAAGAAGAAGACCAATCTGAAATAATAAAAAATCTTTTGGTAAATTATGAAAAAATAGAAGACAAGAAGATTATTCCATATTCAAACTACAGGCTTGGGGTTATCAACAAGGCAATCGGAAATTATCTAAAGAGCAAAATGTACTTTGAAAAGTCTTTAGAAAGTGGAGATTTAGTAGAAGATGAAGAGCTTAAAAATACTTTGAGAAGAGAAATAGAAGATATAAGTGACTATTCAAATGTTGAAATTGCAGAAACATATATAAACTATTCAGACTTTGACAAAGCAGAAGAAGCCCTAAAAAATGTGAGTATTTACTATGTAGATCAGAGTTATCTGAATTTCTTAAGAGGATTTGTATATCAATCCACAGGAAGAATAGAGCTTGCAATAGAAGAATATAAAAAAGCCATTAGCCTAAATAAGAATAGAGAAGACTATTACAACAGTCTTGCAATATGCCTAGTAAATTTAAATAAATATAAAGAAGCTTCCTATATGTTAGAAGAAGGTATAGAAAATAATAACACAAGTTACAATCTAAAATATAATTTGGGAGTAATCTATGTCAATTTAAATAAACTTGAAGAAGCTAGAGAACTATTAAAAGAAGCATATGCAATTAAGCCTTCAGAAGAACTGTATAAATATATAGAAAGTCTATAAATATCACCGAAAAAAATAAAATTTAAATTTGCTTTACAAAATCT
>NZ_AWXD01000006.1:0-32311 GCF_000478945.1 Peptoniphilus sp. BV3AC2 | reverse complement strand
CTAATTCACCTTTTGTTACTGCAAGTGCAGCTATCATCTTGTAGTTAGCTTCTGGAACGTTTCCTGCTCCTGCTGGCTTAGTGATATCTGGGTTTTGCATTTCTGGTGAATATTTGTCTACGTCTGTAAATTTAAGTCCGTGTTCGTGAAGTGGATCGTATACTAGTGATGAAATTACAGCTTGTGGTGATGATCCAGTAGATACTTTGTGAGTTCCTACGATGTCGTTTCTAATAATTGGAGAAACTCCGTCGTTTTGAGAAACTATAACTCCGAATCCTGCTACACAGTCTTCTAGAATTGGAAGACCTTTGTTGATATGATCTCTTGCGTTCATACCAAGTTTAGCTGTTGAACCACCTGCTACTACTAGTACGTTTTCAAAAGTGCCGCCTCTTACATGTGAAGCTGCTGTAACTAGTGCATGTACTGGTGCTGCACAGAAACCTCTTATGTCAGAACCATTTGCGTTTTCAAGTCCACACATTTCTGCGATAGACTTAGCTATGTTTCCTCCACCTCTTTGGTTGATATCTCCTGCTGCTTCTTCTGAACATTCGATTACATAGTTAATGTCTTTTCTATCGATGCCTGATACTCTTAGAGTTTCGATTGCAGCTAGTGCTCCTGATGCTTTAGATACAAGATTTTCAAGCATGGTGTGTGCTGAAAGGTTGACATCTGTATCGTGAGCTGCTCTTACATATCCATAAAGTTTTCCATCATGATATAGTGCAACTGCTTTATCTTTAGCGATTAATTCTTCAGCTTTTGAAATATCTTGTCCTTTTAGTTTAGGGAACATCTTTTCAAATTCTGGATATCTTTCTTCTAATACAGATTTAAATTCATTTACATAATCTTCTGATAAGAATACTAAATCAAATTCATCCGCATACTTAAGAAGTCCTATGAACTCTTCTTCTGGAACTAAGATACCAAATTTACCTTCTCTAGTTCCTTTATTTTCAATTTCTGTATATGGAAGTTTTTTGTCTGCTAGTGCATCTGGGGTAGCGTTTCCAATATAGATTTGATTTGGTAAATAATTTACAACTTCATCAAAGCTTCTTAAGTGATCTTGTACATTTTTTAATAAATCTGAGTCAGGATTAAGTATTTTTTCAGTGGTAAATGTAGCCCCAGCAGTTTCTACTAGCTGGGGTGTATTTACCAATACATATCCTGCACCTTTAATTACAGAATACATTTAGCCTCCTAGTTATCAAATATAGTTTGATCGTCTACTTCTGTTTCAAGAGCTTTAAGTGCTCTTTCAACTAGTCTTTCTCTTAGTTTGTATTCCTCTTCGTGAGTCATGTTAGGGTCTCCTAGTGGGTGAGGAATAGCTACTGCAGGTACAATTCTATTTGCTCCAACTGTTAGAGAAATAGGTGTAATTGTACAAATGTGTACTACAGGGATTCCTGTAGATTCAATACCTTTTACCATAGTTGCGCCGCAACGTGTACAGGTACCTCAGGTACTTGTTAGTATAACTGCGTCAACTTTGTCTTCTTTTAGGTATTCAGCGATCTTTTCTGAGAACTTCTTAGCACTTGCTACTGCAGTTCCGTTACCTACTGTTGAATACCAGTAGTGATGAAGAGATCCAATCTTTCCTTCTTTTTCAAAGTTTCTTAGAACATCAACTGGGATAACTCTGTCTGCGTTTTCGTTAGCATACACTGGGTCATATCCACCGTGAGCTGTTTCTGAGTTTTCAGGAGTTAAGTCAGTTATGTTAGAGAAATCATATCTACCAAATTTAGATGCTGATGATGATTCAATGTGGTCTGGGTTTCCTTTTGGAACGATACCACCTGAAGTAACGATAGCGATTCTAGCTTTGGTTATATCTTTAATAGCTTTTGCAGGTTCAACTCTGTCAAATGCTGGCATTGGATATTCAGTTTCGTATTCTTCGCCACTTATTTTCTTTAGTAGCATTTCAACAGCACGAGCTGATCCAGTTTTGTCAGAGAAGTAGTTGATACGTCTTCCTTGTGGGAAGTATCCGCCTTCTTCTGGTGTTCCTACATCTTCACCTTTAGCGTATTTTTGAGAGAATTCAGCAACAGCTTTAATTGCTTTTCTCATTCCGGCAGCTGAGTCTGCTGTTTTAATAACGTAAACGTCTTTAGCAAACATATCTCTACCTGGGTTTTCGTCATACATTGCTGTGATTGACTTAATGCCAAGTTTATCTTGAACTTCTTTAGCGATAGTTCCAGATGCCATACCGTATCTACCAGCGTTAAATGCTGGGCCTGCTATGAAATAGTCAGGGTTAAATTTTCCAATCATGTCGATCAATTCAGCCTTAGCTTCTTCAAGGTTTTCGTTGAAGTAAGAGTCTCCGCATACGATTGTAGCTACAATCTCGAAGTCATCTCCAAGGTTTTTTTGAAGTTGAGCTGAAATTGGTGGTAGTTGTTCTGCTACAAATGGTTTTGTATCAGCTTTTTCTTCTCCACCTATTCCTGCAAAGAACTGATTGACATAATGAACTACTTTTATTTTATCCATTATATTCTCCTCGTTAGATATTAATTATAGATATTTACAGTTTTCGTTTCTGATTTCTTGCATTTCTTCAACTATTTCATCAACGTCAAGTACCATTTCCATCATGCCTACTTGTTCATCATATACGTCTTGATCAAATAGTTCTTTTACTTCATCTTCAACTACGTGGAATGCTAGTAATCCTAGTTCAACTCCTGCTAATGGACCTGCAAATGTTGGGTCCCCTGCCATTACAGTTTCTGCTGCAAGACCTGCAGCTTCGGCTTCTGCTCCTCCTAGAATAACAACTAAGTTTTCTGGTCCGTATTCTTCTGCGAAGTTTTTAACTCTTTGTTGGTTTTCTAGGTCCATAGCGCCTGCGGCAGTTCAGACAAAGCATTCAGTTGCTGAGAAAATTACATCAGTATTATCTACAGTTTCAACACATGCTTTGATAGCTTCACCAGGTACACCGTCACGGTCACCGATGATTATTATCTTTTTGTTTTCTAAATAATTAGTCATGTGATTTTCCTTTCTTAATTTAAATTTTAATTTTAATCGTTGTTACATCGAACAATCTAAAGTTTCTAAAAATAGAAACCTTAGAAAGTTTTTGCTGATAGATAGTTAAATCCTGTTTCGTTTGTAGCTCCAGTTATAACTTGGATTTCTACTTCAAGAGTTCCGTCTTCTAGAATTGCTTCATCAGATCCACCTGCTATAACAAGTACAGCTTTTTCGTCTCCGATTACGTTGTCTAGTTTTGGAAGTCTTACTACTTCGTTTGCGTTACCACCAGTTACTACAGCATTAGCTAGTGGATCAGCGTCTGCTAGAGATTGTGATTTACCATCACGGCCAGCATATTCGTCAGTGATAATTACTGTGTCTATGCCTTTCTTTTCAATCTTAGTACAGTTCATGATAAGGTCAGTGTCTGGGTTACCGAATCCTTCTTGAGATACGATAACTGCATCTGCTCCTAAGAACTCACAAAGTTTAGCAGTCATATCTGATGATCTTTGTTTATCCATTAGATATACGTTTTCGTTTGTGATTACAACTCCAAGGAAGTTTATAGTCTTTCCATGTTCTTTGTAAAGATTCTTGATAACGTCGTTGTTTAAGTGAACATATGTTGGGTTTTTGTCGCATGCTGATACACAGTTACCACTTACAACAGCTCCATCCATAAATTCTGTTGGATATAGGAATGTTGGGATAATTTTCTTTGCGTCAACGCCGTATACATATGTGTCATGTAGTAATCCTTGAGTTTGAAGCATACATACGTAGATAACTTTCTTAAGATCTTTGTATTCTTCTACTTGTTCAAGTATTGGTTTTGTTTCGTAAACAGTTGTGTTTTCTGGAGTAAGATCTTTAGCTAAACGACCGATGAAATCAGTAATTTTAAGTCCTACCATTCTTACTGAATGTTCGTGGTTAGCTTTAGATATTCCTTCTTTAGGTTCTACCTTAACAACTAAGTTTGTTAGTTTTGAGAATGGAGTGTATTTAGCTCCTTCTCCTGTCATGTCTATGATTCCTTCTTGGAATCCAACTATTGATCCGGTTGTAATTACTGCCATATCCTTAAGAGCGATAGTCTTACCAGTTCCTACTGTGTCGACTTTGTTTAAGATTCCAGGGAACATTTCTCCACCTTCAACCTTAACTCTAGGCTCAAGAACATCTTTTACCGGAATTATTCTCGTACTATCACCAGGGCGCGCGATGAAGAATTCAATTGATTTTAAATAATCATCGTTAGCTACCTCTGATACTTCTTCAAGTTCAGCTTTGCTTACATAAAGTACTCCGTTTTTGATTTCGGATTTGTCTGCAAATTGAATATCTTGAATTTTAATTTCGCCAAGTTCAAGACGCATAACTCACCTCTAATTAATTAATAAAATTTTTTGATCATTGCTTCGATGTTTTCAAGAGTTGCTGTATCTTCTCTGATTTCATCTACTTTTTGACCATCTTTAAACATAAGCATTGTAGGAAGTCCAAGAACTCCTTGCTTAATAGCGTGACGTCTTGCTTTTACAATATCTAGAGAACAGAATTTAATCTTATCTCCGTATTTGTCAGCAAGTTCGTGAACTCCTGGCATAAGTGCCTTACATGGTTCACATGATTGTGACCAGAAGTCTACAAATACATATCCTTCTGCATTTAGTACTTCATCGTCAAAATTGGTTTTGTCTAGTTCTATCACTTTTTTACCTCCTATTAATAATCAAGTGCTTTTAGTTCTTTTTCTATAGTAACAGCTGCGATCGCTCCATCGGATGCTGCTGTTATTACCTGTCTAAGTGGAGTATTTCTAATATCTCCGATTGCATAAACTAGGTCTTTGTTTGTTCTCATGCATTCGTCAGTTAGGATATATCCATCATCTGTCATGTCGATTTTACCTTCGAACATTTGTGATGCTGGGTCTGCACCGATAAATACGAATACACCTACTAGTCCGTCATCTTCATCTGCATGGAAAACTGTTTCTTCTCCAGTTTCGTTGTTTACAAATAAGATTTCGTCTAGCATTCCATCGTTAGATCTAAGTTCTTTAATAGATGTGTGGTACTTGATTTCAAGATTTTCTTTCTTTTCTGCTCTCTTAGCTACAATTTCATCACATCTTAACTTTTCACGTCTAACAAGAAGAGTTACTTTTCTAGCGAAGTCGCATAGATAAATAGCTTCTTCTACTGCTGAGTTACGAGCACCAACTACGAATACTTCGAAGTCTGTAAAGAAGTCTGCATCGCAAGTTGCACAGTAAGAAACTCCCTTACCGGTAAGTTCTCTTTCTCCTGGAACGTTAAGTTTTCTAGGAGCTGCACCTGTTGCTATGATTATAGCTTTTGCTTCAAGG
Source organism: Peptoniphilus sp. BV3AC2 (assembly GCF_000478945.1). Lineage (NCBI taxonomy): Bacteria > Bacillati > Bacillota > Tissierellia > Tissierellales > Peptoniphilaceae > Peptoniphilus > Peptoniphilus sp. BV3AC2. The sequence goes on along the minus strand of NZ_AWXD01000006.1, from coordinate 26,913 downwards.
ACTTCATCCCCAGCTAAGTACACTTTTTTAACTTTTCCGTCAAGATCTACATCTTTAACGTGAGCTTTTTTGAATTCGCATCCAAAAGTTTTAGCTTGTTCTTCCATTCTGTCTGTTAGTGTTCTTCCTGATTCATTTTCAGTAAGTCCACCAGGATAGTTTTCAATTGATGCAGTAATCGCAATTTGTCCGCCTGTTACTTTTTCTTCAACGATTAGTGTTTTAAGTCTAGCACGGCCTGCGTATAATCCTGCTGCTAATCCACCAGGACCTCCACCAATTATAATTAAATCATACATTCTTATCACCTTATAAATTATTTAGAACTGGTAGTATCAGTTCCATATCTATTTCACTCAAATCGCTTATTATGGATTCTGTCATATGTCTAGGAGATTGTTCATTAAAAGCGTGCTCTGCTCTTTTAATGGCTCCTTCTATAAGTTCTATAGAATCAAGGTCAATCTTATCTTGTTTTTCTACTATAAAACTTCTAAAAAGAGTATCTCTAGGTCTGAAGTTTCCATATAGCGGATGAGTTAGTAGCTTGTAGTTTAAATGTAGCAAATCTCTAACTTTGTAGAACATTTCCAAGTATCCACTTTCATTGTAAAATTTAACTTCAACTTTGTCAAATTTTTGATTATCGAATCTAGGATTGTTCGTCAAAAGTAAAAGTTCTTTCATAGTTCACCTTCTCATTCAATGTAAATGTCATATTCAAGCCTTTGTTAAATCTCATTTTCTCTATAAAAAAACAGGAAAGAGACTGTGCCTCTTCCCTGTCGCATAGCTTCAGAGTCATAACTCAACAGTCTTGTTACCTGAGAAATTCATATTGCAGCGGCCGCTCCAATACTTGTACCTTCGGTTTTTCACAATCGAAAATTTCCCATTGAGTTCTTGAATATAGATATTTTTTATTATATGATAAAAGTAAACATTTACATCAGCTTTATCTTAACATATAACTAAACAAAAATCAAACATAAGAATTATAAAAAAAGGAAGTTTTAAATGCAAAATATCTACAAAAAATTGCCAAAGATGGATGAAATCATAGAAAGGTTTAAAGACCATCCCAAAAATTTACTTAAATATATTTCTACAAATATTTTAGAAGATTATAGAGAAAAAATTAAATCTGGATTTGTAGATTTCGAAATGGAAGATGTGTTTTCTTCCATAGAAAAAAATCTAAATAACGAAGAGTACTTTTCCCTTCGCAGAGCTATAAATGCATCTGGAGTTATAATCCATACAAATCTAGGTAGATCAATCGTTCCGCAGTTCGCACTAGATAGAATCGAGCAGGTTTCAAAAGGATATATGAACCTGGAATATAATATTGAAAAAGGCGAAAGAGGATCCCGCTACGACCACCTAAGAAAGATTGTCTGTGAGCTTACCGGCGCAGAGGATGCTCTCCTTGTAAACAATAATGCTGCAGCAGTATTTCTTATGCTAAATACATTCTGTCAAGGTAGTGAAGTCGTAGTTTCTCGCGGAGAACTAGTTGAGATCGGAGAGTCCTTTAGAATTAATGAAATCATGGGTAGGTCAGGTGCCATTTTAAAAGAAGTAGGTTCTACAAACAGGACCCACCTATACGATTATGAAAACGCAGTCACAGAAAATACAAAGGCTCTTATGAAGGTGCATCCTTCTGACTATAAAGTCGTAGGGTTTACAAAGGAAGTTACCGCTTCTGAGTTAAAAGGACTGGCAAAAGAAAATGACCTGCTTATATTAGAAGACTTGGGATCCGGTTCACTGATTAATATGTCCAAGTTCGGTCTATCCGACGAAAGAACTGTAAAAGATTCTATAAGAGAAGGAGTGGACCTCGTTTCATTTAGCTGCGACAAACTCTTAGGCTCCGTTCAAGGCGGAATCATCGTTGGAAGACGCGACTTAATCGCAAAGATTAGAAAGAACCAACTTCTTCGTGCCTTTAGAGTTGGCAAGCTAACCATCATGGCTCTTGAAGCTACCATGATTAAATTCCTAGACGAAGATGTGGCTATAAGAGAGATTCCGACACTTCGTATGATTGCAAAGACCAAGGAAGATATTTTAAAATCTGCAGAAGAACTTAAAAAAGTAGCCAAAGCAGCTCTACCAAATTTTGAAATAGAAATTGAAGAGTGCAACTCCAAAGTCGGCGGTGGAACCTATCCTGTGGATACACTCCTTTCCTATGCGGTAAGTTTTAAAACTGATGACATAATGAAGTTTGAATCATATCTAAGACTTTCAAGACACCACATCATCGCAACCGTAAGAGATAATAAACTTTACATGGATCTTAGATGCATACAGGACGATGAAATATCAATGATAGAAGAAATACTTAAGGAGTATAAAAATTGAGACATATAATAATCGGTACTTCCGGTCACATAGACCACGGAAAGACCACACTTATAAAGGCTCTAACCGGGACAAGTACAGATAAATTAAAGGAAGAACAACAAAGGGGAATTTCAATAAACTTAGGCTTTACCTACTTCGATCTTCCAAGCGGACTAAGGGCAGGAATAATAGACGTACCCGGTCACGAAAGATTCGTAAAGAACATGCTCTCTGGAGTTGTCGGCATGGATCTCGTGCTTCTAATAATCGCAGCAGACGATGGTGTCATGCCACAGACTATTGAACACGCGGACATCCTCGAATTCATGGGAGTTGAAAATCTAATATTTGTCGTAACCAAGACAGGAATGGTTGAACCGGATATGCTTAACCTAGTCATCTCAGATATAAGAGAAAACTTCAAACATTCCCGTTTTAAAGATTCTAAAATAATCCCCGTAGATTCCCTTTCAAGAGATGGAATAGATAATCTAGTAGAAGAAATAGATAAAATGGTTAAAGATATTCCAGATGTGGATCTCCATAAATCAGCGAGACTTAATGTGGATAGATCATTCTCACTAAAGGGAATCGGAACCATAGTAACCGGTACATTAATAGAAGGAAAGATTACAAAGGACACTCCCCTTACCCTCTACCCTTCAGAAAAAGAAGTGAAGGTAAGGTCCATAGAAGTTCACGATACTCCAGCGGAAGAAGCAGTGAAAGGTCAAAGGACCGCCCTTAATATTATAAATTTAAAAAAGGACGAAATAGAAAGAGGAATGGTAATTGCAAAGACCGGCTCTCTTACCAAGACCTCATTGATAGATGTGAAACTTTCCACTTCCACCCATCAGGACGTAACATTGAAACATTTTACAAGGGTGAGACTCTTCCACGGAACCAAGGAAATAATGGCGAGGGTCATTCCACTGGATAAAAAAGAAATCGCCCCGGGAGAAACACAAGTAGTACAACTTCGACTAGAAGAAGAAATCTACGCAAAGATAGGCGATCCATTCGTAATACGCCTCTTCTCACCAATGGTTACAGTAGGTGGAGGAATAATCCTAGAAACATTTACCAAGAGACACACATTCTCAGATAAAACCTACTTAGAAGAGTTGAAGAAGAAGGAACTAGATCCAGAATACATCATAATCTCCTACTTAAAAGAACATGGATACAAGGGCGCAAGCTACGAAGATATATATTCTTACATCGGATACGAAGAAAATTATCTTAAAAAGATTCTAGAAGAAATGATAGAATCCAAAGAAATTTTCTATATCGGCGGAGTCTATGTAGATAAAGAAATGCTACTAGAATTTAGAGATGAACTTCAAGAAACCTTGACCGAATACCACAAGGAAAATCCATTTGAAAAAGGAATCAACAAAGAAGTATTGAGGGCGAAATTAAAATATCCGCTCTCCACCAAGTTCTTCGCAGACATCACATCAACAGAAATCATTGACAAGATACTAAAAGTAGACAAGACCATGGTGTCATTAAAAGGAACCAAAACCGAACTAAAGGGAATGGAAAAACAAGAATTCGATAGAGTAATGAAGATCATAAAAGACGAAGAACCAGGACTACTAAAAGAACCGGACGCAAAATCCCTATTTAAAAATAAAAAACTCATCCCACTTCTATCAGAAGAAGTAAAGATAATAGATGGATTTGTAATTCGAAACGAATTTTTCCAAGAAATAATAGATAAACTAATGAAACACTTGGAAGAAAAAGAAAAAGTAACAGTAGCAGAATTTAGAGATCTCATAGGATTTTCAAGAAAGAATGCAATAGCAATCCTAGAATATCTAGACAGAGAGAAATTCACCAGAAGAGATGGAGATTTTAGATATAAATATTAATAAAATTTAAAATATTTGAATGTAACTAAGGTAGGTGCAAAAGGAAGCATCTACCTTTTTGTTGATTTAATTTGTATATACCGTTACGGAAGCATTTTGCTTCCATAGCCGAGAGGCTTTACACGGAAAGCCCTAAGGAAGGCAGTCGCCCCATCAGTTTAACTGTGAATGATTATTTATTTTTGTAGCGGAAGCATCTTGCTTCCACAGCCGGGCAGTCGAGTTCTGCAAATCAGACTTCACTTCGCTTGTCTTCTTTGGAACTCTTTGCACGAGACCTGCAACGAAATCAAAGATTTCGGCTAGGGCTTCGACGCTCTACGAAGAAAACCTTAATGAAGACAGTCACCCTGAGCGAAAGAGCCGCAAGGCTCTGGAGTCGAATGGGTATAACCATGGTGAGGTCATACACTCCACCACCAGTCATCCTGAGCGGAAAAGGCGTTAGCCTTTGTAGTCGAAGGATCTCTCCCTTGGTGGAGTCATGTATTGGTGACTTCACTTGCAAGAACTAGGTTAAGTACAGCTTATACCCGTTCGACTCGGAAATAAATTTCCTCGCTCAGGGTGACGATCTTCATCATTGTTGTTTCCGCTATGGGGTTATATTTTTTTCTATATTGAACATGTGCATAAAATAAAAGCTCCAAAAGAGATTCCGTCTGGAAGAAACTCGTAAAATTCAAACCTAAGGAGACCGGCTGCAAATCGCACTGTTTGAGCGAAGCGAGTTGCGAATTTGCAGGTCGACGTGGTTTAGAATTTTTGAGTTTCTGTAATCGGAATCGTCTTAGAGCTTTTATTTTTGTTATGACTAATTTGCCTAGGCTTGACCTTAGGAGGTTATACCCGTTCGACTCACTGCGTTCGCTCAGGGTGACTGTAGTTGGGAGATGTTTTTTTATGTAGAGATCCTTCGACTTCGACGGCAAGCCGTCTCCGCTCAGGATGACCTGTTGGGAGGGTTGTCGCTCGATAAGTGTTAATCATCGTTATAGTTTGAAAAATCTACGCCTTCGGCTGTGGAACCTGGATTTCCGCTACGGAGATATATAGCAGGAATGGTTGTTTTACGGCTAACGCCTGAGGAAAAATAATTTAGTGTCAAGGTTTATGGAAGCCGGTTGCTTCCGCTACATATATAATATTTTTCGACAATAAAAAAGAGCGCAATTAGCGCTCTAAATAATCTTCTTTTAATTTTTTAAGTATTTCCAAATTATCTCCCATGGAGTTTAGTTTTTCCTGTTTCAACATCTTTTGGTGTCTCTTCGTCTTTAGTCTTTCGTTTATGATTTCTGCTTCTAATTCTCTTGCTGATAGGCGGATGCCTCCCCTTGAGAGTATCATCTGTTGCTCTATATTGTCAGAGGTCGCTACTCTTACATCTCTTAGTCTCCCGATTTTATCAAGTTCTCTTTCGATGTAGTGGTCAGCGGTTACAAATTCTTTTGTAAAGACTACTTCGATCCCCTTGTGCATGTAGTTTGACCCTGGTGATTTCTTGACCAGGTAGCCATCGAAGACCAGGATTACATATTCTCCTGTGGAACTTGCAAATTCTGCCATCATGTCCATGGTCTTTTCTCTTGCCTGTTCCAAGTCCAGCTCCATTAGATTTTTTAAGTTGGAAAACTGATTCATTATATTGTATCCATCAACAAAAAGGTAGTGGACTCCCTTCTTGTACCTTCTTCTTATCATTTTGTCTGTCTGGTTACTTCGTAAAGAATTATTCCGCAGGCTACTGATGCGTTTAGTGAGTTGATACTACCTAGCATTGGTATGGAAATTAGTTCATCGCAGTTCTTTTCTACTGCGTGACCGAGTCCTTTTCCTTCGTTGCCTATTACTATGCAGATGTTTCCCACTAAATCTTGGTCACAGATGGAATTTCCTTCCATGGTTGCTCCGTAGACCCAGATAGAATTTTCTTTTAGTTCTGATATGGTTTGGCTTAAATTATTTACTACTGCTACCTTTATGGATTCTATCGCTCCTGCTGAAGATTTGTAAACTGCATCGTTTACTAGTGCAGATCTTCTCTTCGGTATTATTATTCCATGAAATCCAAAGGCTTCTGCACTTCTTGCTATGGCGCCGAAATTGTATGGGTCTTCTATTTCATCTAGCATGATGAGTTTTATGTTTTCTCCCTTACTCTTTGCGTAGGCGATTATATCTTCTACTTGTGAGTATTCAAATGATGAGGATAGTGCCACCACTCCTTGGTGATTTACTTCTCCCACCATGTCCTTTAATTTTTTCTTGTCTGCTTCAACTATGACAATCTTTTGTTCTTTTGCCATTGCATAGATCTTGCCTATGGAACCTTTTAGTCCCGGTGCAGCGTAAATCTTGTCCACTTTTTTATTTTTTAGCGCTTCTATTATCGCATTTCTTCCGTATATATATGACATTTTTCACCTTAAATTTAAAAAATATTCCCTTACTTCTTTTGCTCGTCCGCAGCTCATCTTTCCTTCTTTGCAAGGTCCGCTTACACAGCTTGGTCCTGCTTCGCTAAATATTACTGGAGCTACTGATTTTACAAGTTTTAGCATCTCTTCTGCCATTTCTCTTATTTCCCATTGGGCTCTATTGCAGCATCTAAGTTCAAAGAAATGAAGCAGAGTCCTTGCGTTCATGGTAACTACGATCTTGGTTTCACAAGCATTTGGAAAGACGTATCTTGCATCTTCGATGGATTCTTTTTCCGCCATCTTCTTTGCCTTTTCTTCTTCTATTCCATCTGCCATGTATTTTTTCTTGTTCTCTTCTATTAGTAGGTCGGTTAGTTTTAAGTACGCCTTTCTATCATTTTCCATTGCTTCTATGAAGACTTTTTTTGCTTCTTCGTTCTTTTCTATGGATTTTGGAATGATGTACTCAAAATTATCAAGCCTTACGTATCTTTGGGATTGTTGTGAATAGGATGCTATTCTATGTCTAACTAGTTGATGGGTTAATGTTCTCGATACTCCTTCCACCGCAAATGTGAAGCTTACATGTTCCAGTGGAGATGCATGCGAAAATCCCATAAGCATCTTTACAAATTTTGCTGTGGACTCTTCATCCAATTTTTCCCTGATTTCATCTACTCCAACTGGTGAGTAACACAGTTTTGCAGATTGAGCCACTACCAGCTCTGGATTTTCTGTATATGCTAAAAGTTCAACCTTCATTTAATCCCCTTTCCAATAGTTCGACCATTCTCTCGTGTTTGCCCGTTATATATAGGTACCCGAAGAGGGTCTCAACTCCCGTAGCTATTTTATAATCTCCAACGGATTGGTTCTTAGCCATGGTGTTTTGTTTCTTATTTCTTCCTCTCTTTAAGAAATATATTTCGTCTTCACTTAAGATATCCATAATCTTTTCGGCGAAATCCGCCTGAGCATAGGCAGCCACATATTTCTTCGCTTCTCTGTTTAGTTGGTTTGGTGGCAGATTTCTAAATATCATGGTCCTGATAAATAGTTCGTACACCGCATCTCCTATATAAGCAAGAGAAAGAGGGTTCAAGTTACGCGCCTCAAGCTCGGTCATAACCTTACCCACCTTTAAAAATACTCCTAAATTCTCTTCCAAGTCGTTCCTTCTCTACTATCTTTAACTTCTATTCCCATTGCAAGAAGTTTGTCCCTTAGTTCGTCAGACTTTGCATAGTCCTTGTTCTTTCTAGCTTCAAGTCTTTCGTTAAATAGAGCTTCTTCTTCTGGGCTTAGTCCTTCTTCTTTTCTTTCCAAAATTCCAAGCACCTTGGATAATTTGTTTAGACTATCTCTTACATATTCCAAAGTTTCTTTTGAGCTGTCATCAACTTTTGTATTTATGATCTTAACGATATTAAAGATTGCAGTTAGAGCATCGGCTGTGTTGATATCATCTTCCATTGCATCTTCGAAGTATTTAACTTCTGCATCCACAAGTTCTTTAACTTCTTCGTCAAGACTTCCTGAATTTGCATTTTCAATCAGTTTTTCCAATTTTTCCTTTGCATTGTACATCCTTTCAAGGGACGCCTTACATTGGTCCATAACTTCGTGGGAGAAGTTAATTGGTGATCTGTAGTGGCAAGTTAAAAGAAAATATCTAAGCACTTCAAGATCATATTCCTTTGAAACTTCTCTAATGGTGAAGAAATTGCCCTTTGACTTACTCATCTTTTCGTTGTCAACGTTGATCATACCGTTGTGGAGCCAGTAGTTTGCAAAAGTCTTGCCATTTGCAGTTTCTGATTGGGCGATTTCATTTTCATGGTGAGGAAATTGTAAATCTTCTCCGCCGGAGTGAATGTCAATGGTATCTCCTAGGATTGTCTTAGCCATTACAGAACATTCGATATGCCAACCAGGTCTTCCTTCTGACCATGGACTTTCCCAGGCAGGTTCTCCTTCTTTTTTCTTCTTCCAAAGAACAAAATCTCCAGGATTTCTCTTGCCTTCAGCAACTCCGATTCTCGCACCAGCCATAAGTTCGTCGATATTCTTCTTAGAAAGTTTGCCGTAGTCCTTAGCCTTATTGATGTCGAAGTACACGTCCCCATCTAGTACATATGCAGCGTCTTTTGATTCCAAAGTTTTTATAAATTCAATCATCTCTTTAATCATTTCAGTTGCACGAGGATTTATCGTTTCGTAGTCGTAGAGATGAAGTCCATTGGCATCCTTTTTGAACTCTTTTATATATCTTTCGCTTATTTCTGTGAAATCAACATGTTCTTCATTGGCACGGTTAATTATTTTATCATCAATATCCGTAAAGTTAACCACGAAATTAACGTCGTAACCTTTGTAGATAAAGTATCTTCTCAAGGTGTCAAAAATTACAAGGGGTCTAGCATTTCCAACGTGAATGAAATTATAAACTGTAGGACCACAGTTGTACATATTCACCTGTCCTTCTTTTACAGGGACAAATTCTTCAAGGGACCTACTTAACGTATTGTAAAGTTTCATGTTACCTCCAAAAAAAATCGTCTCCTAAGAGACGATCCACTCAAATTCTAATAAATATTGCTAACAAGCGCATCTGCATCTTCGAAATTCGAGACTCTCACCAAATGTCTCTTCTCTTTAAAATTTCTCCCGATACCTTCTCTTATATCTTCGCAATTATACTCAATACATTAATTATACTGTAATTTACCAAAATTTTAAAGGGTAAAATGTAAGATACTCTAGGAACTAAAAAAAGACCATCTCTGGTCTTTTCTATTTATTGCCATTTTATTTTAAATCTTTTACAATATTTCCTATTTTTTCTCCATTGTGGCGGAGTCTTCCGTCCACCATGTCCACTAAGTCCCCTTCGATGATTTCTATTCCCAAATCTTTTAGGATCTCTCTATCCTTGTCGAAGGTTAAAACAAGTCTCTCCTTTAATTCTTCTGGAGTTATCTCTTGTAGATATTCGTTTCTCGTGGCAAATACGTAATCTATTAATCCTTCTTTTGAATATTTTTCTATTTCAAGTACATGGTGACTTAAGCTTAGGTGTTCGCTCTCTCCCAGTTCAGAAAATGCATTTGCGATATAGATTACTTTTGCCTTGGTGTTATAGATTGCTTCTGCAACTCCATCCACAAGTAGGTTTGCGATGGTTGAGCTATATAGAGAACCCGGTCCTAAAAATATAAAATCCGCATCTTCTATTTCGTCAATCGCTTTTGAAAAAGCCTGTGGCACATGGGGTGATAGTCTCAAGTTTTCTATCTTCGCCTTGGTCCTTTTCATCTCTTCTCTGATGCTGGTCTCTCCAAAGACTTTGGTACCGTTGGTTAAGATTGCTTCTAAGTTCGATGGCTCAAGTGTAACTGGATAGATCTTGCCTGTTATATTTAAAAATTCTGCCATGTAGTCGATGGCACTTTCAAATCCGTGGTACATATCGGAAATTGCAGCTATAAATAGATTGCCAAAACTCTGTCCGCTATATGTTCCGGATTTATACCTATAATTTAGTAAATCTTCAAATTCTTTTCTCGAGTTTGAAAGGGCGAGAAGACAGTTTCTAAAATCTCCTGGAGGAATCATTCCATAATCTTCTCTCAATATTCCAGAACCTCCGCCATCATCTGTTGTGCAAATTATCGCAGTGATATCATTGGTCACTCGTTTAAGTCCACGAAGAATGGTGCTTGTTCCAGTTCCTCCTCCTATTACTACTACTTTCATGGCTTGTCCCTATGGGTGATGTTGGTCTTGTAGCCGATTTCTTCCAGTCTCTTTGCAACTTCGTTTGAAATCGCAACGGACCTGTGGAATCCTCCAGTGCAACCAAATCCTACCACCAATATATTTTTCCCTTCCTTTTTATAGTTTGGAATCAAAAATCTGAGCAAGTCCACAGTCTTATCTATAAACTCCCTCGTCTCTTCAAATCCCATTACAAAGTCGATGACTTCTTGGTTTTCGCCGCTGATATTTTTTAATTCTTCTATATAGAATGGATTTTCGATAAATCTTACATCGAATACGAGATCTCCATCGAGAAGGATTCCATTTTTAAATCCAAAGGATACGACAGACACCAAGAAATCCACTCCCTCTCCTTGGAAGAGTCTCTTCACTTCGTAGCGAAGGTTTGAAAGTTTCATGTTTGAAGTGTCGAGCTTAAAGTCGCTTGCCTTTTCCAAAAATTCAAGGAGTTTCTTTTCTTTTTTTATTCCTTCTGTTATGGATTTGTCCAGTGGATGAGGTCTTCTCCTCTCCTTATATCTATTTATAATCGCCTTTTCGCTTGCAGTCACATAGAGAATCTTTACATCTATGCCCATGCTCTTAAGTCTCTTTATGGATGAATCGTACTCGTTGAAGAATTCCCTGGAACGAATGTCCACTACACAGGCAACTTTTTCAATTGGACTTGCTGTACTCAGTTCCATAAACTTCGTCAAAAGTTCCGGAGGGAGATTGTCCATTGCAAAGTATCCCATGTCCTCCATAATATTTAAAACTTCCGATTTTCCTGCGCCGCTTAAGCCAGAAATAATTACAACTTCCATTATTTTTCTCCTACAGTTTTAAGTTCAGTCTCTAGACTTACTCCGAATTTATCGTAGACAACTTTTCTAACCACATCTATGGCGTGGAGCACATCTTGCGCCTTGGAATCTCCGTAATTTACTATGAATCCGCAATGTTTCCAGGACACTCCGCAGTTTTTATATCTAAAACCTCGAAGCCCACTGTCTTCAATTAACTTCCCCGCGAAGTAACCTTCTGGTCTTTTAAATGTGCTTCCGCAGGACATCATATCCAGTGGTTGCTTGGAACTTCTTCTCTCGTCGAAGTCATTCATATCGTTTAAAATTTCTGATTTTTCTCTAGGCTTTAGTTCAAAAGTTGCAGAGAGGACAATCTCATTATTTTTTATGACTCTGGAATTTCTGTATACAAAATCCATATCTTTTCCATCCACGTCGATGATTTTAAGATCCTCAGTGAGAAGTTTTACCCTTTTAACCACGTCTTTCATCTCGCCGCCGTATGCACCGGCGTTCATCACCATGGCTCCGCCAACAGAACCTGGGATGCCGTGAGAAAACTCCATACCGCCAAGAGAATTTTCGCAGGCTACTTCACTTACAGCTTTAAGTGTAGCTCCTGCTCCAGCTGTGATAAGATTTCCAGCTACATCTATCTCGCTTAAGGATCCATCTTTTAAAATTATTGTAAGTCCACGAATCCCTCCATCTAGTACCAATACATTGGTAAGATTTCCAAATATATGAACGGGAATATTATTTTTTCTCGCAAGTTTTATCGCATCTATTAAATCTTCTACCGAATTTGGAAAAAGTATGTAGTCACAGATACCACCTATTCCAAAAGAAGTATATTCATCTATCTTTTTATTTTCGAAAAATTTTCCAAAATTATTAAACATTTTCCACCTCTAATTAATTATACCATTGTATAATGGATAAGAGGTGAGGTTATGGACAAAGAATACAATAGATTTTTATTATCTGAGTTATTATTTAAAAAATTTGAACTAAAGTACTATGTATATCCGCAAATCTACGCAGAATACTTGCAAGGACTTAAGTTTTATGAATTTGAAATTGAAAAATTAAATATTCTATCCTCAATAATGAGATTTAAAATGAAGAATCTCGATATTTCTGAAGATGAAGTGGAAGATAAATTCAAAGACGAATTAAATAAGATCCATAGAAACGAAATTTTAATCGAAGATTCCAAAGATTATTTAAACATAGATGAAAATTATAAGGAGTACCTATACTTCTTGGCGGATGAATTTAATCCAATCGCTTTTGAACTAGACGAAAGCGAAAAGACCATCTACGACTCAATCCTAGATAGTTACAGCAATCTAAATTACACAAATATTTCTACCTATGTAGAACAAATTAAGAATGAAAATCTGGATTTAAAGAAGCGATATCCAAGCGATGAAGAGTTAAATATTATAAAGGAAGATATCAAAGATATTTTAGAAACTCTCAAAAATCTTGACTATTCAGAAGAGGAAGTAGGAGAACTGACGGATCTTGTAGAAAGATACAAGGAGACTTTCTCCAACTTGGAAGAAGAATACAATATTAAGATGTCCGGAAATAATTGATCAGGGAAATAAATTTTTAATTATACAAAATTATCGACAAAATTAAAATTTAATGCACACAAAAAGGAAGGTCCAGCCTTCCTTTATTTTTTATAGATAATCATTTTTCTTCAAGATCCAAAGGGTTATAATCCCGATTAAAAGACTAAGTGCCATCAAAATCCAAAAGCCATGTTCGGAATCTTGCCAAGGAAGTCTCACATTCATGCCCCAAATTCCTCCGACAATGGTTGGAATGGTCATAAGTATAGTAACAGAGGTAAGGATCTTCATAACTTCGTTTAGATTGTTGTTTATGACATTTGTGTAGAGGTCGGATAGTTTGTCTAGCATCAGCGTCGATCTCTCTACCATGACCCTCGCCTGTTTATTTTCAACCTGCAAATCGCGGAGAAGATCGTCTCTATTTTCAGATTCAGATAGGTAATCAAGCTCGAAAATACTTTCTATTACAGGAACATTCTCCCTCGTTGACATTTGAAAAGTGGTAAGACTTTTTTGAATTGCTATGATTTTTTCCAGATATTTCGTCTGGGTCGATTTCTTAGTTTGATTTTGAAGTTCATCAATCTCAATATTTAAAACCTTGATGTAATCTATATAGGCTTTTGAAATTTCCCAAGCAATCTCCAAGATAAAATTTTCTATCTCCTCAATATTATCCATCTTATGTGATTTATTCGATTTTATATTATCAAACACCTCCGCATCTTCACTGCAGATGGTAATCACTTTCTCCTTGTCGATGATTATTGCAAGGGGTCTTGTAATATATTGATAATTAGAAATTTTAATCGGATATGAAAGAATAAACAGATTGGGCATATCATCCTCTAAGCCTTCCGTCCTTGGAAGTTCATAAGGGTCGGAGACATCAAAGACATAGTCCCTTGGAAGATTAAATTTTGAAAGCAGACTCTTTAGTTCTTCTTCCGTAGGGCTCATAATTTCAAGCCAATTATAATCTTCGTCATTATCAGTTAATATAAAGTTCTTCTCTTGTAAAATATATTTATTATGCAATGGTACTTCCTTTTCATTTATTTTTATTATTTATTATAGAATATCATATTTTTAAAATTAATTATAGTCGATGGCTATCCTGATTTACATAGATTTTAAAATTTTAAAAAGTCTTACTAGTTTTGCAATAAAAAAGAAAGCAAAGATTTCTCTCTGCTTTCTAAAAAATTTAATTATTTGCTGTAGTCGTAGAATCCTTTGCCAGTCTTTCTTCCTAGTTGACCAGCTCTTACCATCTTCTTTAGAAGAATATGTGGTCTGTATTTTGGATCGCCATATTCAGTGTAAAGAACTTCCATGATTGCTAGACATACATCTAGTCCGATTAAGTCCCCTAGTTCAAGAGGTCCCATTGGATGGTTTGCACCAAGTTTCATAGCTGTATCTATATCTTCTGGAGCTGCAACGTTATCTGCGTAGATTCCAATTGCTTCGTTGATCATAGGAATTAGTATTCTATTTACTACGAATCCTGGAGCTTCAGCTACTTCTACTGGAGTCTTGCCTATTTCTTTTGAAAGTTCGATTATTGTCTTCTTAGTTTCTTCTGATGTTAATTGTCCAGAGATAACTTCTACAAGTTTCATCATTGGAACTGGGTTGAAGAAGTGCATTCCGATAACTTTATCAGGTCTCTTAGTTGCTCCCCCTATATCTGTTATAGATAGTGATGAAGTGTTAGATGCTAGGATAGTTTTAGCATCGCATTTTTCGCAAAGTTCTTTGAAGATTGCTTTTTTAACTACTGGATTTTCAGTAGCTGCTTCGATTACTAAATCACAATCTTTGATATCATTGATATCTGAAGAAACTTTGATTCTAGCAAGTGCTGCGTCCATTTCTTCTTGAGTCATTCTTTCTTTAGATACGTTTTTAGCATATCCTTTTTGGATTTTTGCCATTGCTTGTTCTAATGCTTCTGGCACTATATCTCTAACGATTACTTCGTGATGTGTTGCTAGTACTTGAGCAATACCTGCTCCCATTGTACCTGATCCGATTACTGCTATTTTCAATTTATTTTCCTCCTATAGTCCTTTAAATTCTGGTGATCTCTTTTCAAGAAATGCTTTCATTCCTTCTTTTTGATCTTCTGTTGCGAAGCATAGTCCAAATGCTTGTCTTTCGATTTCCATACCTGTTTCTATATCAGTTTGGATACCATTTACTATTGCGCATTTAGAATATTCAACTGCAAGTTTAGCTTTTGAAGCGATCTTCTTAGCAATTTCTAGTGCCTTGTCGATTAGTTCTTCTGGCTCATAAACATGGTTTACAAGTCCGATTCTAAGTGCTTCTTCTGCGTTTATAATGTCTGCAGTGTAGATTAGTTCTTTTGCTGCTCCTGGTCCAACTGTTCTAATAAGTCTTTGAGTTCCACCAAATCCTGGTGTGATTCCTAGACCTACTTCAGGTTGACCGAATTTTGCCTTTGTAGATGCAACTCTAATATCACATGCTAGTGAAATTTCACATCCGCCGCCTAGAGCAAATCCATTTACTGCAGCTATTACAGGTTTAGAATTCTTTTCAATCTTCATGAAAGTTTCCATTCCAAGCTTAGCAAATTTTGCACCTTCTGATGCGTTTAGAGATGCCATTTCAGAGATGTCAGCTCCTGCTACAAATGCCTTGCCCTTACCTGTTAAAACTACTACCTTTGTCTTTTCACATTGGTCTATATGAGTAAATAATGTGTTTAGTTCAGTTAAAACTTCTGAGTTAAGTGCGTTTAAACTGCTTTCTTTATTTATTGTTACTAGAAGAATTCCATCTTCTTTTTCTTCAACTATTAAAAATTTATATTCCATATTCTTATCTTTCTACTACTAGAGCAGTTCCCATTCCACCGCCGATGCAAAGTGTTGCTAGGCCGTACTTAGAATTACGTTTCTTCATTTCATAAAGAAGTGTAGTAAGGATTCTTGCTCCAGATGCTCCTATTGGGTGTCCTATAGCTATTGCTCCACCGTTTACATTTACTTTTTCCATATCGAAGTTAAGTTCTTTTGCTACTGCGCCTGCTTGTGCTGCGAATGCTTCGTTAGCTTCGATTAGGTCCATATCTTTTACTTCAAGTCCTGCTTTTTTAAGTGCTGATCTTGATGCTGGGATAGGTCCAGTACCCATTACGTCTGGTTCAACCCCTTCGGTTGCGTAAGAAACGATAGTTGCTAGAGGTTCTACTCCTAGTTCTTTAGCTTTTTCTTCGCTCATGATAACTAGCATAGCTGCTCCGTCGTTGATACCTGAAGCGTTAGCTGCTGTAACTGTACCATCTTTTTTGAATGCTGGTTTCATACCAGAGATTGATTCAGCTGTTACGCCGTCTCTTATATATTCATCTGTATCTACTACAGTAGTTGCTTTCTTTGTAACTATTTCAACTGGAACGATTTCGTCTTTGAATCTTCCTTCTGCTCTTGCTTTTGAAGCTCTTTGTTGAGAAGTTGCAGCTATTTCGTCTTGCATTTCTCTTGTGATTCCATATTTTTCAGCTACGTTTTCTGCAGTTATACCCATGTGGTAATCGTTGAATGCATCCCAAAGACCGTCTTTGATCATTTCATCAACTGCTACATCGTTGCCCATTCTAGCTCCGTATCTGTGTTTTGGAAGTAGGTATGGTGCCATTGACATGTTTTCTGTACCACCTGCAAGAATGATGTCTGCGTCGCCATTTCCAATAATTTGAGCTGCTAGAGATACTGCTCTAAGTCCTGATCCACATACGATGTTAATAGTCATTGCTGGAGTTGTGTAAGGGATGCCTGCTCCAAGTACAACTTGTCTTGCTATGTTTTGTCCTTGTCCTGCTTGTAGAACGTTACCTATATAAGCTTCGTCTACCATTTCAGGTTTAACATTTGCACGTTTAAGTGCTTCTTTTGCAGCTACTACTCCTAGTTCTACTGCTGGTGTGTTTTTAAATGATCCTCCAAATGATCCTACAGCTGTTCTTGCAGCACTTGCTATTACTACTTTTCTCATAATACCTCCTATTACTCTCTTATTCTCTAGGTGGCATAACTGTTGCCACTCCGTCTAGTACCAATTCACCTTTTTGATTGGTTGCTGTCGTTTTTAGTTTAACGATTTTTTCTTTTATTATTTCTGACACTTCACATTTAGCTGTGATTGTATCACCAAAGTATACAGGTTTTAAGAAACTAAGTTCTTGTCCCATATAGATGGTGCCTGGTCCAGGTAGTTGTGTACCAAGTACCGCAGAAATAAATCCTGCAGTTAGCATACCATGTGCAATTCTTCCTTTGAACATGCTAGCTTCTGCAGCTACCTGATTAACATGTGCCGGATTTAAATCTCCAGTTACTCCTGCATATAGATATACATCGCCTTCTGTTACAGTCTTAGTAAACTCAGCGCTATCTCCTATGTGCAATTCTTTTATCGTTTTTCCTTTCATTGATACCCTCCAATTAAACTTAAATAGTTTACCAGTTATATCTTACCCATATAGTAAGTTTTAAACACAACGTTTTCAAAACTTCTTTCTCTTAATACTTTAGCACATGTCTTTGTTTATATTATATCAATCTTTTATTTCATTTTCAATTATATTTATTTTTTATTTTATCTGTTTTAATTTTTATTTTAATTTACATTTATTTAATTAATTTATGCTTTTAACCTTATGTTCATCTACTTTATACGTTTTTTTGTGGTATAATTTTTTAAGAATGGTGATGATATGATTACTAAGATTATAAAAATTGAAAATGAATTTGAAAGAGAAAAGATAAAAGAGGTTGCATCTGCACTTAGAGATGGCAAACTCGTCGTGTTTCCAACAGAAACAGTATACGGTCTTGGAGGCAATGGACTAAATGAAGATGCTCTTAAAAATATTTATGTTGCTAAGGGTAGACCATCTGATAATCCACTGATCCTTCACATAGCAGATCTTGATATGCTAGATACTTTGGTTAGAGATATTCCTGAGGATGCAAAACTTCTTATAGATAAATTTTGGCCAGGACCACTGACCCTTATTTTTAATAGAAAGAGTATCGTTCCTGACAGAGCGACGGGAGGGCTAGATACGGTTGCCATTAGGATGCCTTCAGACAAGGTTGCCCATGCGATTTTAAAAGCGGCAAAGGTGCCTGTGGCTGCTCCATCTGCAAACCTATCTGGTAAACCAAGTCCTACTTCTACTGCCCATGTGATAGAAGATTTAGATGGCAGAGTGGATTATATTGTGGACTCAACTAGGTCCTTTGTCGGAATCGAAAGCACTGTGGTGGATATGACAGTTAATCCGCCGATGATTCTGCGACCAGGTTATATTACCTACGAGGATCTAAAGAGCGTAATCCCAGATGTGTGCTACGACAACACAACCATCGACAAAGACGACAAGAGTGTTCCGAAAAGCCCTGGACAAAAGTATAGACACTACGCTCCAAGCGCAAATTGCTATACCTATGTTGGAGATGTAAATCTCGTAAGAGATAAGATAAAAGAAGAAATTAATAAAAATAAGGACAAGAAAATCTGCGTTATTGCAACGGACAGAGTCCTTAAAGAGATAGAAGAAGATGTACTTAAGCTAAGCCTTGGTTCTGGAGAAGATCTGTTAGATGCGTCTCACAATCTTTTCTACAATTTGAGATTAGCTGATGATAATGATGTAGATATTATTTTCTGCGAAGGTTTTGAACAGTCTGGTCTTGGCGTAGGCATTATGAACAGACTTACAAAAGCTTCAAGCGGAAATGTTACAATTTTAGGAGGTAAAAAATGGGAAAATTAATTATTACTGATCATCCACTTATTCAACACAAACTTACAATTATGAGAAAGAAAGAAACTTCAAGCTCTGACTTTAGAAGTCTCGTTACAGAAATTGCAACCCTTATGGGATACGAAGTTACAAGAGATTTAGAACTACAAGATGTGGAAATAGAAACTCCACTTATGAAGACCACAGGCAAAGAAATCTCTGGTAAAAAACTTGGAATAGTTCCTATTCTTAGAGCAGGAGTTGGAATGGTGGACGGATTTCTTTCACTAGTTCCAGTAGCAAGGGTTGGATACATCGGACTATACCGTGATCCAGAAACTTTAAAACCAGTTACCTACTACAACAAGATGCCATCTGACGTTGCATCTAGAACTATGATCGTACTAGATCCTATGCTAGCAACAGGTGGTTCACTAATAGAAGCTGTAAACGAACTAAAAGCTACCGGCGCAACTTCTATAAAGGCTGTCTGCATTCTAGGAGCTCCAGAAGGAGTAGAAGCTTTTCAAAAGGCTCATCCAGATGTAGATCTATACCTTGCAGCAATAGACGAAAAACTAAACGATCACGGATATATCTTACCAGGACTAGGGGATGCTGGTGACAGAATTTTTGGTACAAAATAGATGAAGTCCATATGCCTTCCCTTTTTAATATCTTTTGCCATCTCCCTCATACTAACTCCAGTAGTTATTAAAGTGGGACCTAAATTTGGCTACTTAGATATTCCAAAGGACAATAGACGGATGCACAAGCGTCCTATGCCTATTGCAGGTGGAGTAGCGATATATCTTGCCGCAACGGTTGCAATATTGGTCTTTATCCCCTTAAATAAAAATATCATAAGCCTTTTAATAGGCTCTACGGTAATTTTAATTTCCGGGCTGCTTGATGATAAATTTTCAATAAGTCCAAAGGCCAAAATATTTTTCCAATTAGTAGCAGGGCTAATCATCGCCCTCTCCGGCTCACAGATAGAATTCTTTACAAATATAATAAGCACCAAGGAAGTTGTGTGGTTAAAATATCTATCCATCCCAGTGACATTATTTTGGATCTGCGGAATCACAAACACAGTGAACCTAATCGATGGACTAGACGGACTAGCAGCAGGGATTTCACTTATCTCTGCAGTGTCACTTATGTTTATAGCCCTTAAAATGAACCTACTTGCAGTAGCGATAATTGCAGCGGCAATAGGCGGAGGATGTTTAGGATTCTTGCCATATAATTTCAACCCTGCCAAGATATTTATGGGAGACACAGGAGCATTGTACCTAGGATTTATGCTCTCCTATATATCCATCCAGGGCGTCATGAAGTATGCCACAACCCTTATGATTTTTGTGCCAGTGTTGGTACTTGGAGTCCCAGTGTTTGACACAGCATTTGCCATGATTAGAAGATATATCTCAGGCAAGAAGATCTTCGCAGCAGACAAAGGACACTTACACCACAGACTTTTGGCACTAGGACTGACCCAAAGACAGACAGTATTAATCCTCTACGCAATCTCACTTATATTTGGAATACTAGCAAATGTAATCTCAGATTTCGATCCAGTAATAGGAATAATAATTTCACTCTTAATAATAATATTAATATTCCTAGTAGGATGGTTAAGCGGAATGTTTAAGACTGTAAAAAAGGAGGACAAATGAAAGTATTAGTAGTTTTTGGAACGAGACCAGAAGCGATTAAAATGGCACCAATCGTCCATGAACTTAAAGCTAGAAATATAGACAGCAAAGTTTGCGTAACAGCACAACATAGACAGATGCTCGACTCAGTATTGGAAATATTTAAAATCGTGCCAGACTACGATTTAAATATCTTTAAAGACGGACAGACATTAACAGAAATCACAACCAGATCCATCACAGGACTAGAAGAAGTAATAAAAGATTACAAACCAGACCTACTACTAATCCAAGGAGATACCACCACAGTATTCTCAGGAGCACTGGCAGCATTTTACCAACACGTAAAAGTAGGTCACGTAGAAGCAGGACTAAGATCCTTTAACCTACAAAGTCCATGGCCAGAAGAAGCAAATAGAAAACTCGTATCAGTAATATCAGACTTCAACTTCTGTCCAACCGACTCAAACAGACAAAACCTAATAAAAGAAGGATACACAGGCGACAATATATATCTCACAGGTAACACAGTAATCGACGCATTAAAATACGCAGTAAATAGCGACTACGAATTTGAAGACGAATTTTTAAGAAACTTCGATTTCGACAAAGGACCAGTGATTCTCCTTACCTCTCACAGAAGAGAAAATATCGGAGAACCGATGAGGAATATATTTAAAGGAATAAAAGATGCACTAGATTCAAAAGAAAATGCACAGGTAATCTTCCCGATACATTTAAATCCAAAAGTAAGAGAAATAGCAAGAGAAGTCTTCGCAGACGATGAAAGAATCCATCTTATCGAACCCCTTCAATACCTACCATTCTCAAAACTAATGAGCAAAGTATCATTCGTTGTAACAGACTCAGGCGGAGTGCAAGAAGAAGCACCAGCATTAGGAAAACCAGTAGTTGTAGTAAGAGACGAAACAGAAAGGATGGAAGGAGTCGAAGCAGGAACAGCGAAGCTCGTAGGCACATCCTATGAAAAAGTCTATGAAGCAGTAAAAGATCTGTTGACAGATGAAAAAATCTACATGGAAATGGCACACGCAGTAAATCCATACGGCGACGGCACCAGTGCGAAGAAAATAGTAGATGCAATAGTAGAAAATATGTAAAATATATAAATTTTAAATAAATAATTTTTAAATAAAAGATTTAAAAGAGATTTGAATTTAAATTAGTAATGGTTTAGATTTAGATCTCTTTTTTATTTTGTAGAGGAAGCAATCTATTCCCATTAAACTTTATAATAATTTATTTTTAATCAGGCGTAGCCGTACGAAAATATAAATTCTTATTCACCCCAGTAGCGGAAGCTACCAGCTTCCACAGCCGAAAGCTCTACTTAAAAAACCTTAATGAAGACAGTCGCCATAGTGGGGTCCACTCCTCCACATGGTCATCCTGAGCGGAAAAGCGTTAGCCTTTGAAGTCGAAGGATCTATGTACAGATTAACCACCCAATTGCAGTCACCCTGAGCGAACGAAGTGAGTCGAATGGGTATAACCTCTGCAGGTCAAACATGGATGACTTATTTTGTAGCGGAAGCAATCTGCTTCCATGAACCTCGATACTAAATTTTTTCCATTCAGCCGTCAGGCGTAATTATAAATATACATATTATTAACACTTGTAGCGGAACCTTCTAGGTTCCACAGCCGAAGGCTCTACACGGAAATAAATGATTGATTTAATAAACTTCTGTGGGTCTACCCCTCTACCTGGTCATCCTGAGCGGAAAAGGCGTTAGTCTTTGTAGTCGAAGGATCTGACCCATATTTAACCTACTTAAGACAAAAAAGTAAAATAATAAATGTAAATAAATATTCTACACTTCTTTAAAACATATTCTTTCTTCTTCAAATCTTTTTTTACGAGGGAGAATGGCAGTCGTGTTCAACAAATCAGACTTCGCAATGCTCGTCTTCTTTGGAACACTTTGCATAAGACCTGCTACGAAATCAAAGATTTCGGCTAGGGCTTTAACGCGATTAACGTCTTTCGAAAAAACCTGCGGTTTTCTCTTCGAGACTCGCAGTTTCCTCCCTTGTTAAAGCCCTACTTAGAAAACCTTAAGGAAGACAGTCACCCTGAGCGAACGAAGTGAGTCGAATGGGTATAACCTCTGGAGGTCAAGTCTTTGCAAATGAAATAATTTTAAAAATTATAATGAATATAAATAAATATCATATGTTTAACCTAACCATATTCTTTCTTCTTCAAATTCTTTTTTTACGAGGGAGAGGGAGGGAATTAACGTCTCTCGAAAAAACCTACGGTTTTCTCTTCGAGACTCGCAGTTTCCTCCCTTCTCCCTCGAGCTCCCTCTTCCCACCTCGCATTGTGGAGGTTTTGGTAGAGATTTTTTTATTCGGCTAAAATTTTCCAAACTCGCTACGCTCAGACAGTGGAAAATTTCTTAACGCCGAAAGCAAAAATCTCTTATGGTGGTATAGATTAAATCTGTAGTAGACATTGATTAAGGATTCTATGGAATAGATTGGAGAAATGTTCTAAATTTATTTTTAGATAAAACTTATAAAAGATTTATTTTTGTAGCGGAAGCATCTTGCTTCCATAGCCGAAGGCTCTACTTAGAAAGCCTTAAGGAAGACAGTCACCCTGAGCGAACGAAGTGAGTCGAATGGGTATAACCTTGGTGAGGTCCAACACTGATGATTATTTACTTTCGTAGCGGAAGCTACCAGCTTCCATAAACACTGATACTAAATTATCTTCCCTTAGCCGTTAGGCGTAATACATCAAAATTTGTTATATAAACTTTGTAGCAGAAGCATCTTGCTTGCACAGCTGAAGGCTACAGTAAACTTTGCAAATAATTAACACATATTGGGCATCAAGTCTCCCAACTTGTCATCCTGAGCGGAAAAGGCGTTAGCCTTTGAAGTCGAAGGATCTGACCTATATTTAACCTAATCTACACATTCCTTCAAAAAATAAAAAAGAGGATCTTCATCCTCTAAGTATTTCTATTAAATTTGCAATTGCTATAATCACACCGCCAATTGCCATAAGTAGATTTAAATACCTCATAGCCTTTCCTTGTCTCTCATCAAAGAAATTGGTTCCCCTATCTCCTGCTAAGAATAGTGCATACATCGCCACAGGTCCTTTCATATCCACATCTTTTGCCAGAGAAAAACAAACTAGAACAACAAACCCAAGACTCATTAAAACCGACCCTACAAACCATGGCTCTATCCTTTTTTCTCTATTTTTATTTTCATTATTATTTTTCAAATTATTCTCCCGCTTTCTAAGTAAATATTTATCCTAATTATAACACAGAAATTATTTAAACTAAAAAGTGCCTCCGTAATGGAAGCACATTTATTTATCTTACAATTTTTGTACCTGTCTTACCTGCTAAGCCATCCTTTGCAGCTTCAAGAGAAGTTATAAGTGACTCTCTATTTTCCTTTGAATTTACAAATGCCATAGCAGCTTCTACCTTTGGAAGCATTGATCCTGGTGCAAATTCTCCGTCTGCGATATATTTTTCGCACTCTTTTATAGTCATAGTTTCTAACCATTTTTCATCTGGTTTTCCAAATTTGATAGCTACTTTTTCAACCGCTGTTAAGATTACGAGTATGTCTGCATCTACAAGCTCAGCAATCTTAGCTGAAGTGAAATCCTTGTCGATTACAGCAGCTACACCTTCAAGTCCAGCTTCAGTCATTATAACTGGGATTCCTCCGCCGCCACCAGCGATTACAACTTGGTTTGCAGCGAGAATAGCTTTGATAGATTCTTTTTCAATTATATCAATAGGCTTTGGTGAAGCTACAACTCTTCTATAACCGCGACCAGCGTCTTCTTTAAATGTATATCCTTTTTCCGCTACAATCTCATCGGCTTCTTCCTTTGAGTAAAATGAGCCAATTGGCTTTGTAGGATTATCAAATGCCATGTCATTCTTGTCAACAAGCACTTGAGTCACAAGAGTAACCACACCTTTATTTATACTTCTTTTAGCAAGTTCATTTTCAATTGCATTTTGAAGATGGAATCCAATGTATCCTTGACTCATTGCTCCACATTCTGGAAATGGCATAGCTGGAGTTTTATGTTCTGATTCGCTCGCTGCAGTCATTGCAAGGTTAATCATACCAACTTGAGGTCCGTTTCCATGAGCGATTACCACCTCGTTACCAGCATCTATAAGATCTACTATTGATTCAGCAGTTATTTTTACAGCTTCTTTTTGTTCTTCTGGAGTATTACCTAAAGCATTTCCTCCAAGGGCAAGTACAATTCTTTTTCCCATTATTTTCACCTCTAAAATTTTATGTTTTCCCAAATGGGACATCTAGAGATCAAAACTTAAAAATATTATTTCTCGCTTTCTTCTATTTCCTTTATATATCTATAAACAGTTTGGTTAGATATATCAAGAAGTTCAGCTACTCTATTGATTGCACCTTTGAATTTAAACACTCCAAGTTCATAGAGCTGTCTAATTGGGTTTGCAGGCTCCATAATTTTGCTTGTAGGTACACTTCTATCCCAATGCACAAATACGTTTTTAATCATATTTTCTACTATTAAATCAATGGACTCAGTGAAGAACTCCTTAGGTTCAGATTTACTTTCATCAACACCGAAAAGAAGTTCACTTTCATAGAAATCTCTAAACTCTAAGAACTTAGTTAAATCATAGTGGATATTTAAAATACCGATCAGTTCCCCTTCATCCTTTATGTAGTACGTAGAAGCTCTAAAAACTCTATGGCTTACTTCATTCATAACGATGTAGTTGGAAACATAGTCTGTAGTTTTATAATCGGTCTTTAAAATCTTTCTAAGACTAAATCCGGAATATTCATCACCGATTTTTCTTCCGCTTAGCTCACCATTTATTAAGTAGATTATCTTGCTCTTACCTTCATTGTAATCAAGAAGAGCAATCTCAACGTTTTTTCCTAAAGTAGTAGCTAAAAAATTAGCGATACCTTCATATTGTTTAAGAATATTTGATCTATTTTCTGTATTCATGAAATCACCTCAATACAAATTTTCGTATATAATTAGAAATAAGTTTGAGAAGAATTTCTAAATATATTATATACGAATGAATTTCTTATTTATATATGAAACCTCAAAAAACTAGCATTATAAGACAAATTGAAACCAAATACAAAAATATAATTAAAACATTACCTTTTTATTTTATTTAAAAACTTAAGTAAAAATTATCATGATTTTATAAAACTAAATTATCTTTGATTTTAAAAATAAATATAGTCCAAGAGCAAGATTTATTAGGAATCATATTAATGTAGATATTATTTTATCACAAAATAGGAATAAATTTTAATAAAACGATAATTTTTTCTAAAAAATTAGAAAATTTATGTTTTTTACTTAAAAATAGGTAAAAAATTAGGACTTTTTTATATGAGTATGAAAATTTTATAAAGATAATCCGTGTAAAAGTATCTTTTCACTTTATTATGATCTCATTAACTACTAAAAAGATTTATTTACTTGTAGTATTTGATTACTATAAAATATAACAAAACCTCTAGCCTAAATAAACTAGAGGTTTTTATTAAATCTATTAAACTTACTTAAAACAAATAAAAAAGTTCGATCTAATTAAAAATCGAACTGTGGCGGAGAAGGTGGGATTCGAACCCACGTGGGCTTGCACCCTAACGGTTTTCAAGACCGCCCCGTTATGACCGCTTCGGTACCTCTCCAAAAAAATGGTGACCCATCGGAGATTCGAACTCCGGACACCTTGATTAAAAGTCAAGTGCTCTACCGACTGAGCTAATGGATCACGATATAAAATTGTTGGCTGGGGCGGCAGGACTCGAACCTACGAAATGCCAGAGTCAAAGTCTGGTGCCTTACCGACTTGGCTACGCCCCACTGTTAATTGGTGCAGCTAGGAGGATTCGAACCCCCGGCACACGGATTAGAAGTCCGTTGCTCTATCCTACTGAGCTATAGCTGCATAATTGGAGCGGGTGAAGGGAATCGAACCCTCGCAACCAGCTTGGAAGGCTGGGGCTCTACCACTGAGCTACACCCGCAAGTAATTCACTTTATTATTATAATAAATATAGCTGCTAATTTCAAGTAGTTTTGTTAAATTTTATAAGTTTTTTTGGTGGAGGAGAGTGGATTTGAACCACTGAAAGCGAAGCTAACGGATTTACAGTCCGTCCCCTTTGGCCAACTTGGGTACTCCTCCATATCTTTTGGAGCTGGTGAGAGGACTTGAACCCCCAACCTACTGATTACAAGTCAGTTGCTCTACCAATTGAGCTACACCAGCACACCCTATAGAAAATAAAATTGGCGACCTGGATCGGGCTCGAACCGACGACCTCCAGCGTGACAGGCTGGCATTCTAACCAACTGAACTACCAGGCCAATATTTGGTGGGCACAATAGGGCTCGAACCTATGACCCCCTGCTTGTAAGGCAGGTGCTCTCCCAACTGAGCTATGCGCCCAAATAATGGTGACCCTGCCGGGAATCGAACCCGGGATACCACCGTGAAAGGGTGGTGTCTTAACCGCTTGACCACAGGGCCTAATCAAATTATTTCCAGGGTTTTACTGACAGATGCACTTGCACCTTGTTTTGGTAGCGGGAGCAGGATTC
>NZ_AWXD01000005.1:0-6750 GCF_000478945.1 Peptoniphilus sp. BV3AC2 | reverse complement strand
TTTAAATTCAAATCAAAGTATTTGCAAGATTTTAATTCTACATACAAAAAATAAAAAACTATTGGTTTTTCGCCAATAGTTTTTCTTTTTGTGTCGTGTTATTTTGTTATTTTATTTTATTCGATTTCTGCTTTTAGTTTCTTTTCTCTCTTTAGAGCTTCTGTTAGTTTTGGAACTACTGCGTTGATGTCGCCTACTATGCCTAGGTCTGCTACGTCAAAGATTGGTGCTCCTTCGTTCTTGTTGATTGCTATTATTAAGTCTGAGTCTTCCATTCCTGCTACGTGTTGGATTGCTCCTGAGATTCCTAATGCGAAGTATACTTCTGGTCTTACTGTTTTACCTGTTTGTCCTACTTGACGATCTTTGGTTGTCCAGCCTGCGTCTACTACTGCTCTTGATGATGAGATTTCTGCTTCTAGTACTTTTGATAGGTCTTGTAGGTTTTGGAATCCTTCTGGTCCACCTATTCCACGTCCTGCTGATACTAGGATGGCTGCTTCTGTGATGTCTTTCTTCTTTGATTCAGATTTTACAATGTCTACAATTTTTACGTTCATGTCTTTTGGTTCGAAGTCTACTTTTTCTTCTATTACTTCGCCTTTTCTACTTGCGTCTGTTTGTAGTGCTTGCATTACGCCTGGTCTTACTGTTGCCATTTGTGGTCTGAAGTCTTCGCATAGGATGGTTGCCATTAGGTTTCCACCAAATGCTGGTCTTGTCATTAGTAGGTTTTTAGATTCTTCGTCTATTTCTAGTCCTGTACAGTCTGCTGTTAGTCCTGTGTGGATTCTAGCTGCTAGTCTTGGTGCTAGGTCTCTTCCTATTGATGATGCGCCATATAGTGCTATTTCTGGATCATATTTTTTGATTATATGTGCTACTGCTTTTGCGTATGGTTCTGTCACATATTCTTTTAACATTGGATCTTCTATTACGATTACTTTATCTGCTCCATGGTGAATTAGAAGTTCTGCATGTTGTTTTACGTTGTCACCAAGAAGCATTGCTACTACTTGTTGGCCTAAATCGTCAGCAAGTTCTCTTGCTTTTCCTAGAAGCTCGATGCCAACCTTTTGTAATTGGTTGTCTCTTTGTTCTATAAATACATATACGTCTTTACTCATGATTCACCTCTTAGATTATATACTTTTCTTGAAGTTTTGCTACTATTGCTTGTGCTGCTTCGTCTGCTGATAGATCTTTTAGTAGCTCGCCTTTGCCTTTACCTTGTTTTGGATATGATCTCTTAACTTTTGTTGGTGATCCTTTTAGTCCGATGTTTGCAAGGTCTAGCTTGTCTTTTATGTCTTCAAGTCCCCAAGTTGTTATTTCTTTTTCATATGCGTCATAGATTCCGCCTACTGACATGTATCTAGGTTCTGCTAGTTCTGTTAGTGCGGTTATTAAGCATGGTAGTTTTACTTCTAGTACATGGTGTCTATCTTCGAATTGTCTCTTAACTGTTAGATGGTCACCGTTTAGTTCTAGATCTTCTACGTATGATACTTGTGGGATTCCAAGGTGTTCTGCAATTTGTGGTCCTACTTGTGCAGTGTCTCCGTCGATTGCTTGACGTCCTGTGATGATTAGATCATAGTCTAGGTGTTCTAGTGCTGCTGCGATTGTACATGATGTTGCCCAGGTGTCTGCTCCTCCGAATGCTCTGTCTGTTACTAGGATTGCTTTGTCTGCTCCCATTGCTAGGGCTTCTCTAAGTGCTAGTTCTGCTTGTGGAGGTCCCATTGATACAACGGTTACTTCTACATTTTCATGTTCGTCTTTTATTTTAAGTGCAGTTTCAAGTCCTGATTTGTCATCTGGGTTTATGATACTAGGAACTCCATCTCTTATTAGAGTGTTGGTAACAGGATCTAGTCTTACTTCATTTGTGTCCGGTACTTGTTTAATACAAACAACTATTTTCATCATTTACCTCCTATTTAACTCCCATCCAGCCGGATACAACCATTCTCATTACTTCGGATGTACCTTCGTAGATTTCTGTTATCTTTGCATCTCTCATCATTCTTTCGATAGGATAGTCTTTGGTGTATCCGTATCCGCCGAATAATTGTAAGCATCTTCTGGTTACATCGGATGCAGTTTCTGAAGCAAATAATTTAGCCATAGCTGCGTAGTGTGAGTATGGTATTTTGTTTTGCTTAGCGTCTGCTGCTCTATATACTAGTAGTTGAGCTGCTTCTGCCTTTGTCTTCATATCAGCAAGTTGGAATTGTGTATTTTGGAATTGAGAAATTCTTCTTCCGAATTGTTTTCTTTCTTTTGTATACTTAATAGTTTCGTCGATTGCTCCTTCTGCAATACCTACAGCTTGTGAAGCGATACCGATTCTACCACCGTCAAGAGTCTTCATTGCAAGACCAAATCCCTTACCTTCTCTTCCAAGTAGGTTTTCTTTAGGAACTTTACAGTTTTCAAATATAAGTTCGCAAGTAGAAGATGCTCTTATACCCATCTTATCTTCAGGTTCTCCAACTCTGAATCCTTCGAATCCACGTTCAACGATGAATGCTGAGATACCTTTAGTTCCTTGGCTCTTGTCAGTCATAGCTATAATGATAAATATATCTGCGAATCCTGCGTTTGTTATGAATATTTTGGTACCATTAAGGATGTAGTGATCTCCATCTAGTACAGCTATAGTTTGTTGTCCTGCTGCATCTGTACCTGCACCTGGTTCAGTAAGACCGAAAGCTCCGATTTTTTTACCAGATAGTAGGTCTGGAAGATACTTTTTCTTTTGTTCTTCAGTTCCGTTTTCATAAATAGGTGCAGCACAAAGTGATGTATGAGCTGATACGATTACACCTGTAGTTGCACATTTCTTAGAAAGTTCTTCGATTGCCATAGCGTAAGCGACATAGTCTGCTCCTTGTCCGCCATATTCCTTTGGGAAAGGAATACCGAAAAATCCGTACTTTGCAAGTTTTTTGATATTTTCGTAAGGTACATCTTCTGAAATATCAATGTCAGCTGCTATTGGTTCTACTTCGTTTTCAGCAAAGTCTCTATACATTTGTTGTAATAGAAGGTGCTGTTTGTCCAAATTAAAATCCATTATAGTCCCCCTTAATAATTTAAATGTCAATAAAATAACATTGTTAATTTAATTATACCACTAAAGTAAAAATTTTTGTAAACATTTGCGAAAAAGTATTAGCATAGTAATGGATTATTAGAATTATAAATTAAAATGCACCGCTTGTTTTAGATATTTGTATAGTTTTATTTAAAATTTTAAATGATAATCAGATTATTTTAATTTTGTGAGTAGTGCGTGGTTTGTTTAGAAATAATATTTAATATTTTTTCGAGAAATTCTGGGAGAAAATCTTTAAAAGATTTTGTAAATTGTAAATAAAAAAGCGCCCTTTGGACGCTTACATTATTTTTATTAGCACTGCGGTCATATCATCTTTTGGTTCTTTCGCTGTGAAGTGGACTACATCTGTTCTTATTTCTTGTAGTTCATCTACATTATGTCTATTTAGTATATCTCCGAGTCTCTTTAGTCCGTAGGTTTCTCCCGTGGAATTTTTAAGTTCTGGGATTCCGTCTGTTACGAAGAGTAGTTTGTCTCCGCAGAAGAGGTCCACCACGTTGTCTTCGTAGGATACGTCTTCAAACATTCTTGAGATTGGTAGTCCTGCTGTTAGTAGTTCGTAGCTCGTCCTATTTCGTGAGAGGATTGGACAAGGGTTGTGACCGGCGTTTGAGAATTTAAATGTGTTTTCTTTTCTATTATATACTCCATAAAAACAGGTGAAGTAAATATTTACATCCAAGTCTATGGAGTTGAATTTCTTTTTTATTTCTTCTAGTGCTGTGGCTGGATTTAGAAGTGCCTTGGTGGTGAGACTTTTGAACATAAAGTTTACAAACATGGTCACCTGGCTACTTGCAAATCCATGACCTACTGTATCTGAAATATAGATTCCCAAGTTATCTCTATTTATTTCGAAGACGTTGAACATATCGCCGCTTAGTATATTGGAAGGTTTGTAGAGGTAATCTATCATAGCTCCACCGATGAATCCTTTTTCTGGAAGTAGACCTACTTGAATCTTCTTCGCTTCGTTCATTTCTGTTGCGAGCTCTTTGTTTTTATTTATTATCTCCCTTTGAAGTTTTTTCTCCATGGTTATATTTCGAAAGACTTCTACCACCGCGACGATTTCTTCGCCGTCAAAGATAGGGGAGCATTTTACAGAATAGAAATTGCCTTCTATATATTCTTCTCTTTGGATGATCTCTCCGGTTCTTAGTGTCCTTTCTGCGACGGAAAGGTTGCAGAAGTATCTTCCATCAGGTTCGCAGGTCATCTCCTTTGCAGATGCACCCATTAGCTCTTCCATTGCAGAGTTTACGAAGATTACTTGATTGTCTGAATCCAAAACTCTCACTAGGTCTGCTATTCCATTTAAGATATTTAAATTAATTTTAGAGCTAAGTTTTTCCATAACTACCCCCTAGGTTTAGGTCCTAAGTATTGATAATAGTAGGTTTTGATTCCTCCGTTGTAGAGTTTTCTATTTCTATCTGCTTTTTTACCGAAATTCTTCTCGAAATCTTCGTCTCCTGAGATTGCGTAGACGCTCCAGGTTGGACATGATTTGTGAAGAAGTCCCAGTTCTTTTTCTAGTTCTTTAACATCTTTTCCGATTCTTATTCCGTAAGGTGGGTTGGTGATGATGACACCGTAATCGTCGCCGATTATAAGATCTCTTATATCTTTTTCAAAGAAGGTTATATCTTCTTCTAGTCCCAATAGTTCTGCGTTGTCCTTTGCGATTTCTATGGCGCCGCGTTCTATGTCGGAGCCGTATATTTTTAGAGTCTTATCGTAGTCGATTCTTTCGTAGGCGAGTTTCTTCTCTTCCTTCATGATTTCTTCGTCAAAGAATTTAAATTTTTCAAAGTCGAATTTTCTCATAAGTCCTGGAGCAATATTCTTGCCAATCATGGCAGCTTCTATAAGGATGGTTCCAGAACCGCAGAATGGATCGTGAAGAATCCTATCCGGATTCCAATATGAAAGCATAACTAGTGCTGCGGCAATAGTTTCAGATAGGGGAGCCTTGTAGTTGCGAGCTCTGTATCCTCTCTTGTGAAGTCCATCGCCAGAAGTATCTAGGGTCACGCTTGCTATATCATCACGAAGAGCAACTTCTAGTTTGTATCTTTCTTTTGATTTTTCAAAATAATCTATGTCGTAATGCTCCTTCATGACGTCAATGATTGCTCTTTCTGTGATTCTTTGACAGTCAGATACAGAGAATAGTTTTGAATTTTTAGAACGACCTTGCACTATAAAGTTGCCGTCTATGGATATATATTCATGCCAAGGAAATTTCAAAACTCCTTGGTATAGATCTTCAAATGTAGTCGCCTTGAAATTTAAAAGTTCGATCAAGACTCTGTCTGCGCATCTAAGATTTAGATTTAGTTTTGCAATATCTCTTAGATCTCCTTCAACGATACATCTTCCGTTTTCAGTAGTTACATCGTAGCCTAGGGCGATTAGTTCTCTCTTTAGAACCGCTTCTAAGCCGAATGTAGTAGTAGCTATTATTTTCATTATTTTTTCTCCTTTGCCCATTTAAAAATATAAAGAGCATAGATACCCAGGGTGATGATTCCAAATAGAATATCATTAGCTACAAATACATCTTTATGCATAAAATATCTAAATGCCATACGGGCAAGTAGGTATATCACAACGATATAAGAAAATTTATAGAGTTTTTTAAAACGCATTTCTTTGGTCAGATTTCTATTTTCTTCTCTTAAATCTTCTTTTAATTTTGCTTGGCGCTTCCTGGCGGCAATACGAACCTTTTTTTCCTTTTGCCATTTTTCTTCTAAGCCATCAAAAAAACTCTTTTTACTCATCTTACACCTCTCTTCTATTCTATCTAAAAAGAACGAAAATTAAAAGGTAGTAAAATTATTAATATGGTTAAGAAAATTGCTTCCACTTGATAAAGAGGGGTATAATACTATTATGATATAAATTATGGAGGTATTTATGAATATATTAGTATTTGCAAAGGTAGTACCAAAAGTTTCCGATTGCAAAATAGATAGAGAAACCAACAATCTTATAAGAGATGGAGTTAAAAGCATAATAAATCCACCAGATCTAGCAGCTATTTATACAGCCTGCGAACTTAAAAAGAAACACGGGGGCAAGGTTGTGGTTGCATCAATGGGACCTGACTTCATAAAAGGGGAACTCGA
Organism: Peptoniphilus sp. BV3AC2; assembly: GCF_000478945.1. Classification (NCBI taxonomy): domain Bacteria; kingdom Bacillati; phylum Bacillota; class Tissierellia; order Tissierellales; family Peptoniphilaceae; genus Peptoniphilus; species Peptoniphilus sp. BV3AC2. Next base: position 486 of record NZ_AWXD01000005.1, on the reverse strand, counting down.
AGTTGCTTATTCAATGGGAGCAGATGAAATCTACATCATCTCCAGCATGGCAGTTAGAGGATCAGATACACTTGCGACTTCATATGTGCTTTCAACCACTGCAAAACATCTAGGAGAATTTGACCTAGTACTTACTGGTACTCAAACCCTGGACGGAGACACAGGACAAGTAGGACCACAACTTGCAGAAAAACTTGGACTTAACTCTTTAACCTATGCGGAAAGTGTAGAAGTAAAAGGCGACGAAGTCATAGCTAAGAGAAGAATAAACGGCGGACTTCAAGAAGAATCTGTAAAGATGCCAGCCCTTGTAAGCACTCTTAGAAAAAATATAAATCCTAAGAAATCTGAAGAAGTGACTAAAGAAGTAAAAATCTTGACAGAAAAAGATATTGATTTCGATCTTGATAAGATGGGCATGAAGGGATCTAGAACGGTAGTCGGATCAGTATTTGCACCACCAGAAGTACAAAAGGGTTTAATCAT
>NZ_AWXD01000004.1:0-88469 GCF_000478945.1 Peptoniphilus sp. BV3AC2 | reverse complement strand
CTTTTTGATTATTTTTTAGTATGGAAATTTTATTTTAATTTAAAATTGAAGATTTTCTTTTTTTAAATTACTTTACAACAATTCTTCAATCTTTTCTTCGATTTTCTCAGGTTTTGTAGAAGGTGCAAATCTATCAGTCACCTTACCATTTCTATCCACTAGAAACTTAGTAAAGTTCCATTTGATAGCACCGCCCAAGATTCCTTTTTGTTGAGATTTTAAATAAGTAAATAGAGGAGATTCATTCTCTCCATTTACATCCACTTTTTCAAATTGTGGAAAAGTCGTTCCAAAATTTAAACTGCAAAAACTTTTAATCTCATCTGAATTTCCAGGAGCCTGACCGCCGAATTGATTACATGGGAAATCTAAAATAACAAACCCTCTATCCTTATACTTTTCGTACAGTGCTTCCAAACCTTCGTACTGTGGCGTAAATCCGCATTTAGTAGCAGTATTTACTATGAGCAGTACTTTTCCTTCAAAATCTTTTAAGGAAATATCTCTTCCTTCATTATCTTTAACAATATAATCGTAAATCATAAATTCCTCCACTGAAAAGATACCCAATTAATCAAAAAAAGTATGTAATTTTAGATAAAAATTTAAAAAATCATAAGAAATATAAAAAAAACGAAGAAAATTAAAAAAATTTGAAAATTATCGCATAATCTTGCTAAAAAGACTAGTATTTGGAACGGATGTGTTGTAGAATATAGTTAATGGGAGAGGAATGGAGTGAATTCACACCTAATGGAGGAATATGTATGTTAATTGGGGAATACAATCTAACTCTTGATGATAGAGGCAGAATAATAATTCCATCAAAACTTAGAAATGACCTTGAAGACTCTTTTGTAATGACAAAAGGTCTCGATGGCTGTATTTTTGTGTACCCAAAAACAGAATGGGAAGAAATCTCAAAAAAGGTTAGATCCCTTCCTCTAAGCAGCAAGGAAGCCCGTGCTTTCCAAAGATCTTTCTACTCCAAGGCTGTCCTAACAAATTTAGATAAACAAGGCAGGGTTTTGATTCCTCAAAGCTTAAGAGATCACTCAGGGCTTGTAAAAGACGGAATAATCGTGGGACTTGATGTGAGGGCAGAAATCTGGTCTCTAGAAAAATGGCAAGAAATGGATGAGGATTTAGAATCTAGCTACGAAGACAATGTGATGACATTAGGCGGTGAGATGCTATGACAAACTTTGAGCATATCCCTGTACTTTTCAATGAAACTATAGAAGGTTTAAATATTCGAGAAAATCACATATATATGGACTGTACAATTGGCGGTGCAGGCCATAGCAGTGAAATTTTAAAAAGGCTAAATGGTACTGGTCTTTTAGTTGGGATAGACCAAGATGAGTTTGCACTTTATACATCTGAGAAGAGACTTAGAGAAATTGGAGATAATTTTAAACTATTCAACAATAACTTTGAGCTTTTCAGAGAAAATCTAGATTCACTTGGAATTTCTAAGGTGGATGGAATTCTCCTCGATTTGGGAGTGAGTTCCCATCAATTTGATGAAGCATCTCGAGGATTTTCTTATAATTATGACGCACCACTTGATATGAGAATGAATAAATCCACCCGAATCACTGCAAAAGATATTGTGAATACATATTCTAAAGAAGCACTTATGAAGATATTCTACGAATATGGAGAAGAAAAATGGTCTAAGAGAGTTGCAGAATTTATAGTTAAGGCAAGAAACTCAAAATCCATTGACACCACATTTGAACTAGTAGAAATTATAAAAGCTGCCATTCCAAAAGGAGCTAGAAGTGGGGGACCACACCCAGCTAAGAGAATCTTCCAAGCCCTTAGAATAGAAACAAACGATGAGCTTGGAGTGCTTAGAAGGAGTCTGGGAGATATGATTGAGTCTTTAAACCCAGGAGGCAGAATCTGTATAATATCATTCCATTCACTGGAAGATAGAATCGTAAAGGACACATTTAAGTACTACTACTTGGACTGTATATGTCCACCGGAAGTGCCAGTATGTACTTGTAATAAAAAAAGAGAGATAGAAATAATAACGAGAAAGCCGATCACAGCATCTAAAGAAGAACTTGCTATTAACAATCGTGCTCACTCTGCAAAACTGAGAATTGCTGAGAAGCTAGAGGTATAAAATGAAGAAGAAAATAAAAAATCAATAAAAAGAAAAATAAATATCCCTCTTGTGCTAACAGCATCTATTGTTATAATATTAATTGGAACTGTTTCAGTTTTGAGATCTCAAATAACTAAACTCGACAATGAAATCATCGCTCAAAGTTCTGAGATAAAAGATTTGGAAGAAACCAAGATGTCATTAGAAGGAGAACTTCAAGGAATTGTTAGTTCAAACAATTTAAAGGAAGTTGCACAATACAGACTGGGAATGGTTTATCCAGAAGATAATCAAATAGTTTATATAGATGTAAAAGATGATAAGCAAAAAAGCGATGTAAAGAACAATGTATTTCTAAGTCCTATTGTTTCAGTTTTGAAGTCATTTACTAGAAATTAGGAGGCACTTTTGAAAAGAAGGAAAAATAAGACGACCAGGGGCAGTTTTAAAGGCGATGTACGGACAGTTTTTAACCGTAGAATTTTCTTTTTACTAAGCTTCCTGGTTTTATTTTTTATATTACTTATATTTAGATTATTTTATATACAAATATTTAAATCTGAAGATTTAACTAAACAAGCCCTTAATCAGCTTACAAAGAAAGAAGCGATTAACTCAAATAGAGGGCTTATATACGATGCAAACAAAAAGATTCTTGCTTTGAATGTGTCGAAATCTAAAATTTATTATGATTCAAACAATATAAAACCGGATAAAGGTATACAAAAGGGAAAGAAGGAATCGGAAGAAGCATACAAAAAGAGAATGGATGATTTCGCAGCCATTAGACAGAAGAAATTGGAAGATGATGCGAGGTATTTTTCAAATATTTTAAATCTTGATGAAAGGGAAACTCTAGTTAAAATTAGTCAAAACAAGAGAGTGACCCTTGCAAAAGACGTTGATAGAAAGATTGCTCTTGAAATCAGAGAACAAAAGAATAAATGCGTCAGCTTTGATGACTATATTAAAAGATTCTATCCATTTGGAAAATCTATGAGTCATGTGCTTGGATTTCTTGACAATGAAAACTATGGTATCTATGGGCTTGAAAGACAGTTTGACGATGAACTTGTAGGTATTAAAGGTAAATCTATAAAGATTAAGGACGAACAGCTTAAGCAAATTCCTATGACTGACGAGAAGCAGTATGCTCCACAGGACGGGCTTGATCTTGTAAGTACAATCGATGTAAATATCCAAGGGTTCGCTGACAAAGCTGCTGAAGAATCTAAATTAAAGACGGAAGCGGAAAGGGTCACAGTCATAGTACAAAATACTAAGACTGGAGAAATCCTAGCCATGGTGGATAAAGATGACTACGATCCAAACTATCCAAGACTTCCAATAAATGAAAAACAAGAAAAAGATTTTAAAAATTTGTCAGAAGAAGAACTGATAAAGGCTTGGAGTGACAACTGGAAAAATTCTAGTATCGAAAGTCAATACGAGCCAGGTTCAACATTTAAACTTATAACTGCAGCTTCTGCTCTAGAAGAGGACACTACAAATTTACAAAAGACATACACATGTCCAGGAGTTCTAACGGACATGAAAGGCGTAAGAATAACCTGTACATCTAGTCGTAGAGGCTCAAAAACTCTGGCAGAAGCAATGGCAGAATCTTGCAATATTTCATTGGTAAAGATAGGTAGAGAACTTGGAGCAGAAAAATTCCTTAAATTTATAAGATCCTTTGGTTTTGGAGAGAGAACAGGTATAGATCTAAGAGGTGAAGTGAAGGGAACTATTCCAGCTTCAGCAAATCAAATTTCTAAGGTTGCAATCTCAACTATTAGTTATGGTCACGGTATAGCTGTTACTCCAATTCAACTTATAAATGCGGTGTCTGCCATAGGGAATGGCGGCTATTTAAACAAGCCTTTAATCGTAAAAGAATTGGTGGACAAAGAAGGAAATGTAATAGAAAAATTCAAAAAGACCACCTATAGAAGAGTTATATCTGAAGAAACTTCTAAAACCATGAGGGAGCTTATGAGGGGTGTTGTAGAAGAAGGTACCGGTAAGTATGCAGCAGTTCCTGGCTACAAAGTCGGAGGCAAAACTGGTACAGCTTATATAGCTTCATCAAAAGGTGGTTATGAAGATGAATACTATTCATCATTTATAGGACTTGCTCCTATTAAAGATCCAGTGATAACCGTACTAGTAGTAGTTAAAAAGCCGGTAGGAAATTTCTACGGCGCAACAGTTGCAGCGCCGGTTGCAAAAGAGGTAATGCAAGAAACTTTGGAATACTTAAAGATTCCAAAGACAGAGAAGATAGATAAAGTAGACAATAAAGAACAAGTGGTGGTCCCAGATGTAACGGGAAGACTTGTGATGGATGCAGGTAAGATAATAGTCAATTCAAACCTTAAATTCTCATCAGACAAATCCAAAGTTACAGAAAACTCCGTAGTAGTTTCACAAAGACCAGCAGCAGGAGAAATGGTACCGCAAGGAAGTATAGTTGATATAACTGTAAATGAAAACACTGAAAAGATGGTGCCTATGCTTATTGGTAAGAGTAAGGAAGATGCAGAAAAAGTGCTTTCTGAACTTGGAATTAAGTATAAAATAGAAGGAGAAGGCTATATTACCAGCCAATCTATTAAGGCAAAGACAATAGTTACAGAGGAAGTAATAGTCTTGACCACCGACAGAGACTTCGATAAAGTTGAAGAGTCAGTTATAAATAACGACAAAAATAATAAAAATGAGGATAAAAATAAAAATTAGGAGTATGAGATGAAGTATTTAATATCATTTGTACTAGGAGCTGTAATCTCACTAATTCTAGGACCGATAATAATACCGGTTCTTAAGAGTATGAATGCAGGTCAGAGTATCAGAGAAGATGGACCAGAGAGTCATTTGACAAAAGCGGGTACACCAACCATAGGTGGGCTTATTTTTCTATCTTCATTTTTAATATCAAATATAGTTTTGACTAATTTCTCAGTAGATTTTTTAATAGTTCTATTTGCAACATTTGCATTTGGAGCTGTGGGATTTATAGACGACTATATAAAGGTAGTTAAGAAGAGAAATCTTGGACTTACTGCGATTCAAAAGTTGGTTCTACAAATTATATTCTGTTTAGTAGTTCTATATTTTCAATACAATTCAAAGGAGCTATCAACAGAAGTATACGTTCCATTTGTAAAGAAAATGGTGAGCTTCAACTATTTCTATATACCATTTATAATATTTGTAATAGTTGGTGTAGTGAACTCTGTAAATTTAACAGACGGGCTTGATGGACTTAGTTCAGGAGTTACAACTATAGTTTTACTATTTTTCGCAGCAGTAGCACTTAAATTTGAAAGATATTCAATAGCTATAGCATCATTTGTACTTGCTGGATCATTGGTTGGATTTTTAAAATTTAACAAATTCCCAGCCAAAGTATTCATGGGAGATACAGGATCATTGGCTCTAGGAGGAGCAGTAAGTTCCATAGCAGTGCTTCTTAATATTCCGCTTTTACTACCTGTAGCTTGTGGAGTTTATTTTATAGAAACTTTATCTGTAATACTCCAAGTACTAAGCTATAAAATAAGAGGGAAAAGAATATTTTTGATGTCACCACTTCACCATCACTATGAACAAAAAGGATGGAAGGAAACAAAAGTTGTAAAAGCATTCTACATTGCACAGATAATTCTATGCATACTAGGATACTTGCTAATAATTTAATGGTAAAGAAATGAAAATTTTAATAATAGGAACTGGAACAACAGGTAAATCCGTCTATAATTATGCAAAAAAACACGAAATAGATGCGTTTATATTAGATGAAAGAGAAAATTATGATGGATTTGAAAGAGAAGATATATTTAACGGCGACTTTAGCGGCATAGATTTTGCTGTTAAAAGCCCAGGAATTAAACCTGAATCCAAAATAATAAAAAAATTAGAAGATAAAAATATAAAGATAATTTCTGATATAGAATTCGCTTCATATTTTTATAAAACAAAGGATATAGTCGCAATAACTGGCACCAATGGAAAAACTACCATAACTACACTTGTAAATGAAATATTAAACAAGGTTGGAAAATCTTATGCGGTAGGAAATATAGGGGTTGGAGTCATGGATGTTATTGACTATGATCCGAAATTCATAGTTTGTGAAGCTAGTTCATTTCAACTAGCTTATATAGACAAGTTTCATCCTCATGTAGCTGTTATAACAAATATAACAAGCGACCATTTGGATTGGCACAAGACTGTAGAAAATTACAGAAAAGCAAAAGAAAACATATATAAAAACCTAGAAGAGGATGATTATTTAATCTTAGGCGCATCATGTGACTATGTAAAGACTATCAACGCAGGAGTAAAAAACACTTATTATTATTCCTACGATGATCTAGGAAGACCAGGACTTTTCACAAAGGATGGAGAAATAATTTTTAGACATTTTGATGGTACTTTAGAAAATATTATGAAGGTATCAGATGTCTTTATAAAGGGTAGACACAATATTGAAAATGCAATGGCTGCCATACTTTCTGCATATTCACTGGGAGTGGATTTAGAAATAATTGTAGATACGATTAAAAACTTCAAGGGTGTTGAACATAGAATTGAGTTTGTAAGGACTTTTAATGGAATAAGTTATTACAACGATTCTAAGGGAACAAATCCAGATAGTACAGATGTGGCTCTTAAAGCTTTTGAAAAATCGGTATTAATAATAGGCGGATACGACAAGGGATCTGACTTTAAAAAACTTTTGGAAGATAACAAAGATAAAATCACATCTCTTGTAGTTATGGGTGCAACCTCAGAGCTTATTATAAACGAAGCAACAGAACTTGGAATTGAAACTACAAGAGTAAAAGATATGGAAGAGGCGGTTTCTGTAGCTACTACCATTGCAAGAGAAAATAATTCTGTAGTTCTACTTTCACCTGCGTGTGCTTCATGGGATATGTATCCAAACTATGAAGTAAGAGGAAGGCATTTCAAAGAAATAGTAATGGGATTGGAGAGATAATTTTGAAAGATAAACTTTTCAAAAATGTAGATAGAACCCTATTAATAGTAACTATAATATTGGTATTATTCGGAGTTGTATTCATAACCTCTGCTGGTATTCCAAATGGAGTTAAGAACCACGGAGATGAATACTATCAAATAAAGACACATATTCCACTACTTATGGTGGGAATAGTTGCTATGTTAATAGGTACAAAACTATCCAGGAGACAACTTCAATTTTTTGGAGTAATAGGATTTTTCCTATCATTAATTGCAGTTGCGCTCTTATTTACGAGCCTAGGTAAGACTGAACATGGTCAAGTCAGGTCAATATTAATTCCTGGGATTAACAAAGGATTCCAACCTTCAGAATTTATAAAGGTAAGTTCTATTATATTTTTTGCAAGTTTTCTCTCCCAGGTTAGAAATAGGATTGATGATTCCAAAATATTTATCTATGCCTTAGCGGTTATGGGACTATCAGCGGGTCCAATACTATTTAAAGACTTTTCAACCGCTGCAGTTATAGGAGCTACTCTTTTTATAATGCTCTTTGCAGCAGGAATGAAAAATCATCAATTCGTAGTAATAGCTGCCCTTGGATGTATAGTGGCGGTTTTATTCGTAACTAAGTATGGATATAGAATGGATAGGTTCAAAGGATTCTTCTCTGATGAGATGAATAAGGAGACTTATCACCAATTTCAATCTCTATATGCAATGGCGGTAGGCGGACTCTTTGGAGTAGGATTATTTCATTCAAGATTTAAATACAATATATTTGCCGCCCATTCAGATTTTATAATTGCGGTTATAGCTGAAGAGATAGGACTGTTTGGAGTGCTAATAATAATTATTTTATTTGTAGTATTTATATATAGGGGGTATACTATATCATATAGGGCAGAAAATTACTTTGATAAACTGGTGGCACTGGGAATAACTTCCTACATTGGTGTCCAAGCCCTATTTAATATTGCCGTTGCCTGCAAATTTATGCCCGCAACAGGGATTACACTTCCATTTGTATCATACGGAGGTACATCTATTATAGTTGCACTAGGCTCTGTAGGAATATTACTAGGCATTTCAAAACGAGGTTAAAATGAATATTATAATATCCGGCGGTGGAACTGGAGGACATATATATCCAGCCCTTGCCATAGTTGACGAAATAAAAAAGAGATATAAAGACGCAAATATTTTATATGTAGGTACAGAAAAAGGGCTTGAATCAGAAATAGTGCCTGAACATGGTGTTCCATTTAAAACTATTTCTGCAAAAGGCTTACCTAGAAAGAAGTTAAATGTTAAGACATTTAAGACTGCCATGTCTCTATACAAAGGACTTAGGCAATGTGACAAGATAATAAAAGAATTTAAACCAGACGTTGTAATAGGTACAGGTGGTTTTGTTTGTGCGCCGATCGTAATGAAAGCTCAGAGAAAAAAAATAAAGACTGTTATATCTGAACAAAATGCGTATCCAGGAATAACAAACAAAATTTTAAGCAAAAAGGCTGACCTAGTAGCTATAAACTTTGATGAAGCAAAAGAATATTTCGACAATGAAAATATTGTCTTCACAGGTAATCCAATTCGATCAGATTTTGAAAAAATAGATAAAGATGAGGCTTTTAAAAGACTTGGAGTAAAAAATGACATGCCGATTGTACTTTCTTTTGGTGGTTCAGGCGGACAAGAATCAACTAACGATGCCATCATAGAAATTATAAAGAGCAGGACTGAGTTGCCTTTTAGACTTATCCACATAACAGGTAAAGTTCATTATAAGAACTTTATGGAAGAGATAAAAGGAATTGATTTACCAGAAAATATAAAAATTTTAGATTACTCACACAAGATTCCAGATCTTTTAAAAATTTCAGATTTAGTAGTTGCATCTTCATCAGCTATGACCCTAGCAGAAATATCTGCAGTAGGGGTAGCTAGCATACTTATACCTAAATCATATACTGCAGGAAACCATCAGTTTTTCAATGCAAAATCATATGAAAACAAGGGTGCTTCCATAGTAATAAAAGAGAGCGATCTAAGTGGAGAAGTTCTACTTGATAGTATCGAGTCTCTACTTATGGATAAAAATAAATTGGAGAAAATGGGAAGTTCATCTAAAAAATTGGCTTCGGTAGATGCTGTAAAAAAACTAGTAGATGAAATTCTAAAAGTAATAGATGAGAAATAGACGTGTATCACAGAGATTAAGAAGAAAAAAACAAATGAGAAAGAGAAGAATAATCTTTATATCTCTTGTTATAATAATAGCTTTTTCTCTGATACAAATCTCTGGTATCTTCAGAATAAATAAATTAGATATAAGTGGCAACAATGTAGTTAAAAAATCTGAGATCGAAAAAATTTTAAATGAGTCAATTGGTAAGAATTACCTACTTCTAAATAAAGGGAAGAGTGAAAAGGCTCTTTTAAAAATTCCATATATAAAAGACGTTAAATTTTCTTATAAATTTAAAAATACACTGAGAGTATCAATAGATGAAAGGCAGGACTTTCTACTTATAAAAGGTGGAACGGAATATATAGCTGATAGAAATCTAAAGATTCTTGGTGAGAAAAGTAGTTCCAAAAAGGAACTTATAGTGGTAGAAGGAATAGACACAAACAAGTATGAAATAGGCGCTTATCTTTTTAGAAATGACGAAAATCTAAAAGAACTTTCTCAAAAACTTTTAAATTCAAATATCATTTTTGACATTAGCTCAATTAAATTCTATAAAGATAGCTGTGATTTTACACTTAAGGACGGAATACTAGTTAAGTTTGGTCCTGTAAATAATTTTGATTATAAGTTGGAAATGCTCGAAAAAATCAGAGAAGATATAAAAAATACAGGAAAAGATGTAGTATCTATTGATCTTTTTTCAAATGAAAATCCAATAGTTACTTTAAATGGTGTATAATTATAGATAAGTGTTGAAAAACAGTCATTTAGTATTGACTATTTAGTATTTTACTAATAAAATATAAGTATATAATGATGAGGAGGAAGTTATGTTAGATTTTGAGTTGGATCACGATGAATTCGCTAAAATAAAAATATTTGGAGTTGGCGGTGGCGGAAATAATGCCGTTAACAGAATGATTACAGCAGGAGTTAAGGGTGTAGAGTTCTATGCTTTAAATACAGATAAACAAGCTCTTAAGACTACTCTTGCAGATAATAAAGTACAAATCGGAGAAAAAATAACTAAAGGATTAGGAGCAGGAGCAAACCCTGATGTTGGAGAAAAATCTGCTGAAGAATCTAGAGATGAAATAAGAGAAGCTCTTGAAGGAGCAGATATGGTATTCATCACAGCTGGAATGGGCGGTGGTACAGGTACCGGAGCAGCTCCAGTAGTTGCTGAAGTAGCTCAAGAATTAGGACTTCTAACTGTAGGTGTTGTTACAAAACCATTTACCTTTGAAGGCGTTAGAAGATCTAAATCTGCTGAAAGAGGAATCCAAGCTTTAAAAGAAAAGGTAGACACACTTGTTATTATTCCTAACGACAGACTTCTTGATATTTCTGACAAGAAGACTTCATTTGCAAAAGCATTTGAAATGGCTGACGAAATTTTAAAACAAGGTGTTCAAGGTATATCTGATTTAATTTCTGTACCAAACCTTATTAATCTTGACTTTGCAGACGTTAAAACCATCATGGAAGATAAAGGTATCGCTCATATGGGTATCGGTATTGCATCTGGAGATGACAGAGCAACCGAAGCTGCAAAATTAGCAATCAACTCTCCTCTACTAGAAACTTCTATTGAAGGTGCTAAATCTGTACTTATTAATATTACTGCAGGAAATGACCTTGGAATATTTGAAGTTAATGAAGCCGCTGACCTTATCCGTGACTATGTATCTGAAGATGCTAACATCATATTCGGAGCAGGTATTGACGATACATTAAAAGATAGCGTTAAGATTACAGTAATTGCTACTGAATTTGAAGATGAAGATCATGGAAGAACTTCATTAAGAACAGATTCTATTAAAGAATCTAGAGCACCAAAGGCTAAGAGAGATAGTGCTAGTGATCTAGATATTCCAGAATTTCTAAAGAGAAGATTCGAAGATTAAATTAATAGATTTTAATGGGTATCTAAGGATACCCTGTTTTTTATTTTAAAAATATAACTTTAATATAAAATAATTATCTTTATAAAAGGGTGATAATATGAAATGTCCATTCTGTGGTAGTCTTGATTCAAAGGTAGTCGACTCAAGGCAAACCGACGAAGGCTCAATAATTAGAAGAAGAAGGGAATGTCCAAACTGTAAGAAAAGATGGACTACCTATGAGACGGTTGAAGAAACTCCATTAATAGTAGTTAAAAGAGATGGAAATAGACAGACCTTTGATCCAGAGAAGATACGTATTGGTATTATAAAATCTTGTGAAAAGAGACCTGTAAATATAGAAAAAATAGACGAAATAGTAAATGAAGTTGAGCGTAATATTAGAAACACTATGAAAAGAGAAGTACAATCTGATGAAATAGGCGAAATTGTCATGGAATATTTAAAGAATCTCGACGAAGTTGCCTACGTAAGATTTGCTTCAGTTTATAGAAATTTCACAGATGTAGATTCTTTCTACAAAGAGCTAGATAAATTCCAAAAGAGGTAAGTTATGGATCTATTTGATCTTGCTGCAGAAAAGAAAAATAAATCTAACGCTCCACTTGCTGAAAGGATGCGCCCTAAGAATTTAGATGAATTTGTAGGACAGAGTCATATTGTCGGCGAAGGAAAGTACTTAAACAGGCTTTTGAAATCTGGTAGAGTCTTCTCTATGATTTTTTATGGACCACCTGGAGTAGGTAAGACCACTCTTGCAGAAATATTTGCAGGACTTTCTGGATATAAGTTCGTAAGAATATCAGCGGTAACATCCGGAGTAAAAGAGCTTAGAGAATTACTTAAAACTGCGGAGGACGATTTAAAATTTAATAATGTAAAGACCATTCTTTTTATTGATGAGATTCATAGATTTAATAAATCACAGCAGGACGCTCTACTTCCATTTGTAGAAAAGGGACTGGTAACACTTATAGGTGCTACTACTGAAAATCCCTATTTTGAAGTAAACTCAGCACTGCTTTCTAGATGTCAAATAATAAATCTTGAACCACTTAAGGAAGAAGATCTACTCTTATTAATAGAGAGGGCGCTATCTGAAGAAAATGGACTTAAACATTTAAATGTTAGACTTTCTGAAGATGCTAAGAAGACCCTGATTCTACTAGCGGGAAATGATGCAAGATCTCTTCTAAACAACTTAGAAATAGCAGCACTTTCAACTCCTGGTAGAAATGGAGAAATAATAATAGATAAAACTGACGTTGAAAACTCTGTAATGAAAAAGAAAGTTCTCTATGATAAGAATGGAAATTCCCATTATGACAACATAAGCGCATTTATAAAATCTATGCGAGGAACTGATCCAGATGCGGCGGTATTCTACCTGGCACAGATGTTAAATTCGGGAGAAGATCCAAAGTTTATTGCAAGAAGAATGATAATATTTGCATCAGAAGATATTGGTTGTGCAAATCCTATGGCAATTCAAGTAGCAGTATCTTGTTTTGACGCTGTAAATATTGTCGGACTTCCTGAAGGCAGAATTATCTTGTCCCAATGTGCAATCTATCTTGCAACGAGTCCTAAATCAAATGCATCATACATTGCAATAGATGAAGCTTTAAGAGATGCTAGAGAAGGCAAGTCTTATACGATACCAATGTATTTAAGAGATAAGCACAACCCATCGGTAAATAATGAAGAAAATTACAAGTATCCACATAGCTATGGTGGATATGTAAGACAGGATTATCTTCCAATAGAGTTTAGGGACAGAAAATATTTTAGACCTAAGTCTTCTGGAGAAGAAGAAAAGATAATTGAATTTTTAAAAAATATAGAAGAAAATTTGTAATTTTACAAATTTTTATATAAAATAATATAAAAATATAACTAGGAGGAATTATGGTTATAGATATACAAAAAGTACTAAAAGATAAGAGTTTTATAGATAAAGAAGTAACGGTATGTGGTTGGATTAAGACCTCTAGAAGTTCTAAAAATTTTGGATTTATAGAATTAAACGATGGAAGTTCTTTCAAATCACTCCAAATTGTACTAGAAAGCAATCTAGAAAACTTCGAAGAAGTTAGTAAGTACACCATTTCTAGCTCAATAGAAGTAACAGGAAAGGTTGTAGAATCTCCTGGAGCTAAACAATCTGTTGAACTTCATGCAAAGGAAGTAAAGTTAATAGGACTTAGTGACAGGGATTATCCTCTTCAAAAGAAGAGACACACCATGGAATACCTAAGAACTAAGACACACCTAAGACCAAGGACAAATACATTTAAAGCGGTATTTAAAGTTAGAAGTTTGATAGCTTTTGCAATTCATAAATATTTCCAAGAAAATGGATTTGTTTACGTACACAGCCCAATCATTACTGCATCAGATGCTGAAGGTGCTGGAGAAATGTTCCAAGTAACAACACTAGATCTAAAAGATGTTCCAATGGTTGATGGAAAAGTTGATTATACCGAAGATTTCTTTGGAAGAGAAACACATTTAACAGTAAGTGGTCAGTTGGAAGCAGAAGCATTTGCTCATGCATTTAGAGATTGCTACACATTTGGACCTACATTTAGAGCAGAAAACTCAAATACAGCTAGACATGCTGCCGAATTCTGGATGGTTGAACCTGAGCTAAGTTTTTGTAAGCTAGAAGGCATGCTTGAAAATGTAGAAGGCTGCATCAAGTATGTAATTAACTATGTCCTTGAAAACGCACCTGATGAAATGGAATTTTTCAATCAATTTATTGATAAGGGACTTTTAGATAGACTTAAATCAATCGTCGAAAAAGATTTTGGAAAAGTTACCTACACAGAAGCGGTAGAATTATTAAAAGAATCAAAAGCAGACTTTAAATATCCTGTTGAATGGGGGATAGATTTACAGACTGAACATGAAAGATATTTAACAGAAGAAATATTTAAAAAGCCTGTATTTGTTACAGACTATCCAAAGGATATAAAAGCTTTCTACATGACTTTGAATGAGGATAATAAGACAGTAAGAGCATCTGATTTACTTGTTCCAGGAATTGGAGAACTAGTAGGTGGATCTCAAAGAGAACACAGACCTGAGGTGCTTGAAAATAGAATGAGAGAACTAGGACTTGATGTAGATGCATATGAATGGTATTTAGATCTAAGAAGATATGGTACGGTTATAACTTCAGGATATGGAATTGGATTTGAAAGACTTGTAATGTACATTACAGGTATGAAGAATATCCGTGACGTAATTCCATTCCCAAGAACAGTTAACTCAGCAGATATATAGGTGAAATATGAAAAAGTATAATCCAAAAGAAATAGAAAAAAAGTGGCAAAATTACTGGGATGAACATAAGACTTTTAAAACAGATGATGATTTAAACAAGAAAAAGTTTTACGCTCTAGTTGAATTTCCTTATCCATCAGGACAAGGACTTCACGTTGGTCACGCAAGACCATATACAGCTCTAGATGTAGTTTCTAGAAAAAGAAGACTTCAAGGTGAACAAGTTCTATTCCCAATGGGATGGGACGCATTTGGACTTCCAACAGAAAACTACGCTATAAAGAATAAGATTCATCCTAAAAAAGTAACTCTAGATAATATAAAGAATTTCAAAAGACAACTTAAATCAATAGGATTTTCATTTGATTGGGATAGAGAAATAGATACAACAGATCCAGAATACTATAAATGGACTCAATGGATCTTCCTACAATTATTTAAACATGGTCTAGCTTATAAACAAGAAATGCCAATTAACTGGTGTCCATCTTGTAAAGTTGGATTAGCAAATGAAGAAGTTGTCGGTGGATGCTGTGAAAGATGTGGTACTGAAGTAGTTAGAAAAGTTAAATCTCAATGGATGCTTAAGATAACTGACTATGCAGAAAAACTTCTAGAAGGACTTGATGAAGTAGATTTCATTGAAAGAGTAAAGACACAACAAAGAAACTGGATAGGTAAATCAGTAGGAGCAGACGTTAAATTTAAATTAAAAGACTTAGATGAAGAACTAGAAATCTTCACAACCAGACCAGATACAATCTTTGGAGCAACCTACATGGTTATATCTCCAGAACATCCACTCATTCAAAAATATAGAGATAGAATCGAAAACATAAACGATGTAGATAAATATATAGAAGAAGTTTCTAAAAAATCTGACTTTGAAAGAACAGAACTTTCTACAAATAAAACTGGAGTTGAACTTAAAGGAATTCATGCAATAAACCCAGCAAATGGAAAAGAAATACCAGTGTGGACATCAGACTATGTTCTAATGACCTATGGTAGTGGTGCTATAATGGCGGTTCCAGCTCATGATACAAGGGACTTTGAATTTGCAACTAAATTTGGACTTGAAATAGTACAAGTAATAGATAGCAAAGATAGTAAAGAACTACCGATGGTAGAAAAAGAAAATTGTACAGTTATTAATTCAGACTTTTTAAATGGACTAAGTGTTAAAGAAGCTAGCGAAAAAATAATTAAATTCTTAGAAGATAAACATATCGGAGAAAAGAAGACTAATTATAAATTGAGAGACTGGGTATTCTCAAGACAAAGATACTGGGGAGAACCAATTCCAATAATCCACTGTGACAAATGTGGTTACGTACCTATGGATGAAAAAGATCTTCCGCTTAGACTTCCAGAAGTTGAAAATTACGAACCATCTCACGATGGAGAAAGTCCACTTTCACATATGGATTCATTCGTAAACACAACTTGTCCAGTATGTGGAGGTCCAGCTAAGAGAGAAACAGATACCATGCCTCAATGGGCAGGATCATCATGGTACTTCTTAAGATATATAGATCCTCACAATCATGAAGCATTAGCAGATCCAAAACTTTTAGACCACTTCTTACAAGTTGACTGGTACAACGGAGGAATGGAACATACAACCCTTCACTTATTGTATTCAAGATTCTGGCATAGATTCCTATATGATATTGGAGTAGTGCCAACCAAAGAACCATATAAAAAGAGAACTTCTCATGGAATGATTCTTGGATCAAACTCTGAAAAGATGTCTAAATCTAGAGGAAATGTAATTAATCCAGACGACATTGTAAATGAATATGGAGCAGATACATTAAGAACCTATGAAATGTTTATGGGAGATTTTGAAAAGGCTGCACCATGGAGTACAAACGGAGTTAAGGGAGCTAGAAGATTCTTAGATAGAGTTTACGGACTAGCTGAACTAATTAATGATGAAAGTGGATATTCAAAGAACTTAGAGTCATTAATTCACAAGACTATTAAAAAAGTTACTGACGACTATGAAACTCTTAAATTTAACACTGCAATAGCAGCACTAATGAGTTTAGTAAATGAATTCTATGGACAAGGAAGTATAACTAAAAAAGATTACGAAACACTTTTAATTCTTCTAAATCCAGTAGCACCTCATATCACAGAAGAACAGTTCCATGAAGTGATTGGAGGTTACCTAAACGAAGCTAAGTGGCCTACTTACGAAGAAGATATGTTAGTTGATGACGAAGTAGAAATACCAGTTCAATTTAACGGCAAAGTAAGATTTAAAGTAGTAGTTCCAAAAGAAGCTACAGAAGAAGAAGTGTTTGCGAAAGCAGAAGCGACAGAAGATTTTAAAAACTGGTTAGAAGATAAAAAAATAGTTAAAAAGATCTATGTCAAAGGAAAGATACTAAATATAGTTATAAAATAAGATTTTTAAAAGCATCCTAATGGGTGCTTTTATTTTTTAGAAATATATTTTCATCTTAAAATTTTAGTTTAGAAAAATAAATTAATATTACTTACAAAATTAAAAACGTAAAATAATATAAAACAAAAAGACTTCAGAAGAAATTACTTTTGAAGTCTTTTTTATTAAAAATTTTAAACATAAATTTATTTATTACAATTTTCTATATTGAAACTCTGGCTTATATTTTAATCCTTTGAAAAATTGCATAGCATGTTCTAAATCGTGATGCTTAAAGCCTTGTTCAAATGCATTTTTTCTCTGCTCAGAAGTTCCGTGGGTAAATGTATCTGCGTTTACCTCTTGGCCACTCATCTTTTGAATTCTATCATCCCCGATTGAAGCAGCTGCATTCATAGCTTCTTCAATGTCGCCGCTTTCCAAGTATCCCTTTTCTTGAATATAGTAAGCAAAAAGTCCACCGAAGTAGTCTGCCTGAAGTTCCATAGCAACAGAATATTTATTATATTCTTCTTCTGAAAGTTTGTTTCTAAGTGGTTGAACTTGATTAAGTACATTTAATTGATTTTGAACATGGTGTCCGATTTCGTGGGCTAGGACATATGCAAAAGCAAAGTCGCCGTCAGCACCAAAAGTATTTTTTAAATCATAATAAAATGTAGAATCTATATATACGGTTTGATCAACAGGACAGTAGAATGGACCCATATTTGACTGAGCAAGACCACATCCGGATCTAGTAGCTTGACTAAATAGAGTCATCTTAGGTTCTTTGTACTCAATTCCATATTCGTTGAACTTTTCGTGCCAAACATCTTCTGTATCTGCCAAAACTACGGACAGAAAGTCTTCTAGCACAGCTTGTTCTTTAGTTGTTTGTACATTATTATTGTTAACGGGTGAAGTATCTCTTGGAAGATTAGAAATATCTCCTCCTAGCAATACATATGCAAGTATTAAAACTAATCCTACAATTCCACCACCAAAAATGGATGGGGAACCACCGACTCTACTTCCTCTCTGTACGTTAGAACTCTTTCTTCTACCTTGCCATTTCATTATAATTTCCTCCTAAAATTTAAGTTCTATATATTGTTTACCCTATTAGGAATAAAATAAAGTTATTTTAAGAATATATTGAGCAAAGATGGCTTATATTTTAAATAATTTAGTTGATACTGAAGCTTTTATATGTTAAGATATTAGAGGTATTAAATGACACACATTTTCTGACGGTACTCAAGTTGCCTACATGGTCTGAGATCGGTTGACGAAAATGGAGGAATAAAAAACGGAGGTGTAAAGATGTCAGTTATATCAATGAAAGCACTCCTTGAAGCAGGAGTACACTTTGGACACCAAACTAGAAGATGGAATCCAAAGATGTCAAGATTTATCTTTACAGAAAGAAATGGAATCTATATTATAGATCTTCAAAAAACAGTAAAGAAAATAGAAGAAGCTTACGATTTCGTAAGAGAATTAGCAGAAGAAAACAAGACTATACTATTTGTAGGAACTAAGAAACAAGCCCAAGATGCTATCGAAAAAGAAGCTAGAAGATGCGAAATGCCATTCATTAACCAAAGATGGTTAGGTGGACTTCTTACAAATTTCAAAACTATTAAAAAGAGAGTTGAAAGACTTCACGATCTTGAAGAAATGGAAGAAGATGGAACATTCGATGTTCTACCTAAGAAAGAAGTTATTAAACTTAAACTTGAAAGAGAAAGACTTGAAAAGTTCCTTGGTGGAATTAAACATATGGACAGACTACCAGATTGTATCTTCGTAGTTGACCCTAAGAAAGAATATATCGCTGTTAAAGAAGCTGATATTCTAGGTATTCCAGTAGTAGGAATCATCGACACTAACTGTGATCCAGATGAAATTGACTATCCAATCCCTGGAAACGACGATGCAATAAGAGCGGTTAAACTAATCACTGAAACTATTGCAAATGCGGTATTAGAAGGTAAGCAAGGAACTCAATTTACTGACTTTGACGAAGAAGGTTCTCAAGAAGAACTTGAAAACGAACCAGTAGAAGAGGAAGAATAAGATAATTTGGGTTCTAAGCTTAGGACCCTTTTTTTATAGGAGGTTTTAAATGAATATTACAGCACAAATGATTAAAGAATTAAGAGAAATTACATCAGCAGGTATGATGGATTGTAAAAAAGCTCTTACTGAAACAGATGGAGATTTAGAAAAAGCAATAGATTTCCTTAGAGAAAAAGGACTTGCATCTGCAGCTAAAAAATCATCTAGAATTGCAGCTGAAGGTCTAGTAGAAAGCTATATTCACGGCGGAAGAATCGGAGTTCTTATAGAAGTTAACTCTGAAACTGACTTCGTTTCTAAAAACGAAGAATTCAAGGCATTCGTAAAAGATATGGCTATGCAAGTTGCTGCTGCAAATCCAAAGTATGTAACTCGTGAAGAAGTACCAGCTGAACAAGTTGATCACGAAAGAACTGTATTAAAAGAACAAGCTCTAAACGAAGGTAAACCAGAAAAAATCGTTGAAAAGATGGTTGAAGGTAGACTTGAAAAATTCTATGAAGAAATTGTTCTACTTGATCAAAAGTTCATCAAAGATGGCGATCTAAAGGTACAAGATGTTCTTACTAATCTAATTGCAAAGATTGGTGAAAATATTAAGATCAGAAGATTCGTTAGATACGAAGTTGGAGAAGGTCTAGAAAAAAGAGAAGAAGACTTCGCAGAAGAAGTAGCTAAACAAATGGGTAAATAAAATGGATAAAGCCCATAATAAATACAATAGGGTAGTTTTAAAGTTAAGCGGTGAAGCTATGGCTGGAGATGCTAAGGTCGGTATCGATCCTGTAACTGTAAAAGCCATTGCCGAAGAAATAAAAAGAGCTTATGAAACTGGAGTAGAAATTGGTATTGTAGTCGGTGGTGGAAACTTCTGGAGAGGTAGATCTTCAGGAGATATGGACAGAGCCACTTCTGACTATATGGGCATGCTTGGAACTGTAATGAATGCTCTTGCTCTTCAAGACATGTTAGAGTCATTGGGAGTAGACACAAGAGTTCAAACTGCAATCGAAATGAAAGAAGTTGCCGAACCTTATATAAGACGTAGGGCAATTAGACATCTAGAAAAGAAAAGGGTAGTTATATTTTCTGCAGGAATTGGAAATCCATACTTTTCTACCGACACAACAGCTGCACTTAGGGCTGCAGAAATCGGTGCAGAAGTAATCCTTCTTGCAAAGAAAGGTGTGGATGGAATCTATGATTCTGATCCTAATATAAATCCAGATGCCAAGAAATTTGACACTCTTACTTACCAAGAAATTCTTACTAGAAGACTTACGATTATGGATAGTACTGCAACATCTCTTTGTATGGACAATAATATTCCGGTAATAGTATTTGGAATAGATATAGAAAACTCAATATATGATGCTGTATCTGGAAAAACAATTGGTACTAGCGTTAATTAGGAGGTAATTATGTTTGATTATAAGCGCGAAGCTGAAGATAAAATGAAAAAATCCATTGAGGTTTTAAAAGACGATTTACTTTCTATAAGAGCGGGAAGAGCAAATCCAGCACTTTTAGATAAAATTACAGTTGAATACTATGGACAAGTGACTCCACTTAACCAAGTTGCAGGGATCTCAGCTCCTGAAGCAAGACTTCTTGTTGTACAACCATGGGATCAATCACTTATACCTGTTATTGAAAAAGAAATTTTAAAATCTGACTTAGGTCTTAACCCATCAAATGATGGAAAAGTTGTAAGACTTATAATTCCACAACTTACCGAAGAAAGAAGACGCGACCTTACTAAAATCGTTAAGAAAAACGGCGAAGACACTAAGGTTGCTATTAGAAACATCAGAAGGGTTGCTATTGACGAAGTGAAGAAACTTGAAAAAGATAAAGAAATATCTGAAGACGAAAGAAAAGTAGCTGAAGATAAAGTTCAAGAACTCACAGATAAATATATTAAAGAAGTCGATGTAGTAACTAAAGCTAAAGAAGATGAGTTAATGGAAATTTAATAAAGGCCCTGAGGGCCTTTTATTTTTTAGGAGAAATATGGAAATAGATTTAAACAAAGTTCCTGCACATATCGGCATAATTATGGATGGCAATGGTCGTTGGGCTAAGAATAAAAATAAAATCAGATCCTTCGGTCACAAGGAAGGAGCAGAAAGAGTTATAGATATTGTAGAAGAAAGTTATCGTTTGGGAGTTAAATACCTTACCCTATATGCTTTTTCTACAGAAAATTGGAAGAGACCCGCAGATGAAGTGGGATATCTCATGACTCTTTTAAATAGTTTTATAGATAAAAAATTGAAAAGACTTCATGAAAATGGTGTTAAAATAAATGTACTAGGAGATATTGATAGATTGGATGATGGTACATTTAAATCTGTAAAAAAAGCAATAGAAACTACAAAAGATAATAAAAAAATGGTTTTAAATATCGCCCTTTCCTATGGTGGTAGAGCTGAAATAGTGAGGGCTTCTAAGTTAATTGCAAGAGATTATAAAGATGGAAAATTAAATCTCGAAGATATAACGGAAGATAGTTTTAACGATTTTTTATACACCAAAGATATTCCTCCAGTGGATCTTTTGATTCGACCAGGTGGGGAAAAGAGAATTTCAAATTTTTTACTATACCAACTAGCATATGCTGAATTTATCTTTGTAGATACCCTATGGCCAGACTTTAGAGAAGAAAATCTAAGAGAAGCAATCCTAGAATATCAAAATAGAAATAGAAGGTACGGTGGACTATGAAAAACTTTGTAACGAGAAGTATAACCGCTGTTGTCGGTGTAATCCTACTATATTTTATAATTAAAAATAGCGGCATATATCTATCTACTGCAATTTTATTTATGTCGATTGTAGGAATCTATGAAATAAAAAATTGTTTTAAAAATATTAATATAAATATTAATGCCTACTTGCTGTATATTTTTACTGTGTTCTTATTTCTAATTAGAAGTGTACCTAAATTTGAAGTTATGGCAAGTTTTGAGTACGTATTTATACTTATAATTATGCTTATTTCATTTGTGCTAGATTTAGATATCAATAGAAATATTGACGACAGTGTGTATACAGTTTTTAGCTATATCTATATTCCGGTAATATTTGACCTACTTTATAAAATGAACAATATTTACTTGGTGCTTGTCTTTATAATGGCTTTTGCCACAGATACATTTGCCTACTTAGTAGGTATAACAATGGGAAGACATAAACTTATACCAAGTATTTCTCCTAAGAAATCGGTGGAGGGAGCTATCGGTGGAGTAGTAGGAGCGGTTATCCTAGGATGTACTTGGCTTAATTATAATGATTTTAAGCTGGATGTTCTTACTGTAATCTTTCTTATTTTCACCTCTATATCTTCACAACTAGGTGATTTAATAGCTTCAAAGATTAAAAGAGTAGCAGGAATAAAAGATTATGGAAATATTTTTCCAGGACATGGAGGAGTTCTCGATAGATTTGACAGTATTTTAGATGTCACTGTAATAATATTTCTATTTTCAAAAGTAATGGAGGTACTATGACTACTATTATAAGTGCAATTTTTGTCTTCCTTCTTGTAATATTGTTACATGAAGCTGGACATTTAGTGGCTGCAAAAGCCTCTGGAATAAAAGTAAATGAATTTGCTGTTGGAATGGGTCCAAAAATATTTGGAAAACAAAAAGGAGAAACGCTTTATTCTCTTCGCGCTCTTCCGATTGGCGGATATTGCGCTATGGAAGGTGAAGGAGAAGATTCTGAAGATCCAAGGGCGTTTAACAATGTAAGTATTGGTAGGAGAATGGTAACTATACTAGCAGGAGCATTTATGAATTTTGTCCTAGCAATAGTTGCTTTTACTATCATTGCAGGATTTAATGGTGTTCCAAGTACAACTATTGGTGAAATCGTACCAGGTAGTCCTGCTGAACAGATGGGATTTGTGCCAGGTGATAAGGTCGTTGTAATAGATCACACAGAAATAAAAGAATTTTCAGATATACCTAAGACTATCGCTGCAGCACAAAAAGATACAGTAAGGGTTTATGCTGTCAGAGAAGGTAGACTTTATGCACAAAATGTAAAAGTTGAAGAAAAAGATGGTCAAAAAATGATAGGTATAAAGCCAAAAATAAATCGTGGAGCCACATACTCAGTTAGATATGGTTTTAAACAAACTGCAAATGTGGTTAAAGAAGTTTTCCAAGTTTTAGGAATGCTTTTTACAGGTAAACTTGCTCTATCTAGACTTTCTGGTCCTGTTGGAGTTATAAAAGTAATTGGACAGTCAGCTAAGTTTGGATTTTTAAATGTGCTTGCAATACTTGGACTTATTTCGGCAAATTTAGGTGTGGTAAATCTACTTCCTATACCAGCCCTTGATGGTGGTAGATTTGTCATGTTATTAATTGAAAAGTTAAGAGGTAAACCACTTAGCGAAAAAGTAGAATACTATATAAATCTTTTTGGATTTATATTTGTATTTTCTATTATGATATATGTAACTATATTTGGAGATCTTAAAAGATGATTAATAGAAGGATGACTAGAGTTATAGATGTCGGTGGAATTAAGATAGGAAATCCACATCCGATTACCATCCAATCCATGACGAACACTATAACTTGTGACATTGAAAATACTGTAGCACAGATAAAGAAATTGGAAGATGCTGGTTGTGATATCATAAGATTTGCGGTAAATGATTTTGATGACGCAGAGGCTATTCCAAAAATTAAAGAAAAAATAAATATTCCTACAATTGCAGACATTCAATACGATTATAGATTAGCTGTTGAAGCTGCAAAACATGGTGTGGATGGACTTAGAATAAATCCTGGGAACATAGGTGAAAGATGGAAGGTTAAAGAAGTTGTCGAAGCTGCAAAGGAGAGAGGAATTTCTATAAGAGTCGGAGTAAACTCCGGTTCGATTAGCCAAGAAATTCTAGATAAATTTTCTGGTGTAAATGTAGATAGTCTTGTTGAATCTGCCCTTAGCGAAGTAAATTATTTAGAATCTCTAGGTTTTAAAGATATTAAGGTATCTTTAAAAGCATCGGATCCACTTTTAAATATCAGGGCTTATGAAAAATTTGCAAGCTTAACAGATTATCCACTTCACTTGGGAGTTACCGAAGCAGGACCACCAAAAATCGGTGCGATTAAGTCTGCTATTGGAATCGGTTCTCTTCTTCAAGAAGGAATAGGTGATACAATAAGAGTATCTCTTACATCAGATCCTGTAGAAGAGATCTATGTAGCAAAAGAAATTCTAAAATCACTTGGTCTTAGAAGAGATGGAATCGAGCTAATCAGCTGTCCAACATGTTCTAGAACCAAGATAGATTTAATCTCCTTGGTAGATGAAGTTGAAAATCGTTTAGACACTAAGGACTTAAATTTAAAGATAGCCTTGATGGGCTGTAGAGTTAACGGACCAGGAGAAGCCAGAGAAGCTGATATAGGAATAGCTGGTGGAAATGGTCGTGGAGTTATATTTAAACACGGAGAGATCGTAAAATCTGTTGATGAAAAAGATCTCGTAGATGAACTTATTAAAGAAATAGAGAATTTAAGGTGAACTATGTTTGATTTTGAAAAATTTTCAAGTATATTGGGAATTAAAAACGAAGAAGTAAACTTAAATATTGTTGATATAAACTTTGATGAGGACAGCTTAAAACTGAATGTAGTTATGAGTTCAAACCATCCAATTGAGGATGGTTTTATTAATACTATTAAAGAGAGAATTCTTGAATATATTCCAGAAATATACCTTGATTTAAAGATTGTATACGAGAATATAGACCCTATCTCTCTTACAAAAGAGACAATTCTTTTAGATTCACCATCATTTAACTGCTGGCTTAAAGATGAACTTATGCGTGTAGATGAAGAGAAGGGTTATTTAATATTAGAGGTTCCAGATAAAACTTGTTACGATTTAATAAATTCTAATAAAATTAAAACTAGCTTGGATAAAGCTTTAGATCCTCACAATCTAAAGTTTGTAATTGAAAAAGGTTTTGATGAAGATATAGATTTAGACTATATTGATACATTAAAAGACATGGAGAAAGAGGTTATGGAGACTACTGTTGTTAAACAGGAGGTTAAAAAAACGCCTCAAGCTCAATCAAGCGGCAATACAAAATACAGAAAAGGCAAGTTTAAAGGTGATGAAATATCTATTGCAGAGGTTTCAACCAACTATCAATACGTAGTCTTAACAGGAGATATTTTCGATATTGAAGTAAAAGAACTTCGTAGCGGCAAAAGAATAATCCTTATAAAGATAACCGACTACACATCCTCAACGGTTTTGAAAAAATTTATGGAAGAAAATGAAGTAGCGGAGTTCAAAGATGAATTCAAAGTGGGAACTAGAATTAAAGTTTCTGGTAGAGTTGAATACGACAACTTTATGTCCATTGTGGTTATTAATTTTAAAGCAATAGAAAAAGTTGAGAAGGAAAAGATAGTAGAAAAATCTGAAAAACACAGAGTTGAACTTAGACTTCATACAAAGATGTCAACAATGAGCGGAATTACTGACTTTGAAGAATTTGCGAAATTTGCAAAAGATTTAGGCCATAGTGCTCTTGCAATAACGGATGTTTCTGATGTGCAAGGATTTACGAATGCTATGGATGCTTCTAAATCTACAGGAATAAAAGCAATCTATGGACTCGACATGAGACTGGTTGACGATACCATGGGAATTGTAGAAAATTTTGAAGGAAAAAATTACAACCAAAAATTCGTTGTATTTGATATTGAATCCACAGGTCTTTCTCCGGCATCAGATATGATTACAGAAATCGGTGCTGTTAAGATTGAAGATGGAGTCATTGTGGATAGATTTTCAAGATTTGTAAATCCGATGCGACCAATACCAGAAAAAGTTGTAGAGCTTACTCGTATAACTAATGAAATGGTAGCTAATGAACCGCCGATAGAAGTGGTAATAAAAGATTTTGTAGAATTCATAGGAGATGCTACTCTTGTAGCTCACAATGCGGAGTTTGATACTGCGTTTATAAGAAGAGATATGGATAAGGTGGGGCTTAAGTTTGATTTTCCTGTTTTAGATACACTTTATTTATCAAGAGCAATCTTAAATGACTTGAAGAGATTTAATCTTTCTGCAATTTGTAAAAAACTCGGGGTTAATTTAGAAGGAGCCCACAGAGCTGTTAACGATGCTGAAGCTACGGCAGAAGCTTTTATAAAGATGATGAAGCTCGGTGGATCTCCAAAATCATTTGAAGAAATAAATAAACTTTTCGATAAAATAGATAAATCGGTTTTATTTTCAAAAGATTCCACAGCAATAGTTCAGACTCAAGAAGGATTAAAAAATCTATATAAACTAGTTTCCGCATCACATATGGAATATTTTAATATAGAAGCCAAAGTACCTAAAACTATCTTTAATAAATATAGAAAAGGAATACTTCTAGGATCAGGAACATCCAAAGGTGAACTTTGGAATGCAATTTATTTTGGAAAACCTCATGAAAAATTATTAGAGATTGCATCCTACTATGACTATTTAGAAATACAACCAATAGGAAATAATCTAAACTATGTGGTTAGTGAAAAATTAAAAGACAAAGAAGATTTAATAAATATCAACAAGAAAATTTTAGCACTTGGAGATGAATTAAATAAACCGGTTGTTGCAACTGGAGATGTGTACTACTTATATCCTCACCAAGATCTTTCTAGAAGAATAGTTTTAAGTGGAGTTACAGGACCTGTTAATCCAGAGGTTAAAATACCTAATACTCTCTATTTTAGAACTACGGACCAAATGCTAGATGAGTTTGACTATCTTGGAGACAGATGCGAAGAAGTTGTAATTACAAATTCAAACAAAATAGCAGATATGGTAGATGATATTAAACCACTACCAGATGGAACATTTCCACCTTATATCGAAGGCTCTGAAGAAATGTTAAAGAAGATAACTTTTGATAGAGCCCATAGCATCTACGGGGAAGATTTACCTGAAATAGTAGAAAAAAGATTGGATAGAGAATTAAATTCAATCATAGGAAATGGATATGCGGTTCTATACATCATCGCTGAAAAACTTGTAAAGAAATCCAATAGCGATGGATACTTAGTAGGATCTAGAGGATCAGTAGGAAGTTCTTTTGCAGCGACTATGGCAGGAATAACAGAAGTAAATCCTCTTCCGCCACATTAT
The DNA here is from genome assembly GCF_000478945.1 of Peptoniphilus sp. BV3AC2. Lineage (NCBI taxonomy): Bacteria > Bacillati > Bacillota > Tissierellia > Tissierellales > Peptoniphilaceae > Peptoniphilus > Peptoniphilus sp. BV3AC2. The sequence goes on along the minus strand of NZ_AWXD01000004.1, from coordinate 61,290 downwards.
GTCTGTCCAAAATGTAAGTACTCGGAATTTGTAGATGAAACATTGGTAGGATCTGGGGTGGACTTGGAAAGAAAGAACTGTCCTGTATGTGGGACAGAGTTAAATCGAGATGGACACAATATTCCATTTGAAGTTTTTCTAGGTTTTGAAGGGGATAAGGAACCTGATATAGATTTGAACTTTGCGGGAGAATATCAACCTGTAGCTCACAAGTATACTGAAGAACTTTTCGGAGAAGGGTATGTTTTTAGAGCTGGAACCATCGGAACAGTTGCAGAAAATACTGCGTATAGAATAGTAAAAAATTACTATAAAGATGAAATCGTACCTCCTGTTGAAATAGATAGACTCGCGAAGGAAATAACAGGAGTTAAGAGAACATCTGGCCAACATCCAGGTGGAGTAATGATAGTTCCAAAAACTTCTAGTATCTATGATTTCTCACCGATTCAATATCCTGCCGATAAAAAATCTTCTGGAGTTATAACTACGCACTTTGATTATAACTTCCTTCACGGAAAAATTTTAAAACTCGATATACTCGGTCACGATGGTCCGACTATTATAAAGATGCTTGAAGATTTAACAGGATTAAAGTCAGAAGATATCTACCTAGATGATAAGAGGACTATGAGTCTATTCAGTAGCTCTGAAGAATTAAAGATGAACAAAGAAATCTATGAATGTGAAACAGGGACACTGGGCATCCCAGAATTTGGAACAGATTTTGTAAAGAGAATGCTAATAAAAACAAAACCATCTACCTTCTCAGAACTCGTACAAATTTCAGGACTTTCTCATGGAACGGATGTATGGACAAACAATGCAGAAGATTTAGTTGATCAAGGTCTTGCGAAGCTTCAAGATGTTATATCCACAAGAGAGGATATAATGGTTTATTTAATCCAAGCTGGTGCGGAAAATAAAATGGCATTCTTTACCATGGAAAAAGTTAGAAAAGGAAAAGGGCTAACAGATGAGCAAAGGGAAATAATGGAAAAACTCCCACTACCAAGTTGGTATATCGGAGCTTGTGAAAAGATAAAGTACATGTTCCCAAAAGCCCACGCAGTTGCGTATGTAATGCTTTCCTTTAGAGTTGCTTACTATAAATTAAATTATCCACTAGAATATTATGCAACATATTTTACGAACAAATTAACAGACTTTGATATAGAAACAATATCAAAGGGTGTTGGAGCAATGAAGGAAAAACTCAATGAACTTCTTCAAATAAAAAATCCATCACAAAAAGAAAAAGGTCAGAGAAACACATTGGAAATGACGCTTGAAATGTATTCTAGAGGAATTGAATTTAAATTTATTGACATCTATAAATCTCAGGCAAAGACATTTGTAATAGAAGATGGTGCGATCAGAGTTCCATTTATGGCAGTGCCAGGACTAGGAGAAGCTATTGCAAATAGTATTGTCGAAAGCTCAAAAGAAAATAAATATATTTCTGTTGAAGACTTTATAAATAAAACTGGGGCAACAAAGGCAATAGTTGAAATGTTGCGTGAAAATAATTGTTTTGAAGGCATGCAAGAAAATAATCAACTATCACTATTTAACTTTTAAACCTTGATATTTACAGAAAATTTGATATAATAGTAATGATGATAGAAAGTAACTAAGGAGTGGGGTTTCCCACTCCGTATTTTTTACTTAAAAAAGGGGTGTAAAATGACATCATCTAAAGGAATATTAAGTAAATTAAACGAAATATCTACAAAGATAGCCGAAGAGAGAGGCTATGAAATAGTAGAAGTTGCATACAAAAAAGCGACTCCTCATTCGTTAGTGTCAGTATTTATTTATAAAGAAGATGGAATCTCACTCGATGACTGTGACACAATGAGTAGAGCGATAGAAGAAGAGTTAGACAAAGAAGATATAATTGAAGAAAGTTACTATTTAGAAGTTTCTTCACCAGGATTAGATAGACCGATAAAAACTCAAGACGACTTAAGGAGAAACAAAGGTAAATTAGTGGAAGCTAAACTATTTGCACCACTCGATGGAAATAAATTATACGAAGGCGTACTAGCTTCCTATACAAAAGATACCGTAATATTAGATAATGAAGGTAAAGAAGTAGAATTACCTCTTAAATCTATCTCAAAAATGAGTCAAAAGATTGTGTTCTAGGGGGACGTATGAACGAAGAATTTATATTAGCGCTTAATCAATTAGAGAGCGAAAAAGGAATAAAAAAAGACATTGTCTTTGAAGCATTAGAAGCTGCTCTAATATCAAGCTATAAGAAGAATTTTGGAATGTCGAACCAAAATATAGTAGTAGACATCAACAAAGAAAATGGAAATATAAAAATTTTCAAAGAAATGACAGTTGTAGATGAAGTAGAAGATGAAGATACTGAGATATCTCTTGAAGATGCAGAAGAGATTAGCAGCAAGTACAAAGTTGGAAGTATCGTAAGAATTGAAATAGATCCAATGAAATTTGGAAGAATTGCTGCACAAACTGCAAAGCAAGTGGTTATTCAAAAGATCAAAGATGCTGAAAAAGATATAATCTATGATGATTTTATCGATAGAGAAGGAGAACTTATCACTGGACAAGTTCAAAGATCTTCAAAGGGATATGTATTCATAGACCTTGGTAAATCAGAGGGAATTCTTCCGCCGAACGAACAAATAAAGGGTGAAGATTATTCCCATGGAAATAGGTACAAGATGATAATACTTGAAGTTAAGAAGACTCCTAAAGGACCACAAATTATACTTTCAAGATCTCATCCAAATCTAATCAAGAGACTTTTTGAACTAGAAGTACCAGAAATTCATGATGGAATAGTAGAAGTATTTAACATCAGTCGTGAAGCTGGATCTAGAACTAAGATTGCAGTATTTTCAAAGTCTGAAGACGTAGATCCACTTGGAGCATGCGTTGGATTTAAAGGAGCAAGAGTAAAGGCTATTTTAGATAGCATTGGCGAAGAAAAGATAGACATAATAATCTGGGACAGAGATATCGATCACTTCATAGCAAATGCCTTAAGTCCTTCAAATGTTGAAAAAGTATTTATAGATGACAGCAATAAACAAGCTTTGGTAGTTGTTCCAGATTACCAACTTTCACTTGCAATAGGTAAGGAAGGTCAAAATGTTAGACTTGCTGCAAAACTTACAAATTGGAAAATAGATATAAAATCTGTATCTCAATTTGAAGAATATCTAGAAGCAGAAAATATGACTGAAGATGAGCTATATGCAAAACTCGGATACGAAGATGACGAAGATGAAAATGTAGCAGATGAAGAAATTGAATTTCATGATGAAGCATCCGCAGAAGATATCGATGAAGAAGATGAAATGGATTTAGAAGAAGCTGAAGACAATTTAGATACTACAGACACAGATTCAGAAGAATAAATCAGGAGAAATACAAAACTTGCAATGAAAAAGACAAGAAAAATTCCGCAGCGTAAATGTGTAGGTTGTGGAGAACAAAAATCCAAATTTGATTTAATAAGAGTCGTAAAGACTAAAGAAAATCAAATTTTTATAGATAGAACGGGAAAACTAAATGGCAGAGGTGCTTATTTGTGCGATGATTTAAATTGTCTAGAAAAAGCTATCAAGACGAAAGCTCTTAATAGATCGTTTGAAATGGAGATTGATGAGAAGACCTATGAAAATCTAAGAGAAGAAATCCATAAATAACACCTGAATCGGAGGTGTAACATGCAAAATAAAAGAGTACACGCATTGGCAAAAGAACTGAATGTAACTAGCAAAGAATTGATCGAGAGAATTTCTAGTTTAAACATAGAAGTTAAGAACCATATGTCGACACTAAATGCAGAAGAAGAAAAAAGAGTAGTTAATTCTTATAGGAATAAATCTACACCAAATAAAGATGATAAAAAGAAAAACTTTAAAAATAATAAAAATCCAAATAAAAAAGAAGGTATTACTATAGAGAATAAAGACATGAAAGAATCTAAGCCTAACAAGTCAAAAGATGATAATAAGAGATTCGATAACAGAAAACCTAACGCTGAAGGCACAGAAGGCAAGAAGAGATTTAAAAAGAAACCATTTGAAAAAAAGATTCAGATGGACAAAGGGAAAACAATAAATTCCAAGATAAAAACAAAGGAAAATCTCAAAACTTTAGAAAGCCTAAGGATTCAAATAGAGAAAGCTTCGATAAAGACAGAGATGAAGAAAGGCCACATAATAAAAAGAAGAAATCTAGATCTTTTAACAAGATGAATGAGGTCATTACTGAAAAAGAAGTAAATCAACAAGAATATAAAAAGAAAAAATCTAAGAACAATCATAATAAAAAGACAAAACAAGATATCTTAGAACTAAGAGAAGAGTATGCAAAAAGAGATTTAACCAAAAAAGCTCCTAAGAAAAAAGCTAAGAAGACTGTTAAAAAGGAAGAAGTCGAAGAAAACAAAGTAGCTAAAATTTCTCCACCATTAGCAGTTAAAGATTTTGCAGAAGCAACAGACATTCCAGTATCCCAAGTAATTACAAAACTTATAGGGCTTGGTGTAATGGCAAGTCAAAATGAACCTATAGATAAAGATGTTTGTGAAATTCTTGCAGATGAATTAAATATACAAATCGAATTTGCAAGTCCTGAAGAAGAAGTATCAATCGAAGAAGAATTTGGACTAGATTTTGAAGATAAAGAACAAAATCTAAAACCAAGACCACCAGTTGTAACAGTAATGGGTCACGTTGACCACGGTAAGACTTCTATCTTGGACTCAATCAAGAAATCTCACGTAACTTCAACAGAAGCAGGCGGAATTACTCAACATATTGGTGCGTACACAGTAAATCTAAATGGAAAGAAAATAACATTCCTAGATACACCTGGCCACGAAGCATTTACTTCAATGAGACTAAGAGGAGCTCAAATAACTGACGTTGCAATCCTAGTAGTAGCAGCAGATGATGGAGTAATGCCTCAAACAATAGAAGCAATCTCTCATGCGAGAAGTGCAGAAGTTCCAATAATTGTAGCAATAAATAAAATAGATAAAGAAGCTGCAAATGTGGATAGAGTTAAGCAAGAACTATCTGAACAAGGACTTATGCCTGAAGATTGGGGTGGGGATACTATTATGGTTCCTGTAAGTGCCCACACAAAACAAGGTATTGATGATCTTTTAGAGATGATACTACTTGTAGCAGAAATGAGAGAACTAAAAGCAAACCCACAAAGAAGAGCGGTTGGTACAGTTATAGAAGCTAAGCTTGACAAGGGCAAGGGACCTATGGCAACAGTCTTAGTACAAAACGGTACATTGAGATCTTCAGACTTCGTAGTAAGTGGAGTTGCATCAGGTAGAATTAGAGCTATGACAGATGACAAAGGTAAGAATCTTAAAAAAGCAGGACCATCTATGCCAGCGGTAATCCTTGGACTTTCAGAAGTTCCAAATGCTGGAGATACTATCTATGCTGTTGAAGATGAAAAGACTGCCAAGACAATAGCTGATAAGAATAGAGAAATAGTAAGAGAAAATAGATTAAACGCAACTAACAAGGTATCTCTTTCAAACTTATTTGACAAGATAAAAGAAGGAGAAAAGAAACAACTTGATTTAATAATAAAGGGCGATGTGAAAGGTTCAGTAGAAGCACTTTCTCAATCATTATTAAAGATAGAAAATGAAGAAGTAAATATATCTATAGTTCACTCTGGAGTAGGTGGAATCAGTGAATCTGACATATCATTAGCATCAGCTTCAAAAGCTATAGTAATTGGATTTAACGTAAGACCAAATATAAATGCTATCGAACTTGCAAAAGAACTTGAAGTAGATATAAGAACCTATAGAGTAATCTATGATGCAATAGACGATATTGAAAAAGCGGCTATAGGTATGCTAGATCCAGAATTCGAAGAAGAAGTTCAAGGAAGATGTGAAGTTAGACAGACATTCAAACTTCCAAACAATGCTATCGTAGCTGGAGTATTTGTAGTTAGCGGAAAGATTCCTAGAAAATCTATGGTTAGAATCCTTAGAAATGATACAGTTATCCATGAAGGAGAAATAGCATCCTTAAAGAGATTTAAAGACGATGTTAGAGAACTAAACAATGGATATGAAGGTGGAATCACTATAGAAAACTTTAATGATATCAAAGAAGGCGACTTCATTGAATCATATATTATGAAGGAAATTAAGAGAGTATGAGAGAAAAAAGAGTGCAAAGGATAGGGGAAGAACTTAGAAGGGTTATCTCTGATATTATAAGATCTAAAATAAAAGATCCAAGAATACCAGAGATTATAAGTGTAACCAATGTCTTAGTTACTAATGATCTATCATTTGCAAAAATATTCGTTGAAATAATGGGAACAAAAGAAGAACAAGAAGCAGCGCTAGAAGGACTTAACTCCGCTAAAGGATTTATAAAAAAAGAAATCTCAAGCGAAGTTAAACTTCGTCAAATGCCAGAGCTAATCTTCATACTGGATGAAACCCTAGATATAAACTTAAAGATGGAAAAACTTATTGAAGAGGTTAACCATGGAAATGATAAAATTTCATGAGATGATTGAAGGGGCAAGTAAAATTGCCCTTGCTTCACATCTAAATCCAGATGGAGATAATCTTGGATCTTTAAGTGCTCTTTCAAAATACTTAAAGAAACTAGATAAAGATGTCTACACAATATTTGATGATGTAATGATAGACGACTTTAGATTTTTATTCAAAGGAATCAAGACGGTAAAATCTAGCGAAATTGAAGATATTGATCTATTTATAACTCTAGATAGTGCAGATCTTGATAGAATAGGAAAAGATGCGGTAGAGTTATATAGAAAGAGCAAAAAAACTATTTGCATAGACCATCATCACACCAATGACGGATATGCAGATTTCAATGTTGTAGAAAAAAATTCAAGTAGTACCTGCGAAGTTATATTTAAACTTTTAAAAAAAGAACTTATAGATGAAGAGATAGCCACATCTATTTTAACTGGTATAAGTACAGACACAGGAAGCTTTAAATATGAAAACACCAGCAGTGATACTCACAGAATAGCTGCAGAACTTTTAAATTTTGGAGCAAAAAATTTAGATATAACGGTAAATGTTTATCAGTCAAACCCAAAATCTAAAATAATGCTTTTAAATGAAGCTTTAAATAGGCTTGAATTCTATTTAGAAGGCAAGATTGCAATGATTGCTCTACCTAAAGAAATATCTCTTAGCCCAGATTATAAAAAATCTGACAGTGAAGGAATTGTTGAATATATTCGTGACATTGAAGGTGTAGAGATTGCAATATTTTTAAAAGAAAAAGAAAATGAAATAAGAGTTTCATTTAGAGCAAAATCTTATGCAGATGTAAGCAAAATTGCATCTAAATTTAATGGTGGAGGACATATAATGGCGGCAGGAGCCACATATTATGGATCACTAGAAAAGGCAAAAGATGAAATACTACAAGAGGCTATAAAGGAGATTAAATGCAAGGAATCCTAGTAGTTAACAAGAGACAAGGAATAACTTCCCACGATTGCATCTATATTTTAAGAGATCTTTTAGGAATTAAAAAGATTGGTCATTCAGGGACATTAGATCCAATGGCAACTGGAGTTTTACCTATGACTATTGGAAAAGCTACAAGGGTATCATCATTTATTCAAGATTCAGAGAAAGAATATATAGCAACTATTGAATTTGGAATTGAAACAGATACGGAAGATATAACTGGAAATATAATAAATAGGTCGGATAAAATTCCAACAAAAGATGAAATTTTAGAAATACTTCCAAAATTCACAGGTGTTATAGAGCAGACACCTCCTATGTATTCAGCGGTGAGACTAGGTGGAAGAAAACTCTACAAGATTGCAAGAGAAGGAAAAGTTGTAGATAGACCAAAGAGAAAAGTAAAAATATATGGCTTAGAATTACTTGGAACTAACCCATATAAAGTAAAGATAAATTGTAGTTCCGGAACCTATGTGAGAACACTAATCTCTGATATTGGTAAAAGTTTAGGCACATTAGCAACTATGACCTCCCTCGTTAGGACAAAAGTAGGACCATTTACTGTTGAAAAAGCAATAACAATAGATGATTTAGAAAATATGACAAAAGAAGAAATAGAAGAGAAATTCTATCCTACTGAATTCGCTTTAAGAAATATGCCTAGGTACAATGTACCTAAAAGTTTCTTTGAAAGACTAATAAATGGAGTTAAATTCTTTGACAATCGGATGGAAGATGGAAAGTATTCGGTCTATTGTCGCGATGAATTTATCGGCATCGGTGAGTTTATAGATGGAAGGTTAAAGATAAAGGTGCTTAGATGAAGATAGTAAACATAGATTTAAATTACATTGGAAAAGATGAAATAGTCATAGCCCTAGGTAATTTTGATGGAGTTCATCTAGGACACAGACTTCTTATGAAAAAAGCTATAGAAACTGCTAGTAAAATAGATGCACATTCTGCAGTTCTTCTATTCAATGAACACACAACGGCTACATTATTTGACCATAAAAAGAAGGAACTTACTTCAAACGAAGCAAAACTTATGTATTTAAAGGGAATCGGAATAGATATAGTCTACATGATAGACTTCAATGAGGAATTTATGAAGATGTCCCCAGAATACTTTGTAAAAAATTTTTTAGTTAAAAACTTAAATGCCAAAGGTGTAGTAGTTGGATATGACTATAGATTTGGATTTAAAGCCATGGGAGATGTAGAAATCTTAAGAGAGCTTTGTAAAGAGTATAATCTAACTCTTGATGTTATAGATGCCTATAAGATTGACGGAGAAGTAGTAAGCTCTACAAGGATTAGAGAGGCTATCTCTGAAGGAATGATGGAAGAAGCAAATAAACTTTTGGGACACAACTACTTTATTACAGGAATAGTCGATCATGGAAAGAAACTAGGAAGTAAAATGGGTTATCCAACCGCAAATATTATTACGAAAGATGGAGTGCAACTGCCAGGAGATGGCGTCTATGATACGAGAATTAAAGTTGAAGGAGACGACCTACTTTATAAAGCTGCAACATCTATTGGAAATAATCCTACATTCTTAGGAGAAAATTTAAAGATAGAAGCAAATATTTTAGATTTTGATGAAAATATATATGGGAAAAAAGTATATCTATATTTCTTAAAAAAATTAAGACCTATGGTAGTATTTAATTCAGTAGAAGAACTATTTGAAAGAATAGCCAAAGATGTGGAAGAAGTTAGAAAAAGTAAATAGACAAATATATTTTTATATGTTATAATAGACCAGTACCATTTCAAGGAGTGAAGCGACCTCGGCACATTTCTTTGATATTGGCTAATTAAAATTTTGGAGGTAAATATGATATCTAAAGACAAAAAAACAGAAATTATTAATGAATTTAAGATCCACGAAAAAGACACAGGATCAACTGAAGTACAAGTAGCAGTTCTTACAGAAAGAATTAACGAATTAAACGAACATTTAAAGGTTCATAAGAAGGACCACCATTCAAGAAGAGGACTTCTTAAGATGGTAGGTAGAAGAAGAAACCTTCTAAGATACCTTAAGAATAAAGATATTGAAAAATATCGTGAACTAATAGAAAAGTTAGGAATAAGAGGATAATAAGCGGGGTATATCCCGCTTTATTTTTTTAATAGGAGGTATGATGGAGAAAGTATTTAGTAGAGAAATAGCTGGCCGTGAAATGAGAGTAACCATTGGAAAAGTTGCAGAACAAGCCAATGGAGCAGCTTTAGTTGAATACGGTGATACGGTTGTACTAGTAACAGCTACTGCATCTAAAAAACCAAGAGAAGGTATAGATTTCTTCCCACTAAGCGTTGATTATGAAGAAAAAATGTACGCAGTTGGTAAGATTCCTGGAGGTTTTATAAAGAGAGAAGGAAGACCTAGCGAAAAGGCAATCTTGACTGCGAGACTTATAGATAGACCACTTAGACCACTTTTCCCAGAAGGATATAGAAATGATGTACAAGTTGTGGCTACAGCTTTGGCAGTAGACCAAGACAATCAACCAGACATAGTAGCAATGGTTGGATCATCAATAGCACTTACAATTTCAGATATTCCTTTTGATGGACCAACAGGATCAGTATTCGTTGGAATGGTTGATGGAGAATACGTAATAAATCCAACTGAAGAACAAAGAGCAAAATCTAAGATAGAGCTTAATCTAGCAGGAACAAAATCTGCAATCATGATGGTAGAAGCAGGAGCAAAAATAGTTTCTGAAGAAGAGATGCTAGGAGCTATCTTAAAAGGTCATGAAGAAATCAAAAATATCTGTGAATTTATTGAAGAAATTCAAAGAGAAGTTGGTAAAGAAAAAGCTCAGTACGAAGTTTTCAAACCAGATGAAGAAATAAAAGAAAAAGTTATAGCGTTTGGTAAAGAACTTTTAGTAGAAGCAATTAACCAAGAAGACAAAATTATAAGAGAAGAAAAGACAGAAGAAGCAAAAGATAAAATCTATGAACACTTCAACGAAGAATTAGAAGAATTTGGAAAGGATATAGACGCTGCTATCGAATCTATTGAAGTTGAAGAAGTAAGAAGAGGTATTATCGAAGAAGATAGAAGACCAGATGGAAGAGCTCTAGATGAAATCAGACCTTTATCATCAGAAGTTGGATTATTTAGAAGAACTCATGGATCAGGACTATTTAAAAGAGGTCAAACTCAAGTACTTTCAATTACGACTCTAGCTGGACTTTCTGAAGTACAAGTTATAGATGGACTAGGAGATGACACTCCAAAGAGATACATTCACCACTATAATTTCCCACCTTACAGTGTAGGAGATACAAAACCTATGAGAGGTCCAGGAAGACGTGAAATTGGACACGGTGCACTAGCAGAAAGAGCGCTAATACCAGTTCTACCAACAGAAGAAGAATTCCCTTATGCAATAAGAGTCGTATCAGAAGTTCTTAGCTCAAATGGATCTTCATCACAAGCTTCAGTATGTGGTTCAACACTTTCACTAATGGATGCAGGTGTTCCTATTAAACAACCAGTAGCAGGAATTGCCATGGGACTTATAGAAGAACATGGAGTTATCAAAATCTTAACAGATATTCAGGGATTAGAAGACCACTTCGGAGATATGGACTTCAAAGTTGCAGGAACTAGAGAAGGTATAACCGCTATTCAAATGGACATCAAGGTGGAAGGAATAAAAAAAGAAATTCTAGAAGAAGCCCTTGAAAAAGCAAGAATAGCAAGGTTACAAATCCTTGATAATATCGAAGCTACAATAGATAAACCAAGAGAAAAATTATCTCCATTTGCGCCAATAATCTACATCATTCTAATTGATCCAGAAAAGATTGGAGAAGTTATCGGAAGCGGTGGAAAGGTTATTAATAAAATAATCGAACAAACCGGAGTTAAGATTGACATTGATGATGACGGAAAAGTATCAGTAATATCTAACGACCACGAAAAAGCTCAAGAAGCAATCGACATAATTGAAGGAATAGTAAAAGAAGTTGAAATTGGAGATATCTACAACGGAAAAGTTAAAAAACTTATGAAGTTTGGAGCATTTGTAGAAATCAAAAAGGGAACAGAAGGACTACTTCACATCTCAGAAATAGATCACAAGAGAACAGAAAAAGTTGAAGACGAATTAAAAGTTGGAGACAGTGTGGTTGTAAAAGTAATAGATGTTGACGAACAAGGCAAAATATCTCTTTCTAGAAAGGCATTGATTCCAAAACCAGAAAAGGATAATTAATCTAAAACTGTTAAAAAATAATAACATGGACTTAGGTTCATGTTTTTTTTAGGAGAAATATGAAATTAAAAATTATAAACAAAAGTAAAAATGAAAATCCATCCTACGCAACCAGTGGCGCTTCAGGAATGGATTTAAGAGCAAATTTAGATGAAGATTTAGTAATTAAATCAGGAGAAATAGAACTTGTTCCAACGGGAATATTTGTGGAAATTCCAGAAGGTTACGAAGGACAAGTAAGAGCAAGATCTGGTCTTGCACTTAAGTACGGAATCTCACTTCCAAATGGAATAGGAACTATAGATTCAGACTATAGAGGCGAACTAAAAGTTATACTAATAAACCACGGCAAAGAAGATTTTGTAATTAAAAATGGAGATAGAATCGCTCAAATAGTATTTATAAAGTACGAAAAAGCAGAACTTGAAATAGTAGAATCTCTTGAAGATACAGAAAGATCCGAAGGTGGATTTGGTTCAACAGGAGTGTAATATCTTAAACTTTAAAAATTTATAAATGAAAGAAAAAAAGCACACTAGCAATTATGTTAGATGTGCTTTTTTAATTACAATTTATAATTTATATAATCATGAATTATTAGATTTAAAACTCAATTATCAATGCAAAATATTTAAAAAATTACAGTAATTTATAAAAAAGAGTGAAAACTTAGAATGCTATAATTAAATTAATTGATATAATATATCAAATAATATTTAGGAGGAATATTTTGAAAAAATTTGTTAATTTACTTATTTTAGCTGTGGTTTTCATAGGATTTAGCGTAAATGCTTTTGCTGCCACAGAAAAGGATGATGACAAGATTAATTTCTTGAAAGAAAAGAAGATCATCGCAGGTTATGAAAATGGTGATCTTGGTCTTGATAAGAATATCAAGAGAAGTGAGCTTACCAAAATCTTGGTTTACGCTCTTGGACATGAAGATAAGGCAAAAGAACTACAAGGTAAATCTATGCCTTTTAATGATGTTAAAAAAGATGATTGGGCAAATGGTGTGATTGCTTATGCAAAGGACAATATGAATCTATTTAGCGGTTATCCAGATGGATCTTTTAAAGGTCAAAAGTATATAACCAATGCTGAAATTTTAAAGGTTCTTGTTTGCACAAAGAAAAACCTTGATAAAGATGCAATTAATAGTGCAAAATGGCCTACCGATTGGATTAAATGGGCTAAAGAAGAAAATATTTGCACAAAAGATTTAGACCCAAAGGCTTTTGCTTCTAGAAAAGATAGTTTTATATTCCTATACAATACAATTGCAGACAAATTAATGGAAAACTCAAAAGATTCTAAGGCTGAAAGTAAAGAAGTAACTACTGATGCTAATAAAGTTTCAGAACTTAAAAAAAGTTTAAAGGCAATTATTGATTCTAAGAATGACAGTGTTCTTGAACTAAGTGCTATTAATACTGAATCTAATAAAAAGGCTATCGCTGAAATGAAATCATTGATTGATGAAGCGAAGAAATTACTAGATAAGAAGGATTTATCTCCTGAAGAAATTAAGAGACTTGAAGAGTTTGTTAAATTTGAAGGTAAGAAATACAGAGGAGCATTTAGAAATGTTGCTAGAAATATCTTGGTAGATTTTGAAGTTTTAGGGAATAGAGATGTTGTAAATAAAAATAACAACAAAAAATATACAGCTCTTGATAACAACCAAATAAAGGTAAAAACTTCTCTTGAAGATGTTAAAAAGATTGGAGAATCTAAGGATAGATTTGTAAAACTAAACTACATTTCTAAGAAAAATTATGATGAAATAGATGCCATTTCTACATCTACTCCAAAATACAAAAAGGAAGAACTAAGCAAAGATCTTTATACCGTTGAAGAAAAAGATGGAATCATTACTTTTACTATAAGTAAAGATCTTCCAGAAGATGTTGTAATTTTAAAACCAATTATCTATGTAAAATATGCTGACAATATTTTATTTGAAAATGGAGATTTAGTTTACGTTAATGCTAAATAATCTTTTAGCTTTGAAAGTTGATTAAAAGAATTCTATTTTGAAAACAAAATAAAAAACTAACACCCAAGCCCTAGGTGAATATTCTATTCAAAGTAAATAATCTCGATATAAAAAATAAAATAAATAATTTTTAAATATCTCTTGACTTAACTTCTAATTTCTGTTAGTATTACTTTAATTAGTTGCATTGAGAAGAGGAGTATCTTCTATTATTTATTTAAAGAGAGTCTTCGTTTGGTGAGAGAAGATAATAAATGTAGTTGAGAATAAAGACTTTGAGCAGCAATCTGGATTGTAAATGATAGGTTGCCGGGTAATCCCGTTACAGATGAAGAGTATGTAGTACTTAGTGAGGTTTAAAGTGTGAACTTTAAATAAATATGGGTGGTAACACGGTTTTAACGCTCCGTCCCAAGTTGATAACAACTGGGATGGGGCTTTTTTTATTAAATTATTTTTCAAGGAGAATCAAGATGAAGAGATTTATGAATGTAGTTTTATTGATTATGGTAGGCATTATTGGAATATTTTCGTTTCAAATGAGTACATTTGCTGAAGAGAACACTTTGAGGGTAGGACTTGAAGCTGCTTATCCGCCTTTTAACTGGACACAACAGACTGGACAAAATGGCGCTGTGCCTATTGAAGGGTCAAATGAATTTGCAAACGGCTATGACGTTCAAATGGCTAAGAAAATTGCAGAAGGTCTAGGAAAGAGACTTGTCCTAGTTAAGATTGAATGGGATGGTTTAGTTCCTGCTTTAACTTCTGGAAGAATTGATCTTATCATGGCTGGAATGAGTCCAACTGCCGAGAGGGCAAAGCAAATAGATTTTTCCGATGCTTACTATGAATCTGACCTTGTAATGGTTGTAAATGCAAAAGGAAAGTATGCTAATGCTTCTAAGTTAGATGATTTTACAGGAGCAGGTATCGTTGCTCAGTTAAATACTTTTCACGATACGGTTATAGATCAAATACCTGGTGTTAATCACCTTGAACCAATGTCAGATTTCTCAATTATGAGAGTTGCAGTACAAACTGGTAAGGCTGATGGATATGTGGCTGAAAGACCTGAGGCAATGGCTGCTGAAACTGCTGGAGTTGGTCTAAAAATGGTAGATTTAAATCCTGGATTTGACACAGACAAGGAGGATACTTCCATAGCAATTGGAATTAAAAAGGGAAATCCTATTAGAGAAAGACTTAACCAAATTCTAAGTGATGTGTCAAAAGAAGATAGATTAGAACTTATGGATGAAATGAACATCCTTCAAAACAAAGAAGAAAACGAAGGCGAAGGCTTAGAAAGATTTCTAAATAATATGAAGACCATCTTCATAGAAAATAAGAGTAATTTCCTAAGGGGAACTGGATATACGGTTTTAATTTCATTTGTAGGCACTATACTTGGTCTTGTACTTGGATTAATTGTCGGAATAATAAGAACCATTCCTGAATCTTTGAAAAAAGGTAAAAATTTTGTCTTAAATATATTTAAAGTACTCGCAAATATCTACGTTCAAGTTTTAAGAGGTACACCGATGATTGTGCAATCAGTGCTAGTATACTTCGGACTACTCCAATTTGCTGGAATCAATCTATCTCCAATGGAGGCAGCATTCTTAGTAGTTTCTGTAAACACTGGAGCATACCTATCAGAAGTTGTAAGAGGCGGTATAAATTCAATCGACAAGGGACAGTTTGAAGCTGCAAGGTCTCTTGGAATGAACCACTATCAAACCATGGTGCATGTAGTACTTCCACAGGCAATTAAAAATATAATTCCTGCAATTGGAAATGAATTCATCGTAAATATAAAGGATACATCTGTGTTAAACGTCATAGCTGTAAACGAACTTTTTTTTACTACAAAATCAATAGTCGGTGGCAATCTAATGTACTTTGAAACATATTTAATTACATCGATTATTTATTTGACACTGACATTATCTATAGCTTACTTTTTACATTTCGTAGAAAGACTTTTGGCAGATCCAAATTCATATGTTAAGACTGGAAATACTGATGTAATGAAGAGTGCAAATTAGGAGAAGATTATGAAAAAGAATATATTAAAAGTAAATAATTTAAAAAAATCATTCGGTCAAAATGAAATCCTAAAGGGAATATCTTTTGAACTTGATGAAGGGCAAGTAACTACGATTATAGGACCATCTGGATCTGGAAAATCAACTCTTCTAAGATGTTTAAACCTATTAGAAAGACCTGATGGCGGAGAGATAATCTATGAGGGAAAAAATATTTTAAATAGTGATTTTAGAACTTCTGACTTCAAGGGCAAAGTTGCTATGGTGTTTCAAAACTTCAATCTTTTTAACAATATGAATGTGCTCGATAATTGCATCAAAGCACCAATAAAGGTTTTAAATATAGATAGAGATACGGCAAAGAAAAAGGCGATTCATAATCTTGAACTAGTAGGGATGGGAGATTTTTTAGAAGCCAGACCGAGTCAACTTTCTGGTGGACAGAAACAGAGAGTAGCAATTGCAAGGGCTCTTACCATGGATCCAGACCTTATACTATTCGATGAGCCAACATCTGCACTAGATCCTGAAATGGTAGGAGAAGTCCTATCAGCGATTAGAAATTTAAGAGATTTAGGTCTTACTATGATTATAGTGACCCACGAAATGGATTTTGCTAAGAAAGTATCCGATAAAGTAATATTCATGGATGGTGGAAAGATCTTGGAAGAAGGTTCTCCAGAAGAAATTTTTGAAAATCCTAAGTTTGAAAGAACTAGAGATTTTGTTAATTTTTAAAAATATAAAGAAAAAATTTAATCAAAAACTAAAATAAGTGCAAGATATTCTTGCACTTATTTTTTTAATTATTCAACTGGTTCGAAATCGCTTTTTTCAGCGCCACATAGTGGGCAAACCCAATCTTCTGGTAGGTTTTCAAAAGCAGTACCAGGTTCAATTCCTGAATCTTCGTCTCCTAGTTCTGGATCGTAAATATATCCGCATAATTGACATTCATATTTTTGCATAAGTTTACTCCTTTCATATGTCCTTTATAATCTAATGATACCCAATAGCATACATTTTGTAAACAATTATTATAATTTTTATAAAATTTACAATCGACTTTTAGTGTTTAACTTATGAAAACAAGGGTATTAATACAACATATAGAAGAGGTATATTATGAAGACGATTTATTGTTTTGAGGGGAGTATAAAATCAAATCTAAATGAGGTTAAACCTTTGGTAGAAGAAACCCTATTTGATCTTAAAAATTTCATAAAATGTGAAAGCTCATTATTTGATATTAGGCTTATCCTTGATGAACTGATGATAAATTCTATTCTTCATGGCAATAATAGCAATTTTTTAAAGAATGTGCATCTTAGTATATTTTTGAAAGATAATGAAGTTGAAATTAGAGTTAAAGATGAAGGTAAAGGAGTAATCTTTGACTTTAGTAAATATGATGCAGATGATTTAAAGACGACGGGAAGAGGTCTAGTATTGGTTAAAGAACTTACTGATAGATTTATTCTCCATGGCAATGAGGTCATCGCAATTAAGTACTTAAACAAATAAATTTATAAGTTATTATAAGAAACTTCCACTGGAAGTTTTTTTAATGTAGTTTTTTGTGTAAATTTGCTAAAATATTTGGATTATTTACTATAAATGTGGACAAATTTAATTTTTAAATGTAAAATAGTTAAGTTAGGAAAAGGTGAATATGAAAAGATTAGATGTTAGAAATATAGCTATCATTGCCCATGTCGATCACGGCAAGACCACTCTAGTAGACTCTCTACTAAGACAATCAGGTATTTTTAGAAAAAATCAAGAAGTAAAAGACCGTGTCATGGACTCAAATGATATCGAAAGAGAAAGAGGAATCACCATCCTCTCAAAAAATACTGCAGTTATGCATAATGGTGTAAAAATAAATATTATTGACACCCCTGGTCATGCTGACTTCGGCGGTGAGGTTGAACGTGTTTTAAAGATGGTGCAAGGAGTTGTACTTCTTGTAGATGCTTTTGAAGGTCCTATGCCACAAACTAAGTTTGTGCTTAAGAAATCATTTGAACTTAATCTTCCTGTTATCGTATGTATTAATAAGGTAGATAGACCTGAAGCGAGACCAAAAGAAGTGGTGGATGAAGTTCTAGATTTATTTATTGAACTTGGTGCAGATGAAGATGTGCTTGAAAGTCCATTTATATTTGCTTCAGCTAAGCAAGGATTTGCATCCCTTGATCCAGAAGATTTAGGAAACAATATGGATCCACTATTTAATACCATCATCGACTATATCGAACCACCTGAAAATAGGGATGATGAACCATTCCAAATGCTAGTGTCAACCATTGACTATTCTGACTATGTAGGAAGAATTGGTATTGGTAGGATTGAAAGAGGAATCTTAAAAGAAAATGAAACAGCAATCCTTGTAAATGCAAATGATGAAAATAGACATATCAAGGTTAAGATTTCAAATGTATATGAATTTGAAGGACTTGATAGGGTTGAAGTTGAAGAGGCTCATTCAGGTTCAATAGTTGCGATTACAGGTATTGAAGATATAAATATTGGAGATACCATAGCTTCTACTGATGCGCCAGAACCACTTGATTTTGTAAAGATTTCAGAACCTACAATCTCAATGAACTTCTCTGTAAACGACAGTCCATTTGCAGGTAAAGAAGGAAAATTCCTTACAAGTAGACAGATAAGAGCAAGACTCTTTAAAGAATTACAAACAGACGTATCACTAAGAGTTGAAGAAACAGACTCAACAGATTCATTTAAAGTAAGCGGTAGAGGAGAGCTACACCTTTCAGTTTTAATAGAGAATATGAGACGTGAAGGATTTGAGTTCCAAGTTTCTAAGCCACAAGTTCTATTTAAAGAAATAGATGGCAAGAAATATGAACCGATGGAAATTGTTACAGTGGATGTTTCACAAGACTATGTAGGGTCAGTAATAGAAAAACTCGGTAGAAGAAAAGGCGAGCTTTCTGTAATGGAAGAACCAAAAGGCGGCTACCAAAGACTTATCTTTAAAATCCCTGCAAGAGGATTAATAGGATATAGATCAGAATTTCTAACCGATACAAAAGGTGAAGGAATCTTAAATTCAAGTTTTGACTCCTACGAACCATTCAAAGGAGAAATACCTAGACGTGCATTTGCATCAATAGTTTCATTCGACACAGGAGTTGCAACATCTTACGGTCTTGCAAATGCTCAAGATAGAGGAACTCTATTCGTAACTCCGGGTATGGAAGTTTACGAAGGTCAAATAGTAGGAGAAAGTCCTAAGGGAGTGGAACTAGAAGTATCAGTTACCCGTGCAAAGAAACAATCCAACGTTCGTGCATCAGGTTCTGATGATGCTATAAAGCTAAGTCCAGTTCACGAAATGAGTCTTGAAGAAGCGTTAGAATTTATCGAAGACGATGAACTTATAGAAGTAACTCCTTCTACATTTAGAGTTAGAAAGAGAATTTTAAACAGTCAAGCAAGATATAAATCAAAGAAGTATAAATAAAAAATAAATCCCTTCGGGGATTTTTTTGTTGTAAGTTATTTTTTATTAGACAAAAGAAATTTTGTTTTCTTTAAAATATAGTATAATGAATTTATAAATAGAGTTTAAGTACAGAGAGATTTGATAACAAGTATATAAAATATAAATTACGGAATGATTATTAATTTGTTTATTAAAGTATATTTACATCATTTATTTTCTCGTATTTAATATTTATAAATTTGGATACTTTGAAGTTTCTAATACAATTACTAAATTTTAGGGGGAAGATTATGAAAAAACAAATAGCAATTCAAGATACCTACGGGGAAAGATTTCAATACTGCTGGGGATGTGGACCTAAGAACGATGCTGGTATGCATCTAAAATCTTATCCAAGTGAAGACGGAGAGTCTGTTACATGCAAAGTTATTCCAGATGAACATTTCACCGGAGGAGTGCCTGCAAATCTCTTTGGAGGAATGATTGCCATGATTTTTGACTGTCATGGAACCGCTTCTGCCGCATGGTTTAAACACAGAGATAAAGGTCTTGAACTTACAGAAGATACAGTAATAGGAAGATTTATAACTGCAAGGCTTGAAGTTGATTTCAAAAAACCGACTCCTATGAATAGTGAAGTAAAAGTAACAGCAACGGCAGAAGAAATAGGCGACAGAAAAGTAATAGTAGACATGGTGTTAGAAGCCGAAGGTGAAGTAAGAGCAAAGGCGAAGATGGTTGCCGTTGCAGTAAAGGACAATATGTAAATATCAAAAAACGACTAGAACTTCTAGCCGTTTTTGTTTTCTCATTTTTTAAAATTTGCTTCTGTATTATAACGAATAAAGCAATCGTTGAATTTTCTACCTATATTCCAATTCATTTCGCGACAGTCACCTACGAATAATCCATCTGCAAGGGTTGCATGGACATAAATTGGACGATTATTGTTGTGTCCCATGAAGATTCCCACGTGGTTATATCCAAGATAGAAATTAGGACTGTAGTTGAAGATTAAATCTCCAGGCCAAGCCTTTGAAAAATCTGCAGGGTAGCGAATGCCACTGAATTTTTCTGCATCTACATATTGAACACGGGTGAGCTCATATCCTTTGTGCAGTTTAATATTTGCATCCTCAGCTCCAGGAATTTTAATTCCAAATGCTTTGTGAGCGGAGTAGGCGTTACCAACGCAATATACACCTTGTCCGTTGGTAAGGTCAAAGCCGTACCATTTAAATGGAAGACCTTCGTAGGATGCTGAGAAGTTAGCAATTTCTTGTCCTCGGAAACGAAGTTCTTTATCTTCTCCAGTTAACCATTCATTTGTAAGTTCTTTTTCACTAGGACCAGCCCAATAAACAAGCCTGCCTTTTATTCCACCAGGTCTGTTCCCGGTCGTTAGTTTTCCGTCTTTTCCAAACCAGTATACACCTTTACCGGTGGAGAACATTCCATCCTTGTACATACGATAATCATAAGGTGAGAAGTAGTAGAGAGCCCCATCAATCTTTTTCCAACCAATTGCTAGACCATTTTCACCGTCAACATAGTAGGTCTTATTATTCTTTTCTATAAATCCTTGACCAAGTGAGCCATCAGCATTTAGAAGGTACGTCTTGTCTTTTAGTTTAACTATTCCGTCTTTAAACTTACTAGGAGAGAATCGAAGTCCGTTGGTCTTGTCTTCAAGATAGAATTTGCCGTCTACATTTACAACCTGCGCTTCATCTAAAGAAGGTTCTTTAGGCACACCTATAAAAGCACGAACAAGCATAGTCATAGCTTCGCCACGACTTAGAGATCCTTTAGGATTGAATTGATTTTCCCTATTACCAGAAATTATTTTTCTCTCGCTTAAATCATAGATTGAAAAGATGAATCTTTTGTCTATTGAATCTCTGTCACTATATTTTAAAATGTCGGAACTGTCTTTGAGTTCTATTTGTGATTCAAAGAGATCGAGGACAGTATTTAAATTCTCTTCATTTAAAGCATTTCCATTCTTTTCAAAAGTATTTAGTAGAATTGAATATCCCAAAAGATTGGCAGCTTCTTCTCGACTGATCTCCTTATTAGGATATAGATTTGGTCCTGTAAATGTGTGTCTAAGCATATTTACAGCTTCAGCTGATTCGATGCTTTTCTTAGACCAACTTTGGGTATCCAAATCATCATATTGGGAAGAAACTTTAAGATTAAATCTTTCTAAATTTAAAATTCTACTTAGGATACTTATAAATTCAGAGCGGGTAATCTTTTCGTTTGGCCTTATGGTTTGATCTTCGTAGCCTTTTATCCAGCCTTCTTCAATACCTTGTGTTACATACGGTTTCGACCAGTGGGACTCAATGTCCTTGTAGCTTTCAGCCCAAGTAAATTGGGAGATTGAAAGAATAAAAATTAAGATAAGAGAAAATATTTTTGCAAATCCCTTAGTTTTGTGTTTAAACATTTCACAACTCCTTTAAACTTTATACATATAGAACCATCATATCATATAATAAACCTTTAAACTATAAATGGGACTATTTAAGGGATTTTATATGGTAAGTTGTAAAATAAAAGCAATATTAAATTTTCATGCTATGAAAAATATTTTTTTAAGTGTATAATTAATCTAGTCTTACGTCTAAAGGGTAGCTTTTGAAGTTCCAAATGGTATGGGACGTTGACCATTTGGCAAAATTGTTTGATTCTTAAGCGCGTTCACTTTCTTTAGACCGAAATTATAGGAGGTTTAAATGAAGACTATAGCAAGTATATTTTTATATTGTTTGGCAGTAGTACTTACAATGAGTGTCACTACCATAACAATCGGAGCACCAAAGGTGTACCTAGGTCTAGTAGCAGCAGTAATCATAGTATTATTCGCATCAAGACTACTTGACAAGAAGTACTCCCTAATAGCTTCTATGGCAAGCATCGCAATAGGAATGGCTCTTCAAGTAAAGATGCCGATGATTCCAAAGATGAAGCCAGAAAAATTAGAAGCTTTGAAACCACTTATCGAAACATACCATGAAAATTTAATAAAGTATGGAGTAATAGTGGTGGCAATCGTTGGAATCTTGGTATACGTACTAAGTCCAAAGATTAAGGTCGCAAGAAAACAAAGTTCAACAAGAAGGATAACCTACATGGCAGTGTTTATTGCACTATCCGTTGTGATTAACACCATGAGGTTTGGAAGTGTATCCTTTGGAGGATTTCCAATTATCTATTCTGGACTTGTACTAGGTCCTGTAAATGGACTTATAGTTGGGGCAGTATCAGACGTTCTAGGTTTTATAATCAGACCATCCAGCGGAGGATACAATGTGGTGTTTACACTTACAAGTGCACTAACTGGACTTATTCCAATCATGGTAGTAAAACTTTTAAAGTTAAGTATCCAAACTATAAATTCTACCAGGTATTACTCGGAATATTTATTGGACAGATGCTCACATCAGTAATAATGGCTCCATATTTTCAAGCACTACTATTTGGTAAGAATACATTTTACTACTATGCGACTAAAGCATTTATAAAACAAATAGTATCAATACCATTATATGCAGCACTATTCACATCCATGACAGAATCAATAAAGGATTCAATAGATTTTGAAGTATAAACGTAAAGCCCCAATGGGGCTTTTTTTAATATTACTTTTATGAAAAAGATAAAAATAGGGGATTTTAGAATTACTATCTCTAAATCCCCATAGATTTACTTATTTTCATACTTTAAAAATTTGTTAGAAAGATATAGAAACATTATTAATTCTCCAATTGCAAAGAAAGCTAAGAGTCCTAAGTCATGTGTGTTTATATACCTTAAATTGTTAGATTCAATTGCCAAGAAGCTTAATCCTATTACTTTTAGAGATTTATAAGCAGTGGCAAACCCGAGTATGGTAAACATACTAGATAGAAGTACTATTATTCCAAAGGACTTAATCCTTATAGCGAGGGCTCCAAAAATTCCTATAATAGGAAGTGACAATAATATGCTAAGAGCGATATAGTAAAAATAGATACTAAAGTCTATGCTTGAAAAATGTCCAATAAATTTTCCGCCTGCGTAAAATAAAGCTAAAAAATACATTTGACAGAAGCTAACTATTATAAAAGCTAAAATTAATTTAGCTAGTACAAATGACATATTTTTCTTGGGACTAAGTCTAATAAACTTAAGCCCAGCCCTGTGTTCTGATGACCAAAGACTAGCAATTACTATTGCGATTAATGGTATATAGAAAAAGGAAAAGTAAAATAGACTTACCTGAGTCCACAGACTTTGCCACTCATTAGTTAAAGTTTCTTTATTTCCAATATAGTTTATAAGCCCAAAAGCATTGGCTAGTAGTGGTATTATAAGGCTTACTAGTAGAATATTTATAAATTTTATTTTTTTTAATTCTAATCTTAACATTTTTCCTCCTAGTCTTTGTATAGGTTATAAGATTTCATTGTTTTTAAATAGATAGTAGTGAGTATTAAAAGAATTATCGCAATGATCAATGTATAGTAATTAATCGGATTTAATACTTGGATAAATTTATCTCCCTCTTTTACATATGAAATATTTAATAAACTTGCCATAAAAGCAAATGGATTTACATAAGAGAGAATATTAGATGTGAGCATGGTAATTATTCCGGTAAGTCCTCCTATTATTGAGATAAATGATAGTGAGTAGACCTTTGTAGTCTTCATTTCTATTATCATAAATAATCCCAAAAAGAATAGATTTATTATTAGAGCCGTTAGATTTACCACTGCAAATCTTAAAATCATTTCACCGTTAAAATCAAAATTTGCTGACTTCATCGCTAATAGAATAAATACGGCAGATTCTATTATTTGTAGAAAAACTAATTTAAAAGATAAATTTTTAAATTTATTTAGCAAAATAGAATTAATTTTTTCTCCGAGGATTATTTGCATCTGCCACATCTTGTTTTTTTCTTCAATTTCGATTACTTTTTTCACAAGGGAAGATATTAATATTGGATTTAAAAGTAGTGATATGAATAAATATGTGTCCAAAATATAAGCAAGAGGAAACTTTCCTTCTGCAAATGATTTTGAATGGGTGACACCTGTTACCATTATCATTTGAGCAATAAAGACTATTATTATCAAAAAATTTATTCCAAGTCTTTTATATTTTTTCCTTTCTAAGCTTTTCATATTAAGACCTGCTTTCTTCAATAAATAGCTTTTCTAGACTTTCTTTTTCTTCCTCTATCCTATATATATCTACCTTGCCATTTAAAAAGTTCACTATATTTGCAATATCTTGATTAGATTTCTTACCAAGAATTATCTTTTTTCCATTTAATCTAGCTACATCTAGCTTTAAGAGTTCTAAGGCTTTTTCGTTATCAGATGTGCGCAGTGAAATAAATGGTGGATGAAGCCTTCTATAATCTTCTAAGCTTCCATTGTAGGTTAAGTTACCTTCTTTAAGTATGCCTATGTGAGTAGATATCTTTTCTATTTCATCAAGGATATGAGAAGAGATCAAGATACTTGTAGAAGAGTTTCTTACGATATTTCTAAACAGATTTCTCATTTCTTCGATTCCTTGGGGATCAAGTCCATTTATAGGTTCATCTAAAATTAAAAGTTTTGGACTTCCAATTAACGCCATGGCTATTCCAAGTCTTTGCTTCATACCCAATGAATATTCACGAGATTTCTTTTTACCTACATTATTAAGACCTACAAGGTCCAAAGTTTTTTTAATTTCATCTTTTTTAATTCCTTTTAACTTACATATTATTTCCAGATTTTCATATCCTGTAAGGTGATCATAAAAGGAAGGATTTTCAATTAGAGCACCGAGATTTCTATTGAACTCCTTTTGATTTTTTGAATTTAATTCCTGTCCAAAGACTTTGATCATCCCATCATCTTTTTTTACAAGACCGAGTACAATCTTCATAAGAGTGGATTTGCCAGCTCCATTTTTACCTATAAGACCATAGATAGAGCTTTCTTCGATTTCTAAAGAGTCAATGTCCAAGACTCTTTTGCCGTTATACGATTTTTTTAAATTTTTTATTTCTAGTAATTTTTCCATAATCATTCCTCCTGAGATGATAGTACCATCCCTAGATAAATATAAAGTTTAAACAAGATCACTTTTACATCACAAAGACAAATAAATGAAAAGACTGGTGTATAATAAGGTTAATGAGGTGGCACAAATGGATTTTAGGGAAAATTTTTCTATATTAATAGTTGATGATGAAAAAAGCTTATTAGAAAATTTGTACAATTTTTTAAAGAATAAGGGTTTTAAATATGTCTATACTGCAAAAAATTTAAAAGAGGCTAGATTCAAACTAAAAAATTTTAATATTGATTTAATAGTTTTGGACTTAATGCTCCCTGATGGAAGTGGTTTTGACTTGTTGAAGGAAGTTAGGCAGAATTCTAATGTAGCTGTTATAATTCTATCCGCCCTAGATGGGATAGACGATAGGAGAGAAGGGTTTGAGAATAAGGCAGATGACTACTTGGTAAAACCATTTTTTCCAGATGAACTCCTTTGGAGAATTGATGCGGTTTTAAGAAGAAGTAAAAAAATTAAAACTTCTGAAAAGCTAAATCTTGGGAATGTAATCTTCGATAAATCGAAGGGAATACTTGAAAAGAATGGCAAAGAAATTCCTCTTACTGCCACACAATATAAAATCCTAGAATATCTATCTGAAAATATAAATATGATAGTCTCTATTGACAGAATTTTAGAAAATATTTGGCAAGATTCCTATGGCTATGAGAACACACTGATAACTCACATATATAGATTAAGAGAAAAGCTCGAGGATAATCCTAGGGATCCTAAAATCTTGATAACTATAAAGGGTCTTGGATACAAGCTTGTTAAAGAGGATTAAGAATGTTTAATTATATTTTAAAAAGATTTAAAAAAATTGTCATAAGAATACTCGCTTTATTATTTTTTCTAATATTTTTACTCATGACTTTTCTCTACTTAAATTACAGGTTAAATAATAAATATCCAAATCCTAATTCAGTTTTTTCTTATGTAGAAAGTAATAAAACTAATGAATACCTAAATGAAAAGAACAGAGAATTTTTAAAAGAAAAGGGTATTTGGGCTATAAGACTTAGTAAGGATGGAACTGTTATAGAAAGTTTAAATAAGCCAAAAGAGGTAAAAGATAAATTTGAAATTACAGATGTTGCAAGATTTACTAGATTTTATTTAGCTGACTATCCTGTATTTACTTATGTTGTGGGAGATGGTCTCATACTATTTGCATATCCGAAAAATTCTTTGGATAAACTCCCTTTTAACTATTACAACTACAATAATTTTATTATTAATATAGAGTTAGTAGGATTATTTATAATTTTATTTTTATTTTTAGTATATATATTTTATAGAAAAGACATTAAAGAAATATTTAAGAATACACTACCATTTCAAAGAGCACTAGATAGTCTATATGAAGATGACTATGAAAAGTTAGATGAATATGGAGAATTAAAAGATCTAGCTACTAGCATAAATAGGGCAAATGAAAAATACAATAGTTTAAAAGTATCTCAAGGCAAGTGGATTAGAGGTGTAAGTCATGATGTAAGAACACCGCTTGCAAATATTTCATGGGAACTTAGTAAAGAGAATAAAGAATCTATTGATACCAAGAATATGCAAGAGCAGGTCTTGAAAATTTCAAATATTTTAGAAGGGTTAAATCTTACAATGTCACTCTCTAATATAGAAAAAGAAAGTTTTACCATGGAAAGTCCACTAAAAGTAATTCGAAAGCTTATAGTGGATAAATTAAATGAAAATAGAGAGAGAAAAATAATATTTGATAATAATTTGAAGGATCAAAATATAAAGATAAAGATGGATCCTAATTTATTTTATAGGATGCTTGAAAATATTTTAAAAAACTCACTGATTTATACAGATGGGGAGATAAAGGTTATAATTTCAGATGATAAAGATAGTTTAAATATAAAAATATTAGATGAAGGCGAAGGAATACCTGAAAATATTTTAGATAAAATAAATAATGAGGATCTTACCAATATTACTAAACATGGCTTGGGTATTTTTATTTCAAAACAGATCGCTGAACTGCACGATGGGAATTTCATTATAAAAAATAAGTATCCGGGACTGGAAGTATCTTTTATCTTTAATTAGATGAGTTAATTTTTGCAGTATAAATAAATATAAGTATAAAAAAACCAGAGTAAAATATCAATTACTCTGGTTTTATATTTGATTTTTTATCTATTGTTACTATTCTCGTTGTCGTTTATTATAGATTTTCTTTTTTTCTTCCTACTCTTGCTGTCATTGGAATTTTCGTTGTCTTTTTTAGAATCTTTCTTAGAATCTTTCTTTTTGTCGGACTTTTTGTTGTTGTCATCGTCATCGTCGTCTTCATCGCCCCAATACAATTTGTCTACGTTTCTAGGAGTGGTGCCATCTTTGAACATTTCATACCTGCCATTTACATATTTTCTGTAAATGCCATCAGGTTTGTCATAGTCAATCTTTTCTAAATCTTCATGGATTGGATCCATGATAGCTTTAAATAATGTGGCTGCTCTATCGGAACTAAATCCTAATGATTCATGATTGTCCTTAGCAAGTAGGACAGAAGCAGTGTAGTAAGGAGTAAATCCTACGAACCAAGCTTCTCTCTTATCGTTTGTAGTTCCAGTTTTGCCGGCAGTTATTTGTCCTTTGACTCTCGCGTTTCTACCGGTTCCTGAAGTGACTACTTCTTTCAAAATATCCGTTAATATATAGGCATCTCTCTTATCAGCAACTTCTACTAAATTATCTTTTCTTTCGAAGATAACATCTCCGGTGCTGGTTACAATTTTATCTACAAATGTAGGTTTTTCAAATTGACCTTCGCTAGGAAATACTGTAAATGCTCCTGCCATTTCAAGAGGGCTAATACCTCTAGTCATTCCACCTAGGGAAAGGGCAGCGTAGTTTAAGTCATTTTCCTTATCTACTGAAGTTACTCCTAATTCTTCAAGAGTATCTATAATACTATTTAAGTTTGCTTCGTTATTTACATTTTGCGAATAAGTTGAGTATCTATTCTTTCTATCTTTGAAATCTGTATTTATATCTCTAGATACGAGATATGCTCCTACGTTAGAGCTTCGTACCAAAAGTTTTCTGATAGTAGTCCAACCAATATAACTTCCAACATTAGAAGGTTTGTATTGAATATATGGAAGGTTTACATATTTTAGATTTGAATCTAAATATACATCCCCTGCGGTTGCTCCATGATTAAATGCAGTTAGATATGGACCGATAGGTTTAATTGCTGAACCGGGCTGTCTAGGTATGGTTGCTCTATTTGCTAGAGAACCTCCGCCAAGTCCACGACCACCTACAAGTGCAACTACTTTGTGTGTCTTGTTATCTATAATAACTGAACCTACTTGAGGTTGTGGATCACCATTTACATCCACTGTGTTACCAGGATAATATTTGGTGTTTTGTACAGTTTCTTCAAGTGATTGTTGAATCTTGGTGTTCATAGAAGTGTAGATATTTAGTCCACCACGATATAGTTCACTTTCTGCATCTTCTTTTGAAAACCCTGAGTTAATAAGTATTTCCTTAGTTTCTTTCAAAGCTGTATCTACAAAGTAAGATGAGATACCTGATTGTGATCTGTTGGAAATATTTAAAACTATAGGTTGATTCATAGCTTCATCGAATTGAGCTTGGTCGATCTTTCCTTGTTTAAGCATATTTTTAAGTATCTTATGTTGTCTTTCAAGGGATCTTTCATTAAACTGTGCCTTCATCGGTACCAACTGATTGGATTCTATAAGATGAAGGTCAAATTTATCTATTCTACCAAGATCTAGAAGTTTTCTAGAATATTCAATTATCTTATCGATATTTTCGTTTTGAGATGTGTCTGTAGGCACTAGCTCAAACTGTATTGAAGATAGATCATCTTCATCTGTTATATTAACTCTGTTGTAAGGAGTGTAATATTCAGGCAAGTTTGTAACTCCTGCAATAAGTGCACACTCAGCAAGGGTTAAATCTTTTACATTTTTACCAAAGAACATCTTAGACGCAGCTTGAACTCCTACAGTACCTTTTGAAAAACCAGCACAGTTAAGGTATGCTTCCAAGATTTCTTCCTTAGAAAGTTCATCTTCGATTTGATAAGCATAGTATATGTCCATAAGCTTTCTTTCAATCTTTTGGACACGACTAGTGTATAGGTTCTTCGCAAGTTGCATGGTTATGGTTGAACCACCTTGATCAAATCTACCACTCATAAGGTCGTAGTAGAGAGCACCAGCGAGTCTTTTGAAATCCACTGCACTATGTTGGAAGAATCTTTCGTCTTCAACAGAGACTACAGCATTTATTAAATCTTTTGGAATATTATCAATACTTACGAATTCCGCATATTCATCTTTTACAAGCCTTTGGAGAAGATCTCCATTGCTATCGTATATTCTTGAAGTTTCAAATAGCTTCTCTCTATAATTTTTTGGATCGATAGGAGGTGCTTTTTTAAGTACAGATACGAGGTAGCAACCTGCAATCGAGCCGAGAGTTATAATTGCTATTAGAATAAGTAGGAATATAACTTTAAAAAAAGAAGAAATTCTATGAGTTTTTTTCTTTTTATTATTTCTTTTCATTTAAACCTCCGAGCATATGTTAATTATAACAGAAATGTTTAAAATCTTAAACAATCTACAAAGAATTTGAAATTTTGTAAGAAAGTAAATATAATTAGTTGAGAGGAGATAATATGGAATTAATGCTAGCCCCGATGGCGGGGTACACAGATTTTGTTTATAGATCCATGTGTATGGACTTTGGTTGCGACTCAACTATAACAGAAATGGTAAGTGCCAAAGCTCTCTATTACAAAGATAAGAAGACCTTGGAACTTATGAAGACTTCTGACAAAGAAAGAGATGTTCATCTCCAGCTATTCGGATATGAAGAGGATATATTTGGAATAGTTGCTAAAGAAATACCAAGTAGGTTTAAGTATATAAATATCAACATGGGTTGCCCAGCACCAAAAATTGTAAAGAACTTTTCTGGTTCCTACTTACTAAATGATCCGGAAAAATGTAAAAGACTAATATACGCTCTTAAATCTTCAACAGATATTCCTATAAGTATCAAAATACGGAGAGGAATAAATGGTGGCAATCAAGGATTAAAAGTTGCAAAAGTTGCTGAAGAGGAAGGGGCAAGCATGGTAATAGTCCATGGAAGGACAAAAGAAGAATATTATAGTGGACTTGCGGATTGGGATTTTATAGAAGAGGTAGCAACAAGTTTAAATATTCCTGTAATAGGAAATGGAGACATAACAGACTACGATAGTTTCTTGGAGAGGACAAAAGACTCAAAAGTAAGTGGTGTAGCAATAGGCAGAGGTGCAATTGGAAATCCATTTATATTTAAAGAAATAAAGAGTAAAATAAATAAAGAAGAATATACTCCACCGACAGAGAAAGAAAAATTAGAGACTTTTCTTACACATCTAAAGATGATGCTGGAAGCGTATCCAAAAAAGGTCGCAATAAACGAAATGAGAAAACAATTTGTCGGATACTCAAATGGAATCTATGGAGCAAAAGAATTAAGACAGAAGCTAAATACACTAAATGAATACGAAGATATATTAAAAATGATAAAAGATCACTTTGAATAGTTATTTTTAGTTCGAAAAATGGCTAGAATTTAGTAAATAACTTGACTTATTGAGTTTTTTTTAATATAATAATTTGACGTCAGGCGGAATGCCTATTTTTTATGAGAAATGGAAGTGAAACGATGGAAAAGGATATATTTTTTACCCCAGAAGGGTTAGAAAAAATTGAAAATGAAATAGAATTTTTAAAGACCGTCAGAAGAAAAGAAGTTGCTGAAAGAATCAAGATTGCACTTGGTTATGGAGACTTATCTGAAAACTCTGAATACGACGAAGCTAAGAACGAACAAGCTCAAGTTGAAGAAAGAATCGTAAAACTTGAAAACATGGTTAGAAATGCCGTTGTCATAGAAAGCGATGATTTAAACACAGAAATCGTAAATATCGGATCAACAGTTTCAGTAAAAGATATAAACTCAGATAAAGAAAGCACTTATACAATCGTTGGTTCAGCAGAATCAAGTCCACTTGAAGGCAAGATTTCAAACGAATCACCAGTAGGATCTGGTCTTATCGGCAAAAAAATTGGGGACGTAGTAGATATAGAAGTTCCAAAGGGAACTATAACTTTGGAAATAATGAATATTTCATTATAAGGAGGATACTTTGTCACAAGAAAAAGATTTAAATGAAATGCTTCTTTTGAAGAGAAATAAACTTAAAGAACTTAGAGAAAGAGGAGAAGATCCTTTTTTAATAGAAAGTTATCCCGTTGATAGTTATTCAAAAGATATAAAAGATAATTTTTCTGATTTCGAAGAAAAAGAAGTAGTGGTAGCTGGAAGAATCATGAGCAAAAGACGTCATGGAAAGATTGCCTTTCTTGACTTACAAGACTCAAGAGGAACCATTCAAATATTTTTAAGAAAAGATGTAATGAATGAAGGCTACGATGTAATAAAAGACATAGATATCGGAGATATAGTAGGAGTAAAGGGAAAAGTTTTTAAGACAGAAGCTGGAGAAATTACAGTTCGCGCAACTGAAGCTTCTCTACTATCTAAATCTCTACAAATCCTACCAGAAAAATTCCACGGATTAAAAGACATTGAACTTAGATACAGAATGAGGTACGTGGATTTAATTGTAAATCCAGAAGTTAAAGATGTATTCATAAAGAGATCTAAGATTATAAAAGCAATCAAGGAATACCTAGATGAAAGAGGATTCTTAGAAGTTGAAACTCCTATTCTAGGATCTGTTGCAGGTGGAGCAAATGCAAAACCATTCTTAACTCATCACAATACACTAGACATGGATATGCAAATGAGAATCGCAAACGAACTCTATTTAAAGAGACTAATAGTTGGTGGTTTTGACAAAGTTTACGAACTTGGAAAGATGTTTAGAAATGAAGGGATAAGTCCAAGACACAACCCTGAATTTACAAATATAGAACTATATCAAGCATATGTTGACTACGAAGAGATGATGAGAATCACAGAAGGTATCTTCGAATACGTAGCAAAAAAGGTACTTGGAACTACTAAGATCAACTACCAAGGAAAAGAAATAGAATTAAAGGCTCCTTGGAGAAGAATAACCATGATCGATGCTATAAATGAGTATGCGGGAGTAGATTTCAACGAAATAAATACAGATGAAGAAGCAAGAGAAATTGCTAAGGCAAAGGGACTTGAAGTAGATCCAAAATGGACAAGAGGTCATGTAATTTCAGAAATGTTTGAAGAATTCTGTGAATCACACTTAGTTCAACCAACATTTGTAACCAAACATCCAGTAGAAGTTTCACCACTAGCTAAGCGCGACCCAGAAGATCCAAGACTTACCCAAAGATTCGAAGCATTTATGAACACATGGGAACTTGCAAATGCATTTTCAGAATTAAATGATCCAATAGACCAAAGGGAAAGATTCGAAGAACAACTTCGCGAAAAGGAAATGGGAGATGACGAAGCTCATCCAATGGATACAGACTTCCTAAACGCAATAGAAGTTGGACTTCCACCAACAGGAGGACTTGGAATAGGAGTTGATAGAATGATCATGATACTTCTAGACCAACCAACCATAAGGGATATAATCTTCTTCCCTACCATGAAGCCATTGGGAGCAAGTAAAGATGCAGAAGGACAAGAAATCTTAGAACCAGAGACAGAAAATATAAAAATCGATCTATCAAAGGTTAAGGTTGAACCATTATTCGAAGACTGTGTAGACTTTGATACATTTTCAAAATCAGATTTCAGAGTTGTAAAAGTTAAGGCTTGCGAAGAAGTGCCAAAATCTAAAAAACTATTGAAATTTACATTAGACGATGGATCTGGTAAAGATAGAACAATTCTTTCAGGAATAAAAGAATACTATAGCGCAGAATCTTTAGTTGGCAAGACTCTACTAGCTATCACAAACCTACCACCAAGAAAGATGATGGGCATAGAATCAGAAGGTATGCTTCTATCAGCAATCTGCGAGTATGATGGAGAAGAGATGTTAAATCTTATAATGCTAAATAAAAACATACCAGCAGGAGCAAAATTATATTAAAGAACACGCTAATTATGAAACTGGGGTTTGTAATGAATCCCAGTTTAATTTTTATAATTGGATCAATAGAATTATTAATCTAAAATTATTAAATAAATTAAAAGGAAATAAATCAAATAAAATCTAAAAACGAAAAACGTAAAAAAATACAAAAATTAAGGATAGGACTTTCTTTTGAGTTAGAAGATACGAAAACAGGAGAAGTAATAAGATATACTGTTGTAAAGAAAGAGGATGGAGATATATTTGATGACAAGATTACAGCAGATTCACCAATAGCATTAAAAGTTGCACAAGCTCATAAGAATGATTTAATACACATAGAAACTAAATATTCTAAGGTGGAATATAAGTTGTTAAAAATAATTTAATGAAACACAAGTATAATAAATATTAAAACAGTTAAATATGAGAATAAAAAACTAGTCACAAAGCTATTATATTATGACTAGTTTTTTATATTTTAGAAATTTGTATGAAAGTTTATAAACTATTAAATAAATTATTTTGAGAATAAGTTTTACTTATAAAATTACTAAAAATGACTATCTAACAAAAAATAAACGAGCCTTCTTTATTAAAGTTCTTCTATTATATAGGCCAATAAAAAAATTATAATATACAAGGCAACATAAGAAAGACAAATTAAAAATATTCTTAATCTTAAAAATATGCTCTTTTAAAAAAAAACTGGAAGAATTGATTTAAATTTTCGATTTCCTATGTTATAATAATTAAGAAAGTGATAATCAAATTCAAATATTAATTTATTTTAATAAAATTAAAACTAGAAACGAGTGGTTAGATGCTTAGCTTAGTAATGGCACCCTTAAATGTTATATAAGATTTTAAGGATTAAGTCTTTAGGAGATAGTAATGTAACTGAGTCCCACCTGGCGAATCTTGGTTTTGTCAAAGATGCAGTTATAAAAGTTGTTAATGAGAACGATGGTAATTTAATTGTATATGTTAAAGATTCCAGAGTTGCAATCGGAAAAGATATAGAGAGAAAAATATTAGCAGAGGAAATTTAAGACTTGCAAACTTTAAGAGATGCAGTTGTAGGAAAATACTACATCGTTAAAAAAAATCAATGGTTCAGGTCCTTTGAAAAGAAGGATAATGGACATGGGAATTACAAAAAATTCAGAAATTTACATAAGGAAGGTGGCGCCACTTGGCGACCCTGTGCAAATTAATATTAGACATTATGAACTTAGCATTAGAAAAGCAGATGCTGAATTAATTGCAATTGAAGAAATAGAAAAGAAGGATGACTAAGATGGCTATTACTATTGCACTTGCCGGCAACCCCAATAGTGGTAAGCCAACACTTTTTAACGGCCTCACTGGTTCCAACCAATATGTTGGTAACTGGCCAGGGGTAACTGTTGAAAAAAAAAGACTGGTAAGTATAAAAAAAATAAACACGTTTTTATATTACAATTTTATTAATAAAGATAAATAGAAAGGATGATTAAAATGAGTAGAAAGAAGATTGTAGGATATATTTCTGCTATTATAGGTTTTTTGTTAGTGCTTGCACCAAAATTTATAACACCCGTTTGTCCTCCTATGGAAAATGGGATGTTCATGAAATGCCATTGGATGGGAAATATGACTATTGGTATTGGAGCAGTCATTTTAGTATTAGCAATTATTCTTATTGTAGTTAAAGATTCAAAAATATCTTTAGGATTATCTATTTCAAATATAGCAATTGGTATTTTAGAGATACTAAATGCTCATGTGCTTATTGGTGGATGCATGAAAGCCGATATGGCTTGCAGAGCAAAAACCATTCCGTTTTGCATATTGTTGTCAGGCATATTGGTTTTAGTTAATATTTATTATTGTATGAAAGAAAGAAATTCATAATGGAATCAATAATTAAAACTGAAAATTTAAGTAAGAGTTTTAAGAGAGGTTCTAATACACTTTTTGCAGTTAAAAATGTAAACTTTACCTTGAATGAGGGAGATTTTGTCAATATAATTGGCAGAAGTGGTTCTGGGAAGTCAACTTTTTTAAATCTTTTGTCTGGTTTATTAAAACCGACTGAAGGTAAAATTTTTGCTAAGGGCAAAGATATGAGTGATTTTTCTGATATAGAAATTAGCAAATATAGGAATGAAGTCATAGGTTTTGTGCCACAAAGTCTAGGAACACTTCCAAATTTAAATGTTTTAGAGAATGTGTCTCTTCCTTATTATCTATTTAAAAGAGATGACTCTGCTTATGAAAAAGCCGCTATGCTTCTTGATGAGATGGGAATTTTGCATTTGAAAGATGATTTTCCTAAAAATTTATCTGGAGGAGAGCTAAAAAGAGTGTTGATAGCCAGATCTATGATTAATTCACCGGAACTTTTGATTTTAGATGAGCCTACAAGTGATTTGGATAAAAATACTACTATGGAGATAATGGATTTATTAAAAAAATAAATTCTAAAGGTACTGCACTTATTGTAGTTACTCATGAGCTAGATATTTTAAAATATGGCAATACACTTTGCCAAATGGAAGATGGAAGTTTAATAAAAAAGGGGGATAGAGATGAATTTATTAAAGAAAAGGACTAGCATTTTCGCGATGGTAGTAATCATGATTACCCTCACTTTTATGTCTGCTTTTGCAGCAGAAACAAAGTATGAAAACTGGGTTGAAGTCGCTGATGCTATGTCAGAACATTTACAAAAGGCCGTGGAAGTTTACAAGCCTGGAGATAAGGATGCTAAAAAAGCAGCCACAGATGCAATTAATGTAGCTTACTTTAAATTCTATGAAAAAATCGGATTTGAAAAAACAACTATGTCTGCAATTTCAGGCCAAAGGGGTTCAATGGTTGAACATCAATTTTACAGAGCAAAAAATTCTATCAAAGAAGATGCAGACCCAAAAGAAGTTAAAGATGAAATTGATGCACTTATAACTTATCTTCATGAAGATGCTAATACTCTTGATGGAACCTCTGGAGATTCTAAGTCCACTGGTGAAAGTCAAGAAGATGCAAATAGCCTTTCAACAGGTCAATTGTTGGGAGAGCTGCTAAAAAGATTTGGTACATTTTTTGCAGTTCTTGGACTTACACTTCGTGAAGGACTTGAAGCCATTTTAGTTATAGCTGCCATTGCTGCATATTTATCAAAGACTAATAATAGAATTTATTTAAAAGGTGTATATATTGGAGCCTTGCTAGGTATTGTTTTTTCAGCAGTCCTAGCTGGAGTATTTAATATCATCGCCAATACAGTGGGAGAAGTTGAGTCTGGAATGGGACAAGAAATATTCGAAGGAATTGGGATGTTTCTTGCTGTTATCGTACTATTTTATGTATCCAATTGGATGCTTTCTAAATCTGAAGTTGAAGTTTGGAATAGATACATTAAAAACAAAGTTGAACAATCTGTTTCCAAGGGTAATTATTTTGCCTTAGCTTTCACTTCATTCTTAGCAGTAGCAAGAGAGGGTGCAGAACTTATTTTGTTTTTCCAAGGTATGAGAACAGGCATTTCTGATAATCCGATGCATATGTGGATTGGACTTTTAGTTGCCGCCATAATACTTGCAATTGTATATTATTTAATTGCTAAAGTTTCTGTAAGGCTACCATTAAAACCATTCTTTACATTTACTTCTTGGCTAATGTTTATACTTTGCTTGTCTTTCTTAGGAAAGGGCATAGGAGAATTACAAGAAGCAGATGTAATTGGCAGAACTATAGTTCCTTGGATGAATGGATGGTCTGCTGAAGCTATAGGAATATACGATAGGTATGAAAATCTTATTCCACAAATTATTCTATTAGTAGTAACCATTGCTTCTGTTATTTATCAAAATAATAGAAACAAAAAAATTAGAGCTGAGCTTGAAGCCAGCCAAGAAAAAAAATAGGAGGATATTATGTTAAAAAAGAAAAGTTTATTTCTTGTTGTTATGACACTTGTGTGTGCATTAATGTTTACAGCTTGTGGTAAAAAAGAAGATACAAAAGCTAATAATACAGCTAAAACTTCTACAGAAGAAAACACACCAGCTGAAGGAAACAAGAAAGAAGAAGGAGATGCAAAAGCTGCAGCTCCAGGAGAAGATGCAGGATTTGAAGAATTTCCAATTGGCGATGACCATACTGAAGGACCTTTAGTAATCTCTGGTGTATATTTCCAACCAGTTGATATGGAACCAGCAGGAAACTCAATTCCTAAAGAAGAAGCTGACTGCCATATGGAAGCTGACATTACAGCATCTCAAGAAGGTTCAACATTAGGTTATGGTGTTGGTGATTTTGTTCCATGGTTAAAAGTAAAAGCTTATATACAAAAGAAAGGTTCAGACCATGTTCAAGAAGTAGCTTTCATGCCAATGAACGCATCTGATGGTCCGCACTATGGTGCAAATGTTAAATTTGACGAAGGTGTTGGCGTTTATAATGTAAAATTCGAAGTAGCTGCACCGGGTAATGACTACTTACTACACGTAGATAAAGAAACTGGTGTAACAGGTAGATTCTGGACAGAACCACTTGTTGCGGAATGGACTGACTTCGAATGGAACGGACCACAATGGTAAAATTTTGAAAATTTTTAATATTTGGAAGGGGAATTCATGTTCCCCTTATATGCATTTATGGGGGGTGAAATTATTTTAAAAATTTTTATTAAAGTTATGGAGGCGGGAATAGCCTTTTCTCTAATGATTTCTTTAATACTTGCCTATTATACAACTAAAGAGAGCAAATATAAAAAGTATGTTATTATAATTTCTTTAGTTTTAGGGGTAATTGCAGCAATTGTTTCAATAATTATAAGAAATATACCTAATTTTATTAATAGAACAGAATTGAATTTCTGGTCTATGGTACCCATAGTTATCTCAGTATTTTTAATATTAATCTTTATGATATTTGAAGATAAGATAAATGCTAAAATTTATGATAATTTCATTTCAGCATCGGTTGTTGTTTATCTTGTAGGAATTTGTTTTTATTATTTGCCATATGTATTTAACCAATCAAACAAATTTGTATATTATGGCGAAAGTGCTGTTTCAACTATTGTACTTTTTAGGATCTTAGGATTTGTTTTTGGGATAATCATGATGATTTTATCAGGACTTGCCATATATAAGTCTTCAGTTAAACTTGAAGGTAAAAACTTAAAGATTATTGTTTTTTTGAGCTTGATATGTTCAGGTATAAGCCAATTTAACGTCATAATTCAAAGATTTTATTCTAAAGGGA
Source organism: Peptoniphilus sp. BV3AC2 (assembly GCF_000478945.1). NCBI lineage: Bacteria > Bacillati > Bacillota > Tissierellia > Tissierellales > Peptoniphilaceae > Peptoniphilus > Peptoniphilus sp. BV3AC2. Next base: position 22,540 of record NZ_AWXD01000004.1, on the reverse strand, counting down.
TTATTCCTAGAAATGTTAACTTTTTTAGAGTTATTGCATTTATAGCTAATCACGAAAATGTGTTTTTATTTGCAACAATGTTAATTATGATAGCTATTCCAGTAATTTTATATAAGCAAAATATTAAAGTTAATGAAGATTATAGCAATAGGGCTCAGTTAAGAAAAATAAAGTATAGAATGAAGAATAAAAGACATTGGGCAATTTTTTCCTTGCCGTTCTATTTATTAATACTTTTTCATTAACGTTTGGAAAGGCATATGCTAATAAGGGACAGGCCCTTTCACCACCTGAAGATTATCAAACTGAAAATGGAATGATTGTTATTCCTTTAAGTAGCTTAGAGGATATGCATTTGCACAGATATTTGTATAAGGCAAAGGATGGTGCACAAATGAGATTTTTCTGCATTAAAAAATCAGAAGGTTCCTATGGAGTTGTACTTGATGCCTGCGAGATATGTGGTCCATCTGGATATTTTGAAAGAGGCGATGATGTCATTTGTAAGTTGTGCGACGTTGTAATGAATAGGGGTACAATAGGTTTTAAGGGTGGATGTAACCCAATACCTTTCCCATACATTGTCCATGATAAAAAGATAAAGATTGCGCCAAAAGATCTTGACGCATTGTCTTATGTATTTAAGTAGGAGGGCTTATGTTTTGGAGAATAGTTAAAGGAGCGCTTTTCAGACAAAAGGGAAAGATGGCTCTTATTGCATTTACAGTTGCCCTTGGAGCTTCTCTTGCCACTTCAATGTTAAATACCATGCTCGGCGTTGGAGATAAAGTTAATCAAGAATTAAAGACCTATGGAGCAAATATTAATGTATTGCCTAAGGAAGCTTCCCTTCTTGATGATTTGTATGGCATGCAAGAAAAAGAGGGGCAGGTTCAAAAATATTTAAAGGAATCAGAACTTCCTAACATTAAAACTATTTTTTGGGCTTACAATATTGTAGATTATACGCCATATCTTAACACTTGGGTTTCTTGTAATAATGATTCTAAACATACTAAGATGGTAGGAACATGGTTTAATAATCATATGGATTTGCCTACTGGAGAATCAGTTGATACTGGTATGATTAGACTTAAAAACTGGTGGGAAGTTCAAGGCGAGTGGTTATCAGAAAATGATAGCGATTCAGTTATGCTTGGAAAGATTTTTGCAGACAGAAATGGATTTAAAGTTGGTGATGAAATCCAACTAAAAAGCAATAATTTAGACAAAAAATTAAAAGTTAAGGGTATTTTCTCATCAGGTTCTGATGAAGATGCATTTATATATTCTACTTTAAAAACAGCACAAGAATTTGCTGGAGTTACTGGAGTTGTAAATAAAGTTGAAGTATCAGCTCTTACTACACCAGACAATGACTTAGCAAGAAAGGCTGCCAAAAACCCACTATCTTTAACTATTAAGGAATGGGAAGTATGGTATTGTACAGCTTATGTTTCTGCTATTTGTTATCAAATAACAGAAGTAATGACTGATTCTGTAGCTAAGCCAATTCGCCAAGTTGCAGAAAGTGAAGGAGATATTTTAAATAAGACTACTCTTCTTATGGTTTTAATTACAGTATTAACTTTGATTGGTTCAGGCCTTGGTATTTCTAATCTTATTACAGCATCTGTAATGGAAAGATCTAATGAAATTGGACTTCAAAAAGCTATAGGGGCGTCAAATGGAAGGATAATTTGCATAATTCTTGTGGAAATTATTTTGACAGCGATATTTGGAACAGTTATAGGTTACGGTGTTGGTCTGCTACTTACTCAGATTATTGGTCTAACAGTTTTTGGCTCAGCAATAGCTCCAACAGCTATGGTAGTTCCTATTGTAGCAATACTTATTATTCTTGTTACAATATTGGGTTCAATACCAGCTATAAGATACCTTTTGAATTTAAATCCAACGGAGGTACTACATGGCAGATAAACAAAGTAAAAATAAATTTTACTTAAAAATGATAATGACTTCCTTGGCAAGGAGACGTGCAAGAATGTTAACAGCACTACTTGCTATAGCTATGGGAGCAACAATTATTTCAGGACTTGTTACTATTTACTATGATATTCCTAGACAAATGGGTAAGGAGTTTAGGTCTTATGGTGCAAATATGTTGGTAATTCCCACTAACCCTGATAAAAAAATTACCAATGAACAGTTAGATGAAATTAAATCGTTAATTCCATCAGGAAAGCTTGTCGGTCAGGCACCCTATATTTATACAAATGCAAAAATTAATGAACAACCTTATATGCTTGCAGGTACAGATTTAAAGGGAGCGAAAGAAAATTCTCCATACTGGCTTATTGATGGTTCATGGCCTGAAAAATCGAGAGAAGTTTTAATAGGTAATGAAGTTTCAAAGGCTTTGGAATTAAAAGAGGGAGATAAAATTATTATAAATACTCCCAAAGTTAATGGAGAAGGTTCTATAGATACTAATTTTGTTGTTTCAGGAGTTGTAACAACAGGTGGTAAAGAAGAAGAACTTATTTTTATGAGTATTGATGATATTTCAAAGCTTGTTAAAGACAAAGATTTTGATGTCGTAGAATATTCAATAGAAGCTGAACAAAATGAACTTTCAAAAATAGTATCAAATATTTCACAAAAGGATGGATCTCTAACTCCACAAATGGTAAAAAGAGTTACCGCCTCACAAGATATAGTTTTGAATAAATTACAAGCTCTTGTCTTCATTGTAACGATAATAGTATTATTCATAATGATGATATGTGTATCCACAACAATGATGGCAGTTGTAACTGAAAGGCGTAAAGAAATAGGTCTTAAGAAAGCTTTGGGCGCAACAAATTCGTCAGTAATCGTTGACTTTTTAGGTGAAGGAGCATTTTTGGGGGTTTTTGGTGGACTTTTAGGTGTTGTATTAGGATATATATTTGCCAATAGAGTAAGTATTTCGGTATTTGCTAGAAAGGTAAGTTTCTTGCCTCTTTTAGTACCTATGACAATTATTGTCTGTATAGTAATAACTATAGTTGCATCTTTAATACCAGTATCTAAAACTGTTGATATTGATCCAGCTTTAGTGCTTCGTGGAGAATAGAAAGGAATTTTATGGATATATTAAAACTAGTAGATGTTTCAAAAATTTATGGTGAACTTAAAGCCCTTGACAAAATCAATTTAAGTGTAGAAAAGGGCGAATGGATTTCTATAATGGGTCCATCAGGTTCTGGTAAAACAACAATGATGAATATTATTGGTGCCATGGATAAACCTTCTCTTGGTGAAGTTATTTTGGATGGTGAAGATATAGCAAAAAAATCACCTAAGGAACTAACAGTTATTAGAAGGGATAAGATAGGACTTATTTTCCAACAATTTCATTTAGTTAATTATTTAAGTGCTTTGGAAAATGTAATGATGTCACAATATTATCATTCTATGCCAGATGCACAAGAAGCAATGGAAGCTTTGGCTGCAGTAGGTCTTGCTGATAGAGCCAAGCACTTACCTAACCAATTATCAGGTGGGGAACAACAAAGAGTATGCATTGCTAGAGCTCTTATTAATCACCCTACAATACTTTTAGCCGATGAACCTACAGGAAATTTGGATGAAAAGAATGAATATATGGTTCTTGACATATTTGAAAAACTTCATAATGCAGGATCAACAATTATTGTTGTAACTCACGACCCTGAAGTCGGTGAAGAATCTGAAAGAATGATAACTCTTGAACATGGTAAAATTTCAAAAGAAGAAAAAATGAAAAGAAAAAGACCAGTTCTTGATTCTGTAAAAAAAGATGAAAAACTTAAGGAGTTTATATGAGAAAAATTTTAAATGTATTAATAATTTTTTCTTTGGGGCTTGTCCTAGTTGCTTGTGGAGGAGATAAAAAAGAAGAAGCTCCAAGTGTAAGCTATAAGGACGGCACATATCATGGAGAATCTGTCAAAGATGAAAGAGGCGGACTTGTAAAGGTGGATATAAGTGTTAAAGACAATAAGATTGAATCTTGCACAATGCAAAACATTGATGGAGATGGAAAAGAAAAGGACGAATCTTATGGTCAAAGCCAAAATGAAGGACTATATAAGATTGCCCAACAAGCTATAAATCTTGCAAAGTCATACCCAGATAGATTAGTGGAAAAAGGAAGTCCTGAAGGAGTGGACGTTATTTCGGGAGCAACAGAAACCTACAAGCAATTTATAGAAGCTTGCAACAATGCTCTTGCTGATGCAAAATAATGAAAGATTTATACACAGTTAATTTAGCAAAAAAGAATATAGAAAATAAAAAGACAAGGTCAATTACCTTGATTTTACTTGTAGGAATTTTAACTTTTATATTATTCATGTCATCATTTATAATTTTTTCTCTTAAAAACGGCATGAAATCTCTATCAGATAGGATGGGAGCAGACATTATAGTAGTCCCAGAAGGTTATGATTCCAAAATTACAGGTGCAATATTAAGGGGAGAACCTAATACATTCTTTTTTGACAAGGATATATTAAATAGAGTAAAAAAAATACCAGGAATTGAAAAAGCCTGTGGTCAAGTTTATCTAGCTACACTTTCTGCTGGATGCTGTTCTTTTCCCATTCAAGTTATAGGAATTGACTTTTCTGATGACTTTAGCGTTAAACCTTGGCTAGAAAAACAGATTAAAACTCCAATTAAAGCTGGGCAAGTTGTTGTAGGTGCTAACATTGTGGGGACTATTAATCATAAGGTTAAATTTTTTAATCAAGAATTTGAGATAAGAGGCAGGCTTGCAAAAACTGGCATGGGTTTTGATAATTCAGTTTTTATGACAGTAGAAGAAACTCATAGATTATCCAAGGAATATGAAAAGATAATTAATCATCCGGTGGCAAAAAAAGATGATATATCTTCTATTTTAGTAAAAGTTGAAAAAAACAAAGATCCAAAAACAATTCAAAAACTTATTAAAGAAGAATTTAAAAAAGAAAAAGTGTATCCTTTATTGCCAAGAAAAATAATGACACAAGTTTCAGATTCAGCAAAAAACATGCTTGTATATGTGTATATATTGATAGCTTTGATTTGGATACTAGCTTTCTTTATTTTAAGTCTTGTAAATACCTTATCAGTTAAGGAAAGGAAAAGAGAATTTGCAACCATAAGGATATTAGGAGCAACAAAGAAAAAACTCAGTGAAGTAGTTCTTATTGAATCTATGCTAATTAATGGTACAGGTGCAGTCATAGGTTCTGTGCTTTCCTTTGTTTTAAGTATAACTTTCAATAATGTATTTTCATCACTTTTGAATATGCCTTTTTTAAGACCGAATATATTCCTTATGATTTTAATGTTAATAATAGTAATAATTTTGGGAACCTTGTTAGGACCAATATCTTCAATTATTGCTATTAATAAAATAAATAAAGTAGAATTATTATTGATGCAAAGAGATAATGATTAAAATAGGCTCTTTGTCAAATTTTGGGGAGACTTGTTAACTCGAGTCTCTCTTTTCATTTAAAAATCAATACTTAAACGCTAATAAAAGATCAAAACTAAAATAACTAAAAAACCATTAAAAATAAACATAGAAAACAAGACTCCTAGGGGTTTTGCGAAATTTTCCCGTTTTCTTATCCCAACAATGAAGCCAATAGGCTTAGAAAAGGCAGAAAATGGGGGTTTGTCAAAAGAAACTTACGAAACTTACGACAAACTTACGACAGAAGCAATTGACCTTTCAAAAGTGAAAGTTGAACCATTATTTGAAGATATGGTAAACTTTGAAACTTTCTCAAAATCTGATTTTAGAGTTGTAAAGGTTAAAAACTGCGAAGAAGTTCCTAAGTCAAAAAAACTTTTGAAATTTACATTAGATGATGGTTCTGAAAAAGAAAGAGTTATTTTATCTGGTATTAAGGAATATTACAGCGCAGAGAGCTTAATTGGAAAGACACTACTTGCAATTTGTAATCTTCCTCCTCGTAAGATGATGGGAATCGACTCAGAAGGTATGATTATATCTGCAATTTGTGAGTATGACGGTGAAGAAAAACTAAACTTAATAATGCTGGATGATAATATTCCAGCAGGATCAAAATTATATTAAAGGACACGCTAATTATGAAACTGGGGTTTGTTATGAATCCCAGTTTAATTTTTAGGAGTATGTATGAGATGGATAATTAGAATAATTTTATTACCGATAAGATTAGTGTTGGGTTTGCTCATAGCTTTTTTAACATTCATATTAAGTTTGAGTACTGCGTTGTTAAGCGTAGTTTCTACTTTGATTTTTATAATTGGATTAGCTAGCATTTTTCAAGGAGACAAGCAAATTGTAATTGAAGCACTAATATTAGCATTTTTATTTAGTCCATTTGGATTACCTAAATTAGGTGTATATGTTATTGGATTATTAGAATTATTAAACTATACAATAAAATCAATTTAAAGAAAAATAAATATTAGACAATCGTAGACGATAGAAAGTAATAATTCTATCGTCTTTTTTATTTCAAAGAAAGGAGGAAGGAATGAATTTTGATTATTTTTATAATAGGCAATCTGAGATGTATAACTTCATTAGGTTACCTATAGTATTAATGGAAGATGAAGTTTTTGAGAGCATTTCTATTGAAGCAAAAGTTTTGTATTCATATATGCTTAATCGAATGGGTCTTTCATATAAAAATGGCTGGATAGATGAAGATGGAAAAGTCTTTATTTATTACACAATTGAAAGTATAAAAGATCAATTTAATTGTGCAAGTGAAAAAGCAAATAAATTAATAGCTGAGCTTGATATTAAGTCAGGAATAGGACTAATTGAAAAGAAAAGACAAGGACTTGGAAAGCCTAATAGAATTTATGTTAAAGACTTTATGAGCATATTTAATAATATGGAATTAAAAAATCAAGAAATTCGAAAAACAAAATTCCAGAAGTTCGATAATCGAAATTCAAGAGATTCGAATATCGAAAGTCAAGATTTTCGAAAATCGGAAGGTAACTATAACAATATTAGTAATAATGAGTTAAGAAAGAATGATTTTAGTAAGGGACAAAAGCCTTATGGAATATATAAAAACATATTTTTGAGTGATGAGGAATACAAGGACTTAACAAATGAGTTAGGAAGTAGAATTAATGAATACATTGATAGGTTGTCGTCATATATGAAAGCAAATAACAGAGTGTATCAAGACCACAAGGCAACGATAATTAATTGGTATCTTAATGATCAGGCGAAAAACATTAATGATAATACAACAAGGAAAATGAATTACGATATAGGAGAGAGTTTATGAAAAGTTTAAAAGATTTTGTATTAAGAGAAAATGATATTGAAAGAAATGGACATATCTATTGTAAATCATGTGGTAAAAGAGTCGATGGAGAATTACTTGACCTTGGATTTACAAAGTTTATTCCAAGAATTAAATGTGAATGTGAAATAAAAAGAGATATGGAAAATGCAGAAAGAGAAATATTAACGAGAATATCATCGCTAAAAAGAGATTGTTTTTCATCGCCAAACCAACACCAATATACTTTTGAGAAATTCCTAAATGAAAAAGGTCAAGCTTACAAGGTTGCTTACAATTATGCTAAAAGTTTTGAACAAATGAAGGAAGACAATGTTGGACTTTTATTTTATGGAGATGTTGGCAGTGGAAAGACTTATCTTGCTTGTTCTATTGCAAATGAATTAATTGAAAGAGAACAAGTTAAAGTTAAGATTATGAATTTATCTCAGGTTATAAATCAAATACAAAAATCTGCATTTAAGGTTGATTCAAATGAAATAATAAGTAACCTCTCTAATGTTCCTTTGTTAATCTTAGATGACCTTGGAATTGAAAGGGATACATCTTATGCAAGAGAACAAGTATATAACATTATAAACTCAAGATACTTAAAGGGTAGGCCGACAATTTTTACTACAAACTTATCATTGGAAATTATTCAAAATCCTAATATTGAACTTGAGTATCAGAGGATATATTCAAGAATACTTGAAATGACAATACCAGTTAAAGTTACGGGAGAAGATTTTAGAAGAAAAATCCATCAAGAGAAGTTAAGAAAATACAAAGAGTTACTTTTATATGGAGGTGGAATAGATGATTAATGAAGAAGTATCTAGGTCAAGTCTTAATCTTGAAGTAAGGCTTGCAAAAGCAACAAGTAAAGCAATTCTTGATGCCTTAAAGAAAGTACACAAGCAAATAGAAGAACAAGGAGGCTTGAAAAATGTAATAAAAAATAACGGAGAAGAAGTAAAACTAAAGGATATGGTTAAAAAGGGGCAGTTAGAAGAAATTAATCTAAAGGATCCTGAGTTAAAAGAACTAAAGAAAATTTTAAACAAACACGGAGTGAAGTTTTCTGTTATGAGAGATAAGGAAACTGGTAACCACTCTGTGTTTTTTCAATCTAAGGATATAAAAGTTATGGAACACGCCTTTAAAAAAGCAGTTAAGGCTTCTGAAAGAAAGGTCGATAGGAAAGATTCAATAACTAAGACTATAAATAAGTTTAAAGATATGGCTAAGGACACCATTAGCAAAGATAAAGTTAAAAATAAACATAAGGAGCAAAGCTTATGATAAGTAATTTAAAAACATTTGAAAATAAAAATTTTGGGAAACTCACTGTTATAGAAAAAGACGGTGAGTTTTTCTTTATAGCTAATGAAGTAGCAACTATGTTGGGATATGTCAATCCAAGAAAAGCTATTTATGACCATGTAGATGAGGAAGATAAGGGTGTAACGAAATGGAACACCCCTGGAGGAATACAGAATATTTCAATAATTAACGAATCAGGATTGTATTCACTTATCCTCTCATCAAAACTACCACAAGCAAAAATATTCAAAGCTTGGGTAACTAGAGAAGTCTTACCAAGTATTAGAAAAAATGGAGGATATATAGTAGGGCAAGAAAAGAAAACTAACGAAGAGCTACTTGCAGATGCAATTCTTGTAGCCAATAGAATTATTGCTGAGAGAGAAGAAGAAATTGAAGAATTAAGACCAAAGGCAGACTATTATGACAAATTAGTAGATTATAACCTACTTACAAACTTTAGAAATACTGCCAAAGAGTTAGGAATACCACAAAATCAATTTATAGGCTTTTTAATGGATAAGGGATTAATTTATAGAGATAAGAAAAAGAAACTCTTACCTTATGCAGATAAGAACAAGGGATATTTTGAAGTAAAAGAATGGGTTGATCCACTTGGTACACTTGTAGGCATACAAACATTTATAACACCAAAGGGAAGACACTACCTACTAATTTTATTAGATAGCGAAGGTTTCTACGATGAATAAGGTATTAGAAGCCATTCTTTCTGATATTAAAAACTTAATTAAAATAGACAACCCAAAGAAATTTATATTATCAAACATTCCTTATCTATCCTTTTTCTACATTGGAAATATCTTTTCTAAGCACATCAATTCTTATGTTGGAGGAGATATTATTGATAGAATAATGGTGGGAATTTCTGATATAGGAACTTTATCTTATATACCAAGTATTAATCCAAGGGACTTGTTAGTAGGTATTTCAGTTGCTGGTCTTGTTAAGCTAATTGTTTATAGTAAAGGTAAAAATAAAAAGAAATACAGGCAAGGTAAAGAATATGGATCTGCAAGATGGGGAGAAAGTAAGGATATTGCTCCATACATTGACCCTAAGTTTGAAAACAATGTTCTTATAACTAATACTGAAAGACTTACAATGAACTCAAGACCTAAAAACCCTAAATATGCTAGAAATAAAAATGTATTAGTAATAGGAGGTTCTGGATCAGGTAAAACGAGATTTTATGTAAAGCCAAATCTAATGCAAATGCACTCTTCCTATGTAGTAACAGACCCTAAAGGCACGCTTGTGTTAGAGTGTGGGAAAATGCTCTATGAAAATGGATATGATATAAAGATATTAAATACAATAAACTTTAAAAAATCTATGAAATACAATCCCTTTGCTTATTTGAGAAGTGAAAAAGATATTTTAAAACTTGTCCAAACAATTATCGCCAACACCAAGGGAGATGGAGAAAAGGCAGGAGAAGATTTCTGGGTAAAGGCTGAGAAGTTATATTACACTGCTCTTATCGGTTATATCTATTATGAAGCACCAGAAGAAGAAAAGAACTTTAAGACACTTTTAGATATGATTGACGCAAGTGAAGTTAGAGAAGATGACGAAACCTATATGAACCCAATTGATAGGCTCTTTGAAGCTCTTGAAAAGAAAGACCCAAGCCATTTTGCAGTTAAGCAATATAAGAAATATAAGCTTGCAGCAGGAGTAATAGAATTAAGGAGAACACTTAATCACTGTTTTAGTGAAACATGTACTTCTTAATTCTTTTTTATTTAAGAAATTAAGAGGAAGGAGGAAAAAGTGAGGAATGTTGAAAAGATAACAGCACTCTATGAGAGATTAAGTCGAGATGATGAACTTGAAGGAGAGAGTAACTCAATCGTTAATCAAAAGAAAATCCTTGAAGAATATGCAAGTAAGAATAATTTAACCAACATCATCCATTTTACAGATGACGGAATAAGCGGAACACAGTTTGACAGACCAGGCTTTATGGAAATGATGAATGGAGTAAATACTGGAAATATCGGTTGTATCATCGTAAAGGATATGAGTAGACTCGGCAGAGATTATCTCAAAGTCGGTCAATGTATGGAGATATTAAGACAAAAGGGCGTAAGATTGATTGCTATCAATGACAATGTAGACAGCTTTTACAGAGAAGATGATTTTACCCCTTTTAGAAATATTATGAATGAATGGTATGCAAGAGATACTTCAAGAAAAATACAATCTACATTTAGATCAAAAGGAGAAAGCGGAAAGCATACGGCAAGCACTCCACCTTATGGCTACATCAAAGATGAAAAAGACAAAGATAAGTGGGTTGTAGATGAAAAAGCAGCCGAGATAGTAAGACGAATATTTAATCTTACAATGGACGGAGCAGGACCATACAAAATAGCAAAGATACTGGAAGCGGATAAGATAGATATACCCGCTTATCATCAGAAAAAATTGGGATATGGATTACATCAAAGCAAAAACTTTGAATATCCTTATCGTTGGTGTAGCTCCACAATTGCAAGTATCTTAAAGAAAAAAGAATACTTAGGGCATACAGTTAACTTTAAAACAAGAAAGCATTTCAAGGATAAGAAAAGTAAATATGTATCCGAAGATAATTGGCTCATCTTTGAAAATACTCACGAAGCCATCATAGACCAAGAAACCTTTGATAATGTGCAAAGGATAAGAGGAAATGTAAAAAGGTATCCTGATGGTTGGGGCGAATATCACCCACTAACAGGACTGATGTATTGTGCAGATTGTGGAAGCAAGATGTATGTTCATAGGACAAATAACTATAAGAATATTCCTTATTATGTTTGCAGTAATTATAAGAAAGTACCTTGCGGAACGCTATGTCCATCAGCTCATAGGATAAAAGCAGAAGTAGTCTTAAACCTTATCCAAGAAACATTAAAAGATATAAAAAATTATCTTGATGAAGATAATGAAGCATTTATTCATTCCATTCAAAATGAAATGGAAGAAAAGGAAAAGGCACATATAGAAAATAAAAAGATAAGATTAACAGAAAGCCAAAACAGGCTTCAAGAGCTGGAACGATTGATGTGCAGAATTTATGAAGATATGATTTTAAATAAGATACCGAATAATCGCTATGAAATTTTAAATAACCAATATGAAACTGAGCAACTCACGTTAAGTAAAGAGATTAAAGACTTAGAGCTTGTAATATCAAGATATGAAAAGGAAACAGATAAGGCAAGAAAATTCATATCCCTTATTAGTCGTTATGAAAACTTTGATAATCTCACAAACACAATGATAAATGAGTTTGTAAAGAAGATAATCATTCATGAAAGAGATAGGAAAGGCAGTCAAACATCAAAGCAAAAGATAGAAATATATTTTAACTTCATAGGAAATTATGAAGTGCCAAAAGAAGAGTTAAGCGAAGAAGAACGATCAAAACTTGAGGAAGAAGAACGAAAAATTAATGAGAGAAGAGACAGACTTCATCAAAATTATCTAAAGCGTAAAGCAAATGGAAAACAACAGGAGTATGAGGAAAGGTATAAGGAAAGGAGAGAACAGAAAAAACAGGAGAAGTTAAAGGTTTTGAAAAGGGCAGGTATACTGATGAAGGATTATAAAAACAAGGAATCATTTAAAGAGAGCGTGTAAAAATTACACGCTCTAAATTTATGTTTTATAATATTGGGATAAATTTCTTTAGTTAAGCATACTTCTATATTTACTTGGTGTGATACCATAAGTTGATTTGAATATTTTAGCAAAATGTCCTGTGTGTGTATAGCCAACTTTTTCTGCTATCGTAGATATTTTATACTCGGGATTTTTCAGCAATAATAATGCCCTATTAAGCCTTAGTTCTTTTAAGTACTCGTAGGGAGGAACACCGTAGTATTTGCGAAAAGCTAATTGAAATCGCGCAGGACTCATTAAAGCAATTTTAGAGAGTTCAAGTCCGTCAATATGAACCGATAAATCTTTTTTCATAGCTGATACAGCCCTTTTCAGATTTTGCTTATCTTTTTTAGTTAAGACAACGGATATATTTTTTTCCTTTTCTTCTAACTCTGTAATTATGATAGATAATAGTTCCATAACTTTGCTTTCCAAATATAAAGGCAAAATCTTTCCTTCAGCTTGGGATTCTCTTATCTGTTGAAATATAAAATTCAACTGCGGAGAATTTTGAGTTTTTAACAAATAAGAATTAAGAATCTTTGCTTTTTCATATTCAAAATCATCATATTTTAATTTTAAGAAAGTATCAAAGTATTCTTTGGTTAGGATTATTTTCGTAAACTTTACAGGCTTATTTGCCTCACAATAGGTATAAGTTTTCTTTTCTGTATTTAAGTAACAATATATACCTTTTTCTACATTATTTAACTTTCTGCCACCGACTTTAAATGAACTGCTTTCTGTTTCAAATTGGCTAATCTCTAAATACTTTTCAGATACTTCGGTTATTTTCTCCATTGTTTCATTTGGAGTAAAGTTAGCAATTAAAATTAGAATTAAACGGCTGTCAAATTTTAGTATGCGAAAAGTACCTTTGCCAAAATGGGGATCTATTTTAAAGATTTGTTTGTTTTCAGTTGATAAAGTTGGAACAGGAATAAAAGGAGCGTCATGTACTAAGTTTGTTAAATAATCAATAACTGTTCTATCCATCAATTCTACTCACCTCTTTTAATATCACAAATTTATTTTATTATATCACAAATTTATAAAAATGTAAATAGAAATACTGATAAAAAGCTTATAAATAAAGGGATTACAAGGAATATCAAAATTCATAGTTAGATTTTGAGTTATAAAAAATTAGCTTTATAATGAATGTAGTTAGTTAGATACGGCTAACAATTATGAAAGGAGATGGAATAACTAATGGAAAAAAAGAAGACAGGGATATCTTATGTATTCCAATTAGCAAAAGATGAGAGAAAAAAGCTACATTTAGGAATGTTTTTATCTGTCATTTCTGCGGCTTTATCATTAGTTCCTTATTTTGTAGTTTATAAGATATTACTAATGATATTCCAGAAGAATATTTCGTATACAGAAATTTTAATGTGGGCAGGTATAGGAATTATAAGTGCTGTTTTGCAAGCAATACTAATGTCCTTTGCGGGCATTTTATCTCATACAGCAGCTTTTAACACAATACACAGAATTAAGCTGAAAGTTGTAAATCATATTTCAAAATTTAATTTGGGATTCTTTCAAGAGCATGCCCCCGGAGAAATTAAAACATTGTTGTTTGATGATGTAGATAGAGTTGAAAATTTTTTGGCTCATAGCACTTTGGAATTAGCTCAGGCAGCAGTTGTTCCGGTTATTATGTTCATTTTCATGTTGAAATTAAATTGGATGATGGCACTTGTTATGCTTATTCCTATGATTTTGGGATTAGGAATTCCTATGATGCTAATGAAAAATTATCCGGATATGTCAACGGAGCTATCCGAAGATATTGCTGATTTAAATGCTTCGGCAAACGAATTTATAAAGGCTATGCCTGTAATAAAAATGTATCATTTAACAGCAGAAAAATTTGAACAATATAGAAGCTCATTGAATGCGTATATTACTTGTTGGAAAAAGATGTGTATGAGCTCTTGCTATCCTTTATCAATAACCTTAGTGGTTTTGGATTCAGCAATCTTATTTACATTGCCGTTCGGAGGATATTTCTTTTTGAGAAATTCTTTATCAGCAACATCCTATTTGCTATTTATTATGCTTACAATGTGCTTTTTTGTTTCGTTCTTAAATATGGTAACAATCTTTATGCAATCTATGGAGCTTGGAAGCGGATTGGATAACATAAAAAAAATAATGGATATGGATGAATTGAAAGACGGAACAAAAATCATAAACAAGAATGAGTGTATGAAAATAGATTTTAAAGACGTTACTTTCAGCTATGACGATGAAGAAACAAAAAATAAAGCATTACAACATATAAATTTATCCTTAAAACCGAATACAATAAATGCTTTTGTGGGACCTTCTGGTGCAGGCAAGACAACTGCTGCACAATTGATTGGGAGGTACTGGGATGTAACAAGTGGAGCAATTAAAATTAACGACATACCGATCAATGAATTAAAAATAGATAATTTGATGGACATTACATCATTTGTTTTTCAAGATGTATTTCTTTTGGAGGACACTCTCTATGAGAATATTCGTATGGGAATAGATACAGATGAAAATAAGATTATTGAGGCTGCAAAAGCAGCACAAATTCATGACTTTATTATGAGTTTACCGAATGGATATCAGACAAGAATCGGGGATCAAGGGGTGAAATTGTCAGGTGGACAGCAACAAAGAATCTCAATCGCTAGAGCAATACTCAAAGATTCTCCAATTATTATTTTTGATGAAGCAACTTCCTATTCAGATATAGAAAATGAGTACCAGATACAGTTAGCACTTCAAAACTTGTTGAAAAATAAAACAATCATTATGATTGCTCATCGTTTGCATACTATTAAGAATGCAGATCAAATTGTTGTATTTGATGAAGGGGAAGTCGTAGAGGTTGGAACACATAAAACTCTTTTAGAAAGAAAAGGGGTCTATGAAAGTATGTGGAACACATACACAAAAGATTACTTTGGAGAGGGGGTAAGTGCAAATGCTTAAGATTATTAGAACACTTCTGAAAGATAAAAAAGAAAAATTGTATTTACCGATTTTTCTAATGGTTATTGATTCGATAGGAAGCATTGTTTTGTATTTAATGCTCTATTTTACCGTTGTTAATATATTGCAAAATACATTAACTAAAACCTTAATCATAGAATATACGGTAATATGTTTCATCAGTATGATTGCAAGGATACTGATTTATAGGCATGCATACTATTTGAGCTTTTCAAGAGGAGCTGAAATGTGTGGAGATATGCGTTTGGATTTAGCAAATCATTATAGGAGTTTGAGCCTTGGTCATTTCCAAAAAAATAGTAGTGGTTATCTATTATCAACTCTTACAAAGGATTTGAGTAGTTTTGAACTGATCATAACGCACACTTTACCATCGGTTATTAAAACGGCAGTTACAGCAATATTGATTTTATTAGGCACATTTTTTATCGATTGGAAGCTCGCATTATTAGAGTGTTTAGTATTGCTTATCGCATATCCTATGTTGATATGGGGCAACAAATTGATAGAAAAATACGGGGCAAGAAAAAGAAATTTAAATTCTAAGATGATTTCTATTATTTTAGAGTACATTCAAGGTATGAAAGCGTTTAAGTCAGCTAATATGACAAGTGAACATTTTGAAAGAATGATAAATACACTTGAAAATGTTAGAAAGACAAGCGTAAACGCAGAAAAGAAAATGGCGTTACCTACAAGTATGTACTTTATCACAGTTAACTTTTTGCTTCCGATAGTTCTTCTTATAGGAGGATATTTGCTTATAAATGGTAGTGTTAGAACTGAACAGTTTGTGGCTTTTATGCTTATGAGTTTAGCATTATCTGCACTTCTTATTGCCTTTCAACATTCCTATGGACTATTGAAAGATTTGAAATTAGCTGCAAGTAATCTTGAGAAAGCTTATGAAACGAAGCCATTGCCTTATTCTGAAAATGAAGTTGAATTAGAAAATTTTGATATTCAATTTAAGAATGTAAATTTTTCTTATGATAGAAATAAAACGATTCTGAACAATATTTCGTTTGAAGCAAAAGAAGGAACTTCTACAGCTTTAATTGGTCCTTCCGGTGGAGGAAAAACTACAATCGCTAATTTGATTGCAAGATTTTGGGATGTAAATAGTGGAGAAATTATAATTGGTGGAAAAAATATAAAATCCATAAAACCTGATGTGTTGCTTAAATATGTTAGTCAGGTTTTTCAAGATAATGTACTGTTAACCGATACTGTTTATAACAATATCAGGGTTGGAAAACCTAATGCAACAAAGGAAGAAGTTTATCAAGCTGCAAAATTAGCTTGTTGCCATGAATTTATTTTGAAAATGAAGGATGGATATGAAACGGAAATAAAAGATGGAGGAAGTACATTATCCGGCGGTGAACGACAAAGGATTGCTATTGCAAGAGCGATTCTGAAGGATGCACCAATTCTTTTGTTGGATGAATCTACAGCTTCTCTTGATCCTGATAATGAAGCTAAAATCAATAATGCTTTGGAGCATTTAATGCAAGGAAAGACAGTTTTTGTTATTGCTCACAGATTGAATACCATTAAAAACGCTAATCAAATTATTTTGATAAATAACGGAAGAATTGAAGAACAAGGAAATCATAATGAACTTTATGGAAAAAAAGGACATTACTATGAAATGGTAAATACACAGGAAAGAGCGAAAAAGTGGATGATAAAGGAGAATAGTTATGGAGAGGCTTAGTACTTTGAAAGAAAAGACAAAAGGTAAAGTTGTTGAAATTATTGGTGATACACATTTTCAAAGCAGAATAATATCTATCGGAATAACTGTCGGAAGCGATGTTGAAGTTATCCAGAATTATAAAAAGCAACCTATTCTCATTTATTGTAGAGATACGATGATAGCTGTCAATAAGATAGAGGCAGAGAAAATAATGATGGAGGTACTTTGAGATATGAAGAAAATAACGATTGCTTTGCTGGGGCAGCCTAATTCTGGAAAATCGACTTTGTTTAATGGGTTGACAGGCTCAAATCAACATGTTGGAAATTGGCCGGGTAAAACCGTTGAGAAAAAAGAAGGCGAATTTTCGTATAAAGATACCAATTATACGATTGTGGATTTACCAGGAACTTACGGATTATCAGCAAATTCAGAGGAAGAAGTTATAACAAGAGAATATATAGAAACCGGGAACGCAGACCTAATTGCTATTATGGCAGATGCTTCACAATTAAATCGAAGTCTATTTATGCTCTCTGACTACATTGGAATAAATATTCCGGTTGTCTTAATCATGAACATGATGGATGTTGCTACAAGTCAAGGGAAAAATATAAATATAAAGGGGTTACAAAAATCCTTGAATATACCTGTCATTCCTATCGTTGCGGCAGATAAAAAGGAATACAAAGAGTTTTATGCTTTTCTGGAGCATTCAGATAGAGGAAAAATTTTATCTGACGAAAATTTAGAAAGGGCATATGAAAATATTGTTGGAGATAACTATAAGCTATTAAAAAAACATATCCCTGATAAAGGTATAGGTGTATTTTCAAAGTCGTGGATTATCGGAAAATTATTAGATCAGGATGCAAAAGTAATTGCGTTAGTAAAAGATAATGTTGAAAAAGTCGAATTTGAAGAAATAGAGAACGTATTAAAAAGCATAAAAAATGGCAATTTAATAACCGGTAATTGTAAATTTGAATGGATAGATAAACTTATCAATGCAAATGTTATTCAGAAAAAGAGAGTATTTAAGAGAAGCAAATTTGATCGTATAGCCACAAGTAAAGCTTTCGGAAAACCTATGGCTATCGGAGTTATCATTTTAGGATTAGTTGCTTCTATGCTCATCGGATTTCCGCTAATGGGGTTATTTGGGTTTGTTATACCTAAAATATCAACATTGTTGGCAAAGGGGCTTGTCGCCATTGGAGTATCAAATTGGCTGATTTCACTTTTGTGTGGAGCCGTAATGACTGCAATTACTTTTGCATTGCAAATGGCAAGTTATGTATTGGGAATTAGCTTAGTATTTGGATTCTTGGAAGATGTAGGATATATGGCAAGAGTTTCCTATGTCTTTGACAACACTATGTCGAAATTAGGATTGCAAGGAAAAGCAATTATGCCGTTCTTGTTAAGTTTCGGCTGTAATATAGGTGGAATCACAGGAACGAGAGTAATTGATTCATGGGGACAGAGGGTTATGACGATTGCATTATCTTGGGTAGTCCCTTGCGGGTCAACATGGGGAGTAGTCGGGCTTGTTACAGGAACATTCTTCGGAAAACAGGCAGTATTTGTGATATTAAGCCTATTTGCAGTTGCTTTTCTACATTTACTAATCACATATAGGATTTTCAGAAAATCGCTTTATGAGGGAAGTGAACATTTTGGAATGATTATGGAACTTCCACCATATCACAAGCCACATTGGAAAAATTTACTTTCTTCTGTAATGAATAGGATGGGAAATGTACTGAAAAGGGCATTGAGTATCATTATCCTTATTTCTGTTATATTTTGGATTCTTGCCTATACGCCTGATGGAAATATAGCTAACAGCCTTATTTATAAAGTAGGAACATTTATAGAGCCTGTAACAAAATTGTTTGGGTTACCATGGCAATTATTTATGGCTTTTGTTGCTTCTGCAATGGGAAAAGAATCGGCATTAGGAGTAATGGCATCATTATTTACTTCTTCAGGAATATGGCATGCAGTTGAGGTTAAAGGGACAGTAGATACCGCTATTCTAAGCAATAATATGTTGACAATGATTTCAAAGCCGGAAGCCTTAGCATTTACTTTTGCCTTTTTCTTCAATATGCCTTGTTTGATGGCTCTTGCAGCTACCGCACAAGAAACACATTCAAAAAAATGGACGATAAAAATAGCACTGTATTATATATTATCGGCTCTAATTATATCTTGTGTTGCATATCATATTGGACTACTGATTTTTTAAGGTGTGATAAGTATGCTTATACAACTATTAGAAGTATTGAAAAAGAAAAAGACTTGCACTTTGCAAGAACTTGCTGAACTGACAGGTGAGGATTTAGATAGTGTAAAAATGAAAATTGAATATCTCGAAAATAATGGATATTTGGTAAAAACTAAAAGGTCTGCAACAAGTAAATGCCAAAGTCAATGTTCGGGATGCTCGAATTGTGTTGTTAATCAAGATGATATTTGGATTGTAAAAGAGTAGTTTGGTTAAGTACAGAATCAAAGAATGGAGGTTAAAATGTAGCTAAGCAATGGAGGGATAAATAATGAAAACACTAAATTTTGTTATTCACATAAGATATATTTATCATTTTTTATGCTTGGAATTGCTTACACGTAGCAATAACACTTTACCAGAAACAACAAAATAGAAAATCATATAAAATATTAGTTTTTAAGCCGAGAGGACTTTTTACGTCAAAGTGTAGAAGTCCTCCTTTTTTATTCTCAAAAAGCAAAACAGAGAACTTAAAAAGGAGGATAACACAATGCCTAATAAGGAATATTACCTTTATGTCAAAGGGGAAGCTATACCCATAAGTGAAGAAGTCTACAAAGCCTATTGGAAGATAACAGAGCATGAAAAATATCTTCAGAAAAAGGATTGCAAGTATGGAGTTATTCCATTTTCATCATTAGATCATGATGGACACTTTGTAGATAACATCATAGATGAAAAAATAGACTTAGAAAAAATTGTAGAAGTCAAAATGCAAATTGAAGAACTGCATAAGGCATTAGCTACACTGACAAAAGAAGAAAGAGAGTTAATGGAAGCCATCTTCTACAGAGAAGAAAGTCTTAGGTCAATCAGCAGAAAAGAGAAAGTTACACATCAGGCAATCGGACAAAGGAGGGATCAAATTTTAGAAAAACTAAGAAAGATTTTAGAAGATAAAATCTAAAAAATGATGAAAGGTTAAGTATCAAAGAAAGGTGCTTAGCCTTTCTTTGTTTGGAACACAACAATATTGAAATGGAGGAATGAAAAATGAAAGAGTTAGAAAATGTAATGAGCCAGTTGGAAAAAGAAACTAAGAAAAAAGAACAGGTAGAAAACAAAATTAAGCAACTAAGACAAAAGAAATCACAGCTAAAAAGAAAGGCGGACACGAAACGAAAAGTAGAAAAAGGAGGCGTGTTTGAGAAATTTGAAAAACAGATAACCGGAGCAGAAGAAAGTACCGACAATGATTTAATCTATGCCTTTTTAGATTATGTACTTTCCGATAATCGAAATAGAGAAAAGCTAAAAGAACTTACAGAAATTCATTTAAAAGAAAAAGAAATCTCTTTAGAAGAAAATCCAAATCTTAAAGAGGAAAATGCAAATGATGATTTTGAAGAACTGACAGAGGAAGAATAAGGAAAACAGAAAATGTATTAGAAACTGAGATGGAGCAAAGTGAGAACATTTTAACACTTTGCTTTTTTGTGGATTTGAAAAATCTACAAAAAACAAAGTTCACAGGGGTCTAAGGGGGAGTAGCCCCCTTGAACAAATAAAAATGCTTTAGCGTTTTCGTTTCCTTAGCGGAGCTATAAGCTTTCCGCAGGAACGCAAAGCACCGTAGTCAAACGGTGTATCTTTGCGCCCTTTGAAAAAGGGAGCGAAGATACCTATCATCATAAGGATACTAAAATATAAAAATTAAATATCAGATAAAGAGTAGCAGATAGAAAAATGTTAAGAAAAATCTATCTGCTTTTCTTATGCCTAAAAATATAAAAACACAAAATTGGAAGGAGCTAAAAAATGGAGATAAAAAGCCTACATACCCATGTAGATATAGTTTCAAGGTCAAAAGGGCATAGCGTGATTGCAAAAGCTGCATACAATGCAAGAGATAAATTACAAGATGAATACTATGGAAAAACACATGACTATTCTAAAAAAGAAGACCTTGTATTCTCAAAAATATTTCTGCCGGAACATATCCCGAAAGAGTTTTCAAACAGAGAATACCTATGGAATGAAGTTGAGAAAATCGAAAAAAGTAAAAATTCACAACTTGCAAGAAATCTGCTCTTTACACTTCCAAGAGAATTAAATGAACAGGACAGAATAAAGTTAATCAGCGAATTTATAGAAGAAAACTTTACTTCTAAAGGTATGATAGCAGACTGTAATATTCATAATCCTATGGCAAGCGATCATGAAGAACAACCACACGCCCATATCCTACTTACCCTTAGAGAAATAGACGAAAAAGGGAATTGGAAACCGAAATGCAGAAAAGAATATATCCTTGATGAAAACGGAGAAAAGATAAAACTGAAAAGTGGAAACTATAAATCAAGAAAAGTAAATTTGAACGATTGGAATGAACCTGACAAAGTAAAAGAGTGGAGAGAAAACTTTTCAAAGAAAGCAAACGAATACTTGGCAAGAAACAACATAAATAAAAGGATAGATCCACGCACCTTTAAAGAACAAGGCAGAGAAGAACTCCCGCAAATTCATTTAGGCACAAGCAGTTATCAGATGGAGAAAAAAGGCATACAGACAGAGAGAGGAAACCAAAACAGAAAAATCATAGCCTTGAATTTAGAATTTAGAAAATTAAAAGAGGAGCTATCCAAACTTACGTCTTGGATAGGCTCGTTACTTGGAAGTCTGCAAGTAAAATATGATGAATACAAACAGGAGAAAAAAGAAGAATATGAGAACAAGGCGGAACTCTTTAATCTCTATGAGTACATCAGTATTTATTATGACTTACAGGGAGAAAAAGCAAGAAAGTTAAATCCCTATGCAAGCAACAAAAAGATAGGTGCAGACCTAAGACGATTTTCCAAAGCAAGAATATATCTGAAAGGCAACAATCTTAAAACCATAGCCGACCTACAAGAAAAGATAAGCACATTACAATCCCAAAATAAGAAAATTAGTCAAGACATTAAGGCGAAAACCACAAGAATAGAAAACTTAAATAAATGCTTTGCCTATGCGGACATCATCAAGGATAACAAAAAAGTCTTTGAGGAATGGAACAGTAAATCCCTATTCAAAGACAGCTTTTACAATTCCCATAAAGATGAGATAGATAAATATAAAAGAGCAAGGGCAATTCTTGAAAAGATAACAGGCTCATCGGCGATTAAGTCTAAAGACTGGAAAAAAGAAATCCAAACCCTTGAAGATGAAATATCGAGACTCAACAGACAATCACAATCAATCAAAGAAGAGTACGAAAGTATCAACCATATCAAGTATGCAGTCAAGACAGTCAATGACGATTATGGCATAGACCTAAGTATT
>NZ_AWXD01000003.1:0-13115 GCF_000478945.1 Peptoniphilus sp. BV3AC2 | reverse complement strand
GGCAGATGAACCAACAGGTAATTTGGATAGAAAAAATTCTAAGGAAATAATTGAAATTTTTAAATATTTTAACAAAACTTTAAAACAGACGATTATCCTAATCACCCATGACGAAGAAATAGCCTTACAAGCAAATCGAATTGTTACAATTGTCGATGGAAAAATTGTAGGAGATGAGAAACATGAATAAGAAGAATTTTCCTATTTTCATCTCATTATTTATTGTAAGTCTGTTTTTTACTGTGGTTTTTTATTACGGATATACAAATATGAAGGCTAACTATGGTTATTACATGGCTTCAAGCTTTTATCATGGAGAGATTAAAGAAGAACTTTCAAATGAAGATGTTGAAAAGTTAAAGTCCATTGAAGATATAGATTTGGTCGGAAAAATGTCTCTTAATCCCGATAATGGAAAACTTGCTGACGATTTAGTCGTTATAAACTACCAAGACGAAGCAATCAATAAGATGAGAGAGTATTCAAGACTTACCTGCGGCAGATTTGCAACAAAGGAAGACGAAATTGTACTATCTGAAAGCCTAGTAAAGAAAAATAAACTTAAAATAGGTGACAAGCTAGAACTTGATTTAGGCAAAAGGTTTTTAGATGGAGAAGAGATAGGTCCAACAAGTGCAAATACTGGCAGAGAAAAATTTGAGAGCAAAGGTTCTAAGAGTTTTACTTTAGTCGGTGTTTACGGAGAGGTCTACAACAAGTACAGTAAACTAAATTTTGCTCTAGGGCTACAAGATAAAATGCCTACATTTAGAAACTTTGTAAAATTTCATTCATTTGAAAAAGCTTACAAAAATAGAGATAAAATACAAGCAGAAATCAATCAGACTTTGGGCAAAAAAGTTACTTTAGAATTTTCTAAAAGTCTTATAAACTATTATGGATTAGAAAACGAACTCTTACAAAATATAATGAAAAAGGCCGTTCTTGTTCTATCAGTTCTTGGATGCATAGCAATCTTTGTGTTTTTTATAAAAAACATCTTTTGGGTTTGGGGGCTAAGGAAGATTAGAGAGCTTTCCATCTATAAATCTATTGGATCCACCAATGGACAGATTTATCTGTTACTTCTAAAGGAAGGACTTGTTACAACTATAGTTCCAATAATTTTAGGACATATTGCAGGATTTTTCTTTATGTATTGTTTGTATAAAAACATAACAAAAGGTGAAGGAGTAAGTGCCTTTGAAGTTATAAAATTTAATCCCTTATTAAGTTTGGCGATACTTGTAGTTTCCTTTGTGATTGTAGCACTAGCTATTAAATCCCCTGCGAAAAAGATTTCTAAAATAAACATTATAGACGGTATAAGAGGAAATATAGATTTTTCAAAATCAAAGAAGAAAAGAGCCAAAGATTTTTGGAAGGAATTAAAACTCAACAACTTAGCTTCAATAAAATCACAACGATATATTTCTGCAATAGGTATAATTATCATTTCGGTTTTTATAATCACTATAGCCATCTCAATTTACTACAGAGATTTTTCGCATTACGATGCTGGCTATAATTTTTCCGTGGACTATTTTAGTGAAAATAACCAAGTCCCAAAAATATTAAAAGAAATTGTAGATAAAATTCCTAACGAAAAGTCTTATATTTCAAAAGATAAGTATGTTCAAGTAGAAAACAATAACGAATTCTCAAAAGAAGCAAAGGCAGTTGGATTAGATGAGGAAGCGAAAAAGAATATAAAAAAATATAAGGCAAAGGGTATGGATGGGTTTATCATCGCCTTAGAAGAAAAAGACTTAAAACAACTTGGAGGAAAGAAGGGCGAATTTGTCCTCTACAATACAATTCAAGAAGATTCTTCTATTCCAATAGCAAAGGCAAAGAGAATTCCATATTTTGAAAACCCACAGACTTTAGACATTAACTTTGAAAATGATTATAAGAAGACTATTAAAATTTCAAAGACAATAACAGATTTGGGAAAATATAAGTCAAGAACAATGCCTTTTGATGTAAAAGTTTATACAGATTTTGACACTTATTTTAAACTTATGGAAGAAGCAGGTGATGAGATGTATACGGAATATGCCTATACTTTGAATATGAAGGTAAAAGACTCTGATACCAAAGATGTAAAAGAATATGTAGAGGCCATGATCAGAGAACAAATTTCACCTGAAGATAGATTTAATATCACAACAGGTGAAGAAATCGCACAAAATGAATATAAGGACGTGAAAAGTTTTATAAAACTTGTAATAGGAATAGCATCGATCATCTTTGTATTAAATATCACCAACGGTTACTCGTCCATTAATTTAAGTCTCATGAGCAGAAAAAAAGAAATCGGGAGTCTTTACTCTTGCGGGATGGATGTAGATGAGTTAAAGAACATCTATCAAAAAGAATTTATTGAAGAACAGGTAAAATCCTTTATAATTTCTATTATGGTGAGCTTAGGAGTTATGTTTATAATATCGATAATCGTTTCTGATTTAAGAATGAGTACTCTAATAAAATATTATGACTACAAAAGCTTCCTAGTATTCTCACTAGTCGTCTATGGTATTAACCTAATCATCTATCATTTTTCATTAAAGAGAATATTAGACAGACCGACCATAGATTTAATTCGAACAATATAATTTTAATTCAACTATTTATAATAACTGTATAAAAACAGACGAGGATTTTTATTTTTCCTCGTCTGTTTTTATTTAGGATTTTAAACATTCATCTTTTGTTTATTTTGCGTTTGTAGAATTGTTGGTGTTGTTATCAGCGTTTGTGTTTTCAGAATTATTATTAGAGTTTTCATTTTGATTTTCATCTGTATTTTCTACATTATTATCTACATTATTTTCTAATGAAACGCCGTTTGAATCGACTATATAGATTTCTTTACTTTCTCCTAGGTAGATAACTTCCATTCCAACTGTTTCAGATATAAATCTAATTGGGACGAAGGTTCTACTATTTGAAATAATTGCTGCTTGATCTATTGTTTTTTCGACTCCATTTACCATAACTTTCTTTGAGTCAATTGGAATTTCTATATTTTTATCTCTTATTTTTATAGTTGCAGTCTTGGTTTCAGGATTCCAATCAACTTCGCCTTTTAGTGCTTCTACGACAAATCTTAGAGGAACCAAGGTTCTGCTATTCTTTATAAATGGACTGACATCCATTTTATTTTTAATTCCATTCATTTCCCAATCTTTAGAGCCGACAACCATTCTTAAAAATTCAGCATCTTTATTTAAAAGTATGATGCTTCCAGTCTTGCCTGGAGCGCTAAATTCAACTTTTGAAATATTTTTATTCATTGGTCCGATAGAATACTTACCGCCTCCAAGATCATTTAGCACAACTGAATCAGATTTTGCGATAAACATGCTTGGGTTTATTTTAAATTTAGATCCATCTGGTTTTATTCCTTCGAATTTAACATTTAACTCTTCCCCTGGAGCAACTTTAACCTTGTCTCTATTTATATTTAGTGATTTTAATTTATCTAATCCTAAAACATCTACAGATAAGACTCCTGCAGCCCCTTCAGATGTTGTGATGCCTATGTCCACCTTACCAGGATTCATAGGGGAGAAGACGTCGTTGTTCCAAAATTCTTCCTGACCACTTAAATCATAGACAGAATATTTTACTTTAGATTTATCCATTGGTTGGTATGCAGTATCCCATACTGATTTCAAACCATACTGTGCATTTTCTCCAACGAATACTGTAGATGGACCAGAGATTTTAACTCCAGCAGCGATGCCTGTAGGTTGAGCCTTGTTAAATAGGCCTATACCATTTACAACTCTTCTTTCAGGACCATTTCTTTCTGGATTTACAAACCTAGTTCTTTCAGAACTTCCAAGTTCTTTTGCAACCATTGCAGTAGAACCGCCGCCGTCAAGATTTACCGCCTTAAATGCTTTTAACTCTACAAATATTTTGGACATATCGTTTAAACTAAGTCCGTAGGATCTCTTAGTTCTACCTTCAGCAGATAGAATGTAAAGAGTCTTGCCATCTTTAGAAATACCAACAGCAGTTCTTGCTCTAAATCCTCCTAGAACATTTACATCCTTTGTGTATTTCTTAGCTTGACCATTATCCACAAGCAGACCATGACCACCTATAAGCATCTTGTAGTCATTTCTAGGATAGATGGTGTAGTCAATCTTAAGTTGATCTCCAACTTTTATGTTTTGGTTGAAGAAATCTTTTGCTAAACCATCTAGTTGAAGGATGTATTTTCCTTCAGGCACAGCAAATGGGAAGTTCTTATCGGAAATCTGTTCAACAACATAGTTTGAATCTAGAAGAACTTCAGAATTTTTCTTGTCGCCTCTGGATTTAGATGCCCACATGCTATCGTAGAGATTTATTTTATTTTCATGAGAGTATTCATTTGTCGTATCGTACCAATAGTAACTTCTATTTAGACCACTAATTGGATATTTTTTTCCATTTGGAGCAGTTACTCCACCTTGGGACCAAACTCTTAGAATATCAGCAGTCATATCATTTGTAATCCCGATTGAATATACGTCCTTTATAACGGAAGGACTAGAAAGTAAAACTCCACCTCTCATAGAAGGACCTTCAGGAGTTCCTTGAAGAGCCATGTTGAAGAAGTCACCGTTAACAGTGGCAAGAGCATTCCTTGTATTTGCCATCTCAGAAACTGTAGCCCTTTGAGTATATTTTCCTTTACCAGTTATGATGTCTATATCTAAATCAGGATCTGAAAGATTACATTCTAAAATATAGACCCTAGTTTTGCCCTTTGCACCTTGGTAAGTGTAGCGAGTTTTAACCACGCCACCAGATATATTTTCCCTATTAATTAAATTTAAATTTGCGTAAGTAGAGTAGGGAATTAAAAATATAAATAATAATAAAATAGTTAATCGTTTTTTCATTTCAACCTCCACAGATATTATAGCACAGTCGGTTTCTATCAATGCTTAATTAGAAAATCTTTAATATATATGTAATATTGGATAGTATAATTCATAGCGATTTATTCTTGAAATACATTTAAAAGTGAACCGAACAGTTTGTATTCATATAAAAAATCCCTAACATAAGTTTTCTCTTACGTTAGGGATATTTTAATTTCTTTGATTTTCTAAAAACCTCGCAACACAGTAGGATGCAGACGGAACCATCGAGTAGTAACTATCTTTATAAGCTAAAGCAAAGTTTGACACATAGATGTCTTCGCACATATCAAAAGGAATAGCCACCACAGAATTGCCGTCCTTGAGCATAGATTTATCCTTTTTGGAAACATAAGCCTCTATATCTTTAAGACTTGAGCCTTTATCATCTTCCTTTAAATAGAATTCAAAATATAGTTGAGGTTTAGCTTCCACATAATCGTAATAAACATCGGTGAAACAGTCGCCTATAGATTCTGGATCACTTAAAGTTACTCCGATTTCATCCTGAAATTCTCTGTAGACAGATCTATAAATATCATTTATATCCATAATTTTTTTACCCTTATCAATGTGGGTGTACATATATTTAACAGATGCTTGAATGCCGACTCCAAGTTTACCTTTTTCTATAGAAACATTATTACCTCTCTTAATAAAGATTAAGTGTCCATCACTTGAAACTACCATACAGTTAAAACCTAATAAATTTGACATACCAGACTCTTCAAGGGTAGGAAAGAGTGGTCCAAAGAGGTGATCATCTCTTATGGTGCGTTTATTTTTCTTTACGTAGTCGATCATTCTATTGGATGCGCAAAAATCAAAATAGGTAGTCCTAGAAGTTTTGAGGGTGATCCTACCATTTTGTTCAGTTACGCCATCGAGCCTTATGGATTTATTATTATAGATATTTGAATTTTTGTGGACATCTTTAAGAATGTTTAAATTTTCAAGAAGATCATCGCTCATTCGATAGATATCATCGCTATCTTCTAAAATAATTTCTTTTCCTTTACAGGAGCAAAGCTTCCTAACAGGGAAGACTTCCTTCTCATAAAAATTAAAGTTCCAGTCGTCTTTATAAAACTTCCTTCTTATGTAGTGAGGAATTTTATTAAGTTTTGTATTTTTAAATTCATATAGGTATCCGTATTTCTCATCCAAGGGGTATTTTGAGATAAGTTTGCTGTAGTCATCGGTTGTCTTTAGTGAATCCTCAGTTTTTGTGGAGACAAAATTAATGGTTGAGACAATGAAAAAGTCTATCAACAGAATGAAGATTGCAGCAGTAAATACGGTTATATCTAAATAATCTTTTAGATTGAAAATTTTGTATACTTTGATAGTTACTATGAGGATGATAAAGTTAAAAAATAATCTGAGAAATATATCCTTACTAATAATATTTGTAAATATTTTTTTCAGTGATTCAATAAACTGGACAAATCTTCTTTCAAACATAGGACCTCCTAAATGAATTTTATTAACTGTTGCCTAGCTATCTATAATAATTATAACCAATATAATTTTAATTAAAAAGATAAATTATAGAGTAACCAGAAAATTAAAATATTCATAAAAATAATTATAAAAAAACCGTTGAAAAAACTTCAACGGTTATGTTGGGGTGGATAGTGGGATTCGAACCCACGACCTCAAGAGCCACAATCTTGCGCCCTAACCAACTAGGCCATACCCACCATATGACAACATATAAAATTTTAACATCGATTAAATATATTGTCAATACTTTTAATAGGTTAATTAATAAAATTTATACGTTAAATCTAAATAGTATTACGTCGCCATCTTGAACTACATAGTCTTTACCTTCGCTTCGTACGAGACCGTGTTCTTTTGCGGCATTCATAGATCCTGATTTAACTAAATCGTCATAACTTACGGTTTCTGCTCTTATAAATCCTCTTTCAAAATCGGTGTGAATTTTGCCTGCTGCTTGTGGAGCTTTGGTACCTTTTTTGATGGTCCATGCTCTTGTTTCCATAGGTCCTGATGTTAGATAAGAAATGAGACCTAGTAGACTGTAGGAAGCTCTTATAAGTTTATCAAGTCCTGATGATTTAAGTCCAAGTTCTTCTAAGAAGAGTTCTTTTTCATCATCGTCTAGGGTTTGAATTTGTGATTCAATTTCACATGAGATTACAACTACATCGGAGCCTTCTTTTGCTGCATATTCTTTCACATCAGCTACCATTTTATTACTTGCGCCGTCGTCTGCAATATCATCTTCAGAAACATTGGCAACGTAAATGATTGGTTTAGATGATAGAAGTTGGTAAGATTTTAAAATTTTACTTTCTTCTTCTGAAAGGTCAAGAGATCTAGCAGCTTTTCCTTGTTCCAAAACTTCTTTAGTCTTTTTTAAAACTTCTACTTCAAGGGCCAATGATTTATCAGCCTTAGCTTGTTTTTCAACTCTTGAAAGTCTCTTGTCAACTAAATCTAAATCAGAAAAGATTAGTTCAAGATTTATATTTTCAATATCACGAAGCGGATTTACAGAACCATCAACGTGGATGATATTGCTATCTTCGAAACATCTTACAACTTGAACGATGGAATCAACTTCACGAATATTTGCAAGGAATTGGTTACCTAGACCTTCACCCTTGCTCGCGCCTTTTACCAATCCTGCTATATCAAAAAATTCTATGGTTGCTGGTAGAATTCTCTCTGAATTATTAATTTTAGATAAAACTTCTAATCTTTCATCTGGCACTGCTACCACGCCGATATTTGGTTCTATAGTTGCAAATGGATAGTTTGCAGCTTCTGCACCGGCTTTGGTAAGTGCATTAAAAAGTGTAGACTTGCCTACATTTGGAAGTCCAACTATTCCTAATTTCATAAATATCTCCTCACTTTACTTGTTAATTATATCATAGAATTTATGTTAATTTTAATGAACTTCCAATATAAAATAAAATAATTGGTGCTATAATATTACTAAGTAAAGAATTAAATTAATAAATGAAAACAGAGGTGCTAAATGAAAGTAGCAGTATTTGCAGGTACATACGTTGACACTAAGATGGGTTCAGACTTACTTGAAAAAAACAATTTTGAAACAATTCTATATCCTATTTCAAAAAATCCCAAAGAACAGTCGAAGCTACAGTTCTATTCAGTAGAAGAACTCACAAATATCGTAAAAGAAAAGATTGAAGACGCAAAAGAAAATGGAGCAGAGAAGATATTCATCTATTGCAATTCTCTATCCGTTGCAATTGATTTAAAATATCTAAGAGAAAGTACTGGCATGGAAATCATCACACCTATAGATGTGTACAAAAACTTGGATAAGAAGTATAAAAACATAGCAATTATCGCCGCAAATTCGAAATCTGCATTTAAAATTGATCAAATTCTTTGTGAAGAGGAATTTAAAAATATAGTTGCCATTGGAAACCTAACCTTGGTAGAAGCAATAGAAGACAAATTAAAACCAGAAGAAATAATAAAGCTGCTTGCTCTTGATAAACTCGCTGATTATTTTAATGAGATTAAAAGAGAAAAGCTAGATCTTATAATTTTAGGCTGCACACATTTTCCATATATAAAGGAAGAACTTGAAAAGCTAACAGACATAAAAATTCTAGACCCAGCTGCGGAAATGATTAAGATGCTAGGAGAATAAAATAAGATGCTATCCGGATAGCATGTACATAAATTTAAATGCTCTACCTAGAGCATGGAAAATTTTTTTGTGCAAAACTTAATTATTTTTAGAATAAACAAAACATAGATTTCTAATTATCCTTTTAAATCTCATTAAATGCTCGCAAATCCTTATTCTAAAGGGCTTCGAGCATTTTTACTGTTGGAAGATACTTCACGTTTCCTTATATATTTCCTCATGAATTGACTGTCAGAAGTGGTAAATTAGTAGTAAATTCATCTGTACTACTAAGCAACAAGACGTTCCTGCTGTTTCTTTTTTTCCAAGCGGTTCATCTCTGCCATAGCAGAATCGAATGTAGCATGTGCGTAATAGTTCAGCGTCATGTTTATATTCGCATGCCCCATAATGTACTGCAATGCTTTTGGGTTCATTCCTGCATTTGCATAGTTAGTGCAGAACGTATGACGCAAAATGTGTGGAGTGATATGGGGTAGCTTATCCTCATGATATTTATTGTATTTCTTGACAAGGTTTTTCAACATACCATTGTAATCACTTGCCACTTTAGGATAGTCTTTCCCATTGAGAAAAAGGAAATTACTATAACCATCAATCACAACACATTTACGGTTCTTCCGATTCGCCAGCACTCGCTGAAACGCTTGATAGGCTTCTTCAACCATAGGAACTTGTCGTTCGCCACTTTTAGTCTTGGGAGTTTCAATGTAGTATCCATTTTCAGTATCTCGTAGTAACTGATGGTCTACCTTGACAAGACGATTTTCAAAATCCAAATCTGGAAGTGTCAGACCGCCAAACTCTGAAATACGAAGACCCGTTTTTAAGAGTATCAGGATTTCATCATAATTCTTGCTGTAGGTCTTATCAGCTTTCGCAAAGGATAACAGCTTTTCTTCCTGCTCCGTTGTCAATGCGACTTTAGGAACAGTATCATCATCAATGACGGTATTTAGCTGGAAGTCAAAGGGATTCTTCCGAACACAATCGTCTTCAATCGCAATATAGAATGAAGCCCTTAAAGAACGCTTATAGTTATTGATGGTTTGATAAGCATATCCATCTTCACTCATTCTAATCGCCCATTCTTTAGCGTCAGACGGTTTAATGCTGTCTATGCTCCTTGCACCTAACTTGTCCTTTGTCAAAATATCCATCAGATATTTCCGTCCAGTTTGCGTGCCTTTCTTCACATTGGGTCTTTGAGCATTCTGCTTTGCGTAAAGCTGACAAAGTGTCATTTTCTTTCCTACAACATCAATGCCATCATGAATGTCTTTCAGTAGCTCCGCAACTTTTTCCCGAAGAGGAACACAATCACGCTTTCCTGCTGGTACTCTGTCTGTAGCCACCAGTTTCCATGAGTAGATAAATTGCGGTTCTCCAAATGAATCTACATATTTATATAAGTATCTTCCGTCTTTTCGTTGGCTCTCCCCAGTCTTTAAAATGCGACCTTTATTGTCACGTCTTTTCTCTGACATGGCTTTCGCTCCTTTCCAAAATGGAAAGAGCCTTGATACGACTTAATGCTATTTTATCATATCCAAGACCCTTTGGCGACGCTAGATTGCGTCCAATTTATCAATAATTTTTTCAAACTGTTTTCGCTTTATCTGAATACGATTGCCATTCATAATCAGCCAATCAGCATTTTTATTTTCATCTGCCAAACGACGGAGCTTATTTTCGCCAATACGGAAATACTTAGACGCTTCTTCAATGGTCAGGGTATAACGCTCCCAGATAGGAATATCTGTCTGCTTCATAAAATCCTCCTTTCCCAATCACACGTTAGATTTCATAAAAGTAGTTTTACAAGCAATCGAACAGCTTTAGCAAAGCTCACGGGAGTTCCACCCTTGCACGGTTCTCGTCCAACTGTACTCATTGCCTGCGACGCTTTTAACGCTCGGACTATGACGATACAGGAGTATCATTATTACGATAAGAATGTCTTCGCTGGCAATCCTGCTAAAGATTACTTCTCGGATCACTGACATGAATCGCTCGCTATCTTTACAGGGCAGGTCATGGCGGTCAGCTCCGTTGGCTCTTTTCTTATCGAAATGTATTCGACTGCTGTTATTCAGTTTTCAAAGAACAGATGGCTTGTCAGCCTATCAAAACATACTGAAAGACAATATGCTTTGATGGAATAACAAACCTCCCCAATCGGGAAGTATGGAAAGCTCGTCCGCACTTCCACGAAAAGAGAGATAAATCGGTGCTACTCAATCTCAAATGACAGGATTTTTGTAATCAACCTGGTTTCCATTCGTCCACGTAAGACCTCATCAACGACCATACTTTGATTGCCATATTCATCTTTCATCAACCGTAGAGAGCGTTTAGCAATGTACCCTCTGTAATAATGTAGAATCTGGTTAATCGCTTCTGTATCGCCATCACAAGCCTTTACAATCAATGGGAATGGAATTCTGGAATATTCTTTTCTCATTCTTCGTTTTCCTCCTCCATAAACTTCTTGATTAAGGCTAGTCCACTGGTTCTATGCCGATAGACAGTAGAACGGTTCAATTTCAACAGGTCTGCAATTTCTGAATCGCTCATGTCCATAAAGTAAAACAGCAGTAGAATTTCACGTTTCTTGTCTGGCAACTCACGTAATGCTTCACTCAACAAATCATTTTCAACGCCTACTGATAACCCATTGAGTGTAAAAATCTGAAAGTCAGTTGAATAGTTATCTGTTGTCGCAAACTGGCTAACAAGATAATCGCCAACATCCGAAAAGGACACCTCACGCTTTGCAATCCTTGAAAGATAAAGCATATAATTCTTTCGCTCGTCTTCCATAGCACGTTTACAGATATAGTCAAACTGATTTTCTATTGTGGTCTGAAAAGAAGATGGTTTCATGTTTCTCATCCCCTTTCTGTCTAGGAAAGGAAGTGAGCCTTGCTCGTTTATCTCCTTTCACTCTTAGTCCCAATGTGAAAGGGGGATTTGTTGCATTACTGATAAATAAACTTTGTAAAAAAGTTCTGAATAGCCAAAAAAGCATATAAACAGATTTATTTCTCTGTTTACATGCTTCTGTTATTCTATCTATATGATTTATAAAACCACATTGGTGGACGTACTTATCTATTGCAGATAGACGACTTTTTTTGACAAGAACCCAATGTAAGGAAATTTATTGTATATGATGTACTTCATGGCGACGTTGACCTCCAACAAACCGCCATTTGGAAGTAATATACAATATTTTAACAGCGTAAATAGCACTACCATATAACGGTTTTTTTATTGGCGTTTAGTAGTGCTTTTTATTAAATATAAACCTATAAACCATATAACACGTTTTTCTATACCTGTTTTTAATTCAGTAGGAACAATAAAATGTATAGAGGTGGTCTACTATGCGTAAAAAAGAAGATAAATATGATTTTAGAGCCTTTGGTTTAGCCATTAAAGAAGCTCGATTGAAACGAGGTTTAACTCGTGAACAAGTGGGAGCATTGATTGAAATTGACCCACGGTACTTAACTAATATTGAAAATAAAGGGCAACACCCCAGCATACAAGTTCTTTATGACCTTGTATCGTTACTTCATGTTTCCGTTGATGAATTTTTCTTACCTGCTAATAACTTGGTAAAAAGCACCCGACGATTACAGATAGAGAAATACATGGATAGCTTTACAGACAAAGAACTATCCTTAATGGAATCTTTAGCCAGCGGTATCAACGAAGCAAGAAACATCGAAGACTAATTAAAAGAATCCATACATAACGGAAAGAGCCGATAAAATGAGATTGTATTAATCTCATTTTATCGGCTCTGCGTCTTTGCGTCTGGCTCTGTAATCACAGTTACTTTGAACTGCTTTATTTCAATTAAATTTTCTTGTCTGCATTTCGGACAATAGAGGGGGAATTTTTTTAATTCAGTATCTTCCCTTATCTTTAATCGTGTTTTATTTCCACATACAGGACACAATATCCACTTGTAGTTTATAATAACTATCTCCTCCTTTACACTTTAATTCAAATCTTTATTAAAAAATATTTCATCTTATTTAACAAGAAACCATATTTATATAACAACATAAAATACACTAAGTTATTTTATTGAACATATATCGTACTTTATCTATCCGACTATTTGGACGACGGGGCTGGCAAACAGGTTCACCGGTAGTAACATGGTACCCTTTTAACTCTGTTAAACAAACACTACGTCCATTTGTAAAGAAAGTTAAATCACTACGATATTCTTGAATACACCGAGCAGGGATTTCTCCACTAAGAATGACCTCATTATTTTTCAATTGAGTGTCTACGATGTTCGCACAATATTTAGGAGCATCGTTGTATGCTCGTGAAAGATATTCCTGTGGCGCATAAATTTTAAAACTAAGATATGGCTCTAACAATTCTGTTCCAGCTTTTTTTAAGACTTGTTCCAATACAATAGGAGCAAGCATCCGAAAATCTGCTGGGGTACTAACAGGGCTATAGTATAAGCCATACTTAAAACAGATTTTACAGTCCGTCAC
>NZ_AWXD01000001.1:0-718 GCF_000478945.1 Peptoniphilus sp. BV3AC2 | reverse complement strand
GGGCGTACTTAGAGATAAGTATTCTCCTTCGGGAGCCTCAATACAGGTGGTGCATGGTTGTCGTCAGCTCGTGTCGTGAGATGTTCAGTTAAGTCTGGCAACGAGCGCAACCCTTACCTTTAGTTACCAGCATGTACGGATGGGGACTCTAAAGGGACTGCCGATGATAAATCGGAGGAAGGTGGGGATGACGTCAAATCATCATGCCCTATATGCCCTGGGCTACACACGTGCTACAATGGTCGGAACAGAGGGAAGCAACAGAGCGATCTCAAGCAAATCTCATAAATCCGATCCCAGTTCGGATTGCACTCTGCAACTCGAGTGCATGAAGTCGGAGTTGCTAGTAATCGCAGATCAGCATGCTGCGGTGAATGCGTTCCCGGGTCTTGTACACACCGCCCGTCACACCATGGGAGCCTGTAATACCCGAAGCCGGTGAGCCAACCGCAAGGAGGCAGCCGTCGAAGGTAGGATAGGTGACTGGGGTGAAGTCGTAACAAGGTAGCCGTATCGGAAGGTGCGGCTGGATCACCTCCTTTCTAAGGAAAAAACGATCGGACCGTAAAAAGAAAGATCGGAAAAGGAAGAGACAACTTCCACTTACACTATTTAATACATGGGGGTATAGCTCAGTTGGGAGAGCGCCTGCCTTGCAAGCAGGAGGTCAGGAGTTCGACTCTCCTTACCTCCACCAGACAAAGCCAAAAGGCAAAGT